>CAILRB010000096.1 GCA_903836465.1 uncultured Chlorobiaceae bacterium
AACAGTCAGGCCTGATGAGGTTTCATCCATACTTCGCAAGCAGCTTGCCGGTTTTGAGTCAGAAGCGGAAGTTTATGATGTGGGAACAGTGCTGCAGGTTGGTGACGGTATTGCTCGTGTTTACGGTTTATCGAAGGTTGCCGCAGGCGAGCTTCTTGAGTTTCCCAACAAAGTGATGGGTATGGCTTTAAACCTTGAGGAAGACAATGTCGGCGCTGTATTGTTTGGTGAATCCAATCTGGTAAAAGAGGGTGACAGGGTAAAAAGAACCAGCATTCTTGCTTCTATTCCTGTAGGTGAGGCAATGCTCGGCAGAGTCATCAACCCTCTGGGAGAGCCCATTGATGGCAAGGGCGCCATTGAAACACAGATTCGTCTTCCACTCGAACGCAGGGCTCCAGGCGTTATTTACCGTAAATCAGTTCATGAACCGTTGCAGACAGGTCTCAAGGCGATTGATTCCATGATTCCGATTGGTCGTGGACAGCGCGAACTTATCATTGGCGACCGTCAGACAGGAAAGACTGCTGTTGCAATTGATACCATCATCAACCAGAAGGGCAAAGGAGTTTTCTGTATTTACGTGGCAATTGGTCTGAAAGGCTCAACGGTTGCCCAGGTTGTCAATACCCTTGAAAAATATGATGCGATGTCGTACACCACCGTAATTTCGGCGACGGCATCCGATCCAGCTCCACTTCAGTTTATTGCCCCTTTTGCCGGTGCTACTCTTGGAGAATTTTTCCGCGATACCGGCCGCCACGCTCTTGTTGTTTATGATGATCTTTCCAAACAGGCTGTTGCCTATCGTCAGGTATCCCTGCTTCTTCGCCGCCCACCGGGACGTGAAGCCTATCCTGGTGACGTTTTCTATTTACATTCCCGTCTGCTTGAAAGAGCTGCGAAAATAACCGATGATATTGAGGTTGCAAGGAAAATGAACGATCTTCCTGAGGCACTCAAATCAATGGTCAAGGGAGGTGGAAGCCTTACCGCACTGCCGGTTATCGAAACCCAGGCTGGTGACGTTTCCGCGTATATTCCGACCAACGTGATTTCCATTACCGATGGTCAGATCTTTCTTGAATCTAACCTCTTCAACTCAGGTCAGAGACCGGCTATCAACGTCGGTATTTCTGTTTCCCGAGTTGGCGGCGCTGCACAGATAAAGGCCATGAAAAAGGTTGCAGGTACCCTGCGTCTCGACCTTGCACAGTTCCGTGAACTTGAGGCCTTCTCGAAATTCGGTTCCGATCTTGATAAAACCACCAAAGCGCAGCTTGACAGAGGTGCAAGACTGGTTGAAATTCTGAAACAGGGCCAGTATATTCCGATGCCCGTTGAGAAACAGGTTGCCATTATTTTCCTTGGTACCCAGGGGTTACTCGACACGGTTGATTTGCGCTTTATTCGCAAGTTTGAGGAGGAGTTTCTTGCCATGCTTGAAATCAAGTACAATGATCTCCTCAAAAAAATTGCGGAGACCGGTACTCTGGAAGCCGATGCTGCAGGAAAACTTAAGGAGATCGCCCTTAAATTTGTGGATTCCTTCAAAGAAAAGAACAAAGCGTAAGAGAGAGGAGACAGGTTTTCAAGCAATTTATTAACAGTCCCGTTATACATGCCTACATTAAAGGATATACGTGTACGAATCAAAGGGGTAAAGTCTACACAGCAGGTCACCAAAGCAATGAAGATGGTGGCCGCTGCAAAGCTGAGAAGGGCTCAGGAACGGGCCGTCATGGCTCGTCCTTACGCCGCGAAGCTGAAGGATATGCTTGGTTCACTCTCTGTCAAGGTAGATACTTCAGTCAACCCCCTGCTTTCAGGTCGTTCAGAGGTTAACAAGGTTCTTGTGATCCTTGTTACAGCCGACAGAGGTTTGTGCGGAGCGTTTAATACCAATGCCATAAAGCTTGCGCATAAAATCATTCATGAGGATTATGCTGCTCTTCACGCCAAGGGCGGAGTCAGCCTGATCTGTGCCGGTTCACGCGGCTTTGATTTTTTCAGGAAAAGAGAATACAAGATCGTCAAGGGGTATACTGCTGTTTTCCAGCATCTTGATTTCAGTACGGCCAAAGAGATTGCCGATACCGCATCGGGCATGTATCTGCGCGGCGAGGTAGACAAGGTTGTAGTAGTCTACAATGAATTCAAGTCGGTGCTTGCCCCGCATCTGAGAGATGAGGTTATTCTTCCTATTGCTCCAGAAACTTCCGGCAAGGAGAGCGGCAGTGATTATATTTACGAGCCATCACCTGCAGAAATTATTGACGTTCTGGTTCCAAAGCATCTGAATACCCAGATATGGAGAATGATGCTTGAATCGAATGCTGCAGAGCAGGCGGCCCGCATGTCGGCGATGGATTCGGCAACTGAAAATGCAAAGGAGCTCCTGCGCACGCTCAACATCAGCTACAACCGTGCCCGGCAGGCGGCGATCACTACTGAGCTGAGTGAAATCGTTTCAGGCGCTGATGCATTGACAAGCTGATATTGTCGTTGATCTTCCTTATTTCGTAAAGCGCCTGCAAGGGCGCTTTTTTTTGTACACTCTTAGCCACAACAGGAGTTACTGTTATGCAACTCATTCGGGAAATGAATTATATTGCACACTGAGAACTCATTGTTCAGTCTCTTTTCATCTTTAAAGTAAGGCATGGGCGCGAGCATGAAGATATACAAGTTTGGAGGTACTTCTCTGGGAACGGCCGGGCGGATTAAAAAAATTGCAGATATTCTTGCCGGGGCATTACAAAAAGACAAGATTGTAGTTGTTGTTTCGGCCATTCATCACGTCACCGATCTTTTACTGGACTCAGCCACAAAAGCTTGTAGTGGAGAGAGCAGTTATCGCTCGACCCTTGAGGAACTTGATCACCTGCATCTCTCGATAGCCAACGAGCTTTTTTCCGGGAATCCTCTTGATGAAGTCAGCGATGCGATACGAGCTGAACTTTCTGACCTCAACAATATTGTGCAAGGCGTATTTTTACTCAGAGAGCTTTCTGAAAAAAGCCTTGCCCTCGTCATGAGTTTCGGCGAACGTCTTTCCGCCCGCATTGTCAGCTCTTATTTGCAGGAGCGCGGGATGGCATCATTCTCTCTTGATGCCAGCGAACTGATTCTTACCGATGCCAATTATGCTGATGCCAGGGTTGACATGCACGCCTCCGAACTCCAGATCAAAAAACGCCTTGCTTCTTATGATGGAATACCGGTGGTGACCGGATTTATTGCTGCGGCACCGGATGGAACGGTAACGACGCTTGGTCGTGGAGGCTCCGATTATACGGCATCGATTCTCGGCGCAGCGCTCAGCGCGTCAGAAATCTGGATCTGGACTGATGTTGACGGTTTTTTCAGTGCGGATCCCAAACGGGTTCGCGATGCAAGAATTTTACCCTATATCAGTTATGCAGAAGCGATGGAGCTCTCTCATGCCGGAGCAAGAGTGCTGCATCCGCTTGCTGTTCAGCCTGCCATGAAAGCAGGCATTCCTTTGCTGATCAAAAATTCGTTCAACCCTTCAGCGAAAGGGACGCGCATAGAAAAAGCCACCCCTCCGGAAATAAGTCGTCCACTGCCGGTAACAGGCCTTTCATCCATCAACAATGTTGTCCTTCTGAACATGTCCGGGAGCGGCATGGTGGGTGTTCCAGGGATAGCATCACGCCTGTTCAGTTGCCTTGCCCGGAACACGATTAACATCATCTTCATATCACAGGCATCATCCGAGCAGTCGATTACCCTTGCCATCAACCCTGCGCAGGCTGCAAAAGCAAAAAAAATACTGGAGGAGGAGTTCATCGGAGAGATCGGATCACGTCAGATAGACCCTCTCCTGATTCGCCGAAATATGGCCATGATTGCCGTGGTCGGCAATAACATGTCGGGTCATCCTGGTGTCTCAGCCCAGTTATTTGAAACGCTCGGTAAAAATGGCATTAATGTTAT
This sequence comes from uncultured Chlorobiaceae bacterium, assembly GCA_903836465.1. GTDB lineage: Bacteria > Bacteroidota > Chlorobiia > Chlorobiales > Chlorobiaceae > Chlorobium. Next base: position 3,961 of record CAILRB010000096.1, read on the forward strand.
TGCCGTTGCCCAGGGAGCCAACGAAATGAATATTTCTCTGGTCATCGAGAGCCATGACGAGGATAAGGCTCTGAACTGCATACATGAGTCATTTTTTCTGTCGCAGCGCAAGGTGCATCTCTTTATTGCCGGCACCGGCACGATCGCAAAAAGCCTGATCAGTCAGATCAGTGCCCATCGTCTCAATCTGCAGCAGGATAACGATCTTGACGTGGTGGTCTGCGGGATGGCCAACACCCGCAAAATTGCACTGGATGATCACGGTATTGACCTCCAGAACTGGCAGGCGCTTCTTCTTCCGAGAGTTGAACACCATGGTATTGAAGGCTACCTTCAGCTTATCCGGGAGAGAAACCTGCATAACACCATTTTTGTGGACTGTACGGCAAGCGCTAAGGTTGCAGAAATATATCCCGACCTGCTGCTTGCCAATATTTCTGTGGTGACGGCAAACAAACTTGGAATGGCAGGCCCCTGGCCACTCTATAGAAGGATAAGGGATGCCCAGCGCAAAAGTAATGCCCGTTTTCTCTATGAAACCAATGTAGGCGCGGGACTGCCGATCATCAACACCCTCCATGATCTCAAGAACAGCGGAGACAAAATAATCTCTATTGAGGGAGTTCTTTCCGGTACCTTGAGCTTTATTTTCAATGAACTTCGCAAAGGCGGCAAGTTCAGCGACATTGTCCGTCGTGCCCAGGGGGCAGGTTATACCGAACCCGATCCCCGTGATGATCTTTCAGGGGCTGATTTTGCCCGAAAATTTCTTATTCTTGGCCGTGAACTCGGCTTTACGCTGGAGTACGGCGATGTTGTCTGCGAGAGTCTTGTTCCCCCTGAGTACCGTGGCGAGATGCCTGTTTCCGAGTTTCTTGACCGATTGTCCAGTGTTGACGCATGGTACAGCGATGCGGCAGAAAAGGCGGCAGCAGACGGAATGACTATTGCCTATGCCGGAGAGATCAGGGAAGGGAAGGCAAGCATAGGGGTAAAGCGGATACCTCTCGCCAGTCCTGTTGCGGGCCTCAGCGGATCTGAAAATATGGTGGTCTTTACCACAGAGCGCTATCGGGCAACTCCTCTTGTGGTTCGGGGACCAGGCGCTGGCGCGGAGGTTACGGCAGGCGGTGTTTTTGCTGATATTCTTCGTATTGCAAGTTATCTGGTCTGAGGAGAACAAGCTATGCGCGCAGAAATTGTTTCGGTTGGCGATGAACTGCTTAAAGGAGAGCGGGTAAATACCAATGCCGCTTTTATCTCCAGAGCTCTTGCCGGTATAGGCGTTCCAGTGGGCAGAGTGGTTGCCTGTTCTGACCGTGAAGATGAGATGGTTTCAGTGTTTGCTGAATCGCTGCAGCGGGCCGACCTTGTTCTGGTCACCGGAGGTCTCGGGCCAACCAGAGATGACCGGACCAAAAAAGCGGTTGAACAGCTTCTTGGCAGAGGGACGGAGCTCAATCAGGAGGCATACCAGAATCTTGCGGTTCGGATAAAAACATACGGACTGGAGATGTCGCCATCACTCCGGGAGCAGGCTATGGTGATAGAGGGTTCTCAGGTTATTCCGAATACACGGGGAAGTGCTGCGGGGATGATTATTTCCTGCGGAAAGCAGTTTCAGAACCACTATATGGTGTTGATGCCTGGGGTGCCCTCCGAAATGAAGGCCATGATGGAATTTACGGTTCTACCATATTTCACAGGTCTTTCAAAGACCATTATCCGTCATACCCCCATAAAAACACTTGGTATCGGTGAATCGAGGCTTGCAGAGATGATTGTAGAGGTTGAGGATCGCCTGCCAGCGGGAACGACTCTGGCCTATCTTCCCCATGCGGCAGGTGTCAACCTGATGATCAGTACCATCGGGCGTGACAGGGATGAGGTTGATCGTGATAATCGCAGCGTTGTTGAGGCCATTGTACTGAAGGCAGACAAGTATATCTATGCGACCAGCGAGGTGACTCTTGAAGAGATCATTCTTGGGATGCTTGCTTCCAGAGGATTTACTGTTGCGGTCGCTGAATCCTGTACCGGTGGTCTTGTCGCCAGCCGGTTGACTGATGTGCCCGGTTCATCATCCTGTTTTCTTCAGGGGTTTGTGGTGTACAGCAACCAGGCAAAACATCGCACTCTTGGAGTACCGGAAGAGACCATCAACAAGTTCGGGGCAGTGAGCGAAGAGGTCGCCCAAGCCATGGCAATCGGATGCCTTGAAAAAAGCGGTGCCGATTTTGCGGTTGCGACAACGGGTATTGCCGGGCCCTCTGGAGGATCTCCTGAAAAGCCTGTCGGGACACTTTGTCTGGCGATTGCTCAAAAAAACTCTTCCGATCTGATTTCCCGAAGGCTTGTTCTGCAGGGAGATCGTCAACAGAACAAGCTCCGCTTCAGTGAAGCCGCCCTGCGGGAATTATGGCATTTCCTGCGACAGGGTTGACTCTCTTTTGCCGAGCTGGAGCTCGGCGCTCCCGGGTCACCTTTGTGCTGTTGGCTGAAATTTTTTTCCAGGAAAGAAGGTATCTCCTGAAATGTTCTAACAAAAGAGGCTCTTTTATTGATAAATTACTGAACAGATAAAATATTGTGGTCTTTTTGAAAAGAGTATTGTTCTCCTGTTAGCTTATGGCAAGCATTGCAAGATTACCTGATATTGTTGCGAACAAAATTTCTGCCGGGGAGGTTGTTCAGCGCCCGGCATCGGTTGTCAAGGAGCTTCTTGAAAATTCAATTGACGCCGGTGCCAGCAGAATAACTGTTTCCATTAAGGATGCAGGAAAGGAGCTGATCCGGATTGTGGATAATGGCGCCGGGATGGTGCGTGAAGATGCTCTTTTGTGTGTCGAACGATTTGCAACCAGCAAAATTACCGGTGTCGAAGATCTGGATTCACTGCAAAGTCTCGGGTTCAGGGGAGAAGCGCTGGCAAGTATCTCTTCGGTTTCTCATTTTGAGCTGAAAACCCGTACGGCTGCAGAGACGCTTGGGTTAAGGTTTCGCTATGAGGGAGGAGTTCTGGCCGAAGAGTCAGGGGTGCAGGGAGAACAGGGTACCACCATCAGCGTCAGGAACCTTTTTTACAATGTTCCGGCCAGGAGGAAGTTTCTGAAGTCAAACGCTACCGAGTATCATCATATTTTTGAGATTGTCAAATCTTTCGTGCTGGCATATCCTGAAATCGAGTGGCGAATGTATAGTGATGATGACGAGCTTTTTCATGTAAAAAGTCCGGATATTCTGGAACGGCTCAATGTCTTTTATGGCGATGATTTTTCCGCAAGTATGATTGAGCTTTCCGAAGAAAATGATTACCTCTCTATCCGGGGTTATCTCGGCAAACCGGCCATGCAGAAACGCAAGAAACTCGATCAGTATTTTTTTATCAATCGTCGCCTTGTTCAGAACCGGATGCTTTCACAGGCAGTTCAGCAGGCTTATGGTGATTTACTTGTTGACCGTCAGGCTCCTTTCGTGCTACTTTTTCTTGGGATTGATCCTTCCCGTATCGATGTAAACGTGCATCCTGCAAAACTTGAGGTCAGGTTTGATGACGAGCGCAATGTGCGTAACATGTTCTATCCGGTTATCAAGCGGAGCATTCAGTTGCACGATTTCTCTCCTGACCTGGCAGCCCCACAAAACGATTCGTCGTCGCCGAGAAAATTTTCTTTCCCGGATATTCCCCATCGTGTTACAACGACGGATGACCTTTATCGGAATTATCGTGAAGGGGCGTTTCATGAGCCTGCAGCGCCACGGGTCTCTCTCTGGCATCAGCCCGAAATCTTTCCGTCTCAGCCGGTGCGAGAGTTGCAGGAAGGGGATGAGCAGCTTGCGTCAGTGCTGCTTGCTCCAATCTATGACGATGACGTTGTTCCAAACCCGAAAGATGCTGAACCAAAAATCTGGCAGTTACACAACAAATACCTGATATGCCAGATCAAGACAGGGCTGATGATTATTGACCAGCATGTGGCGCACGAACGGGTATTGTACGAACGTGCCGTTGAGGTGATGCAGCAGAATGTTCCTAACTCCCAGCAATTGCTCTTTCCGCAGAAAGTTGAATTCCGACCATGGGAGTACGAAGTGTTTGAGGAGATCCGTGAAGATCTCTTCCGGCTTGGCTTTAATCTGAGGTTGTTTGGCAACAGGACGGTCATGATTGAAGGAGTTCCCCAGGATGTCAAATCGGGCACGGAAGTGACGATTTTGCAGGATATGATTGCTGAATATCAGGAGAATGCCTCAAAAATCAAGCTTGAAAAGCGCGACAACCTTGCCAAATCCTACTCCTGCCGCAATGCCATCATGGCGGGCCAGAAACTCTCCCTTGAAGAGATGCGCTCACTCATCGACAACCTTTTTGCAACTCGCGAACCCTATTCATGTCCACACGGCAGACCCGTCATTATCAAACTTTCCCTCGACCAGCTCGACAAAATGTTCGGGAGAAAATAAACAGGCTCCTGCCAACCTCGATGGCAAGAGCCCTTTCTCTGACAAGCTAGTTCTGAGAGATCAGAAAGAAAAACTCAAAGCAGCATTAACCTTCACCTCTTTAGGAAGCTCATTACCATCAATCGTAAACGTGTCTGTTGCAAAAGCGCCATCAACATCCAGCAGAAAAAACTTGAATCCTGCGGTTAAGACACTTCCACCAGAACCAGCAAGGTTTTTATAAGCGCCACCACGTAACTTCAGCCATGAAGCCGGTTTAAATTCAACTCCTCCGCCCAAATTTCTGCTGGTGATTGAACTTCCCACCAGAGATCCAGGAGAAACAGTGTCATTTTCCGTCAAATCAAGATCTGCGGCAAACGTCATCCAACTGACGGGGTCAATAGCTATACCAGAACGAACCTGTGGTTTCAATTCAACGGTTCCTCCAGTAACCCTGTTTGTCAATCCGACTACACCGCCACTGTATTCAGGTGTAAAATAGTCCGGCGCATCAAGCTTTGGCGAGTTAAGGTTTTTGCCGACAACGCCAAGACTCAGCCAGTTTTTATACTTGTACAATGCGCCAAGATCAAGACCAAAAGCGACAGAGCTCTTTTTGTTGGTCGTGATATCATCAATCAGATCTTTTGCGCTGACATTATCTCCATTTGGTCGATTAACCAGCAGCACCTGATTCTGATATACAGTTCCCGAAATAATTTTACCGGTGACACCAATTCCCAGCTTGCCGTTAGAACCAACATTGATCGGGTGTCCGTAAGAGAGAGGTATTTCAACATACTGGACAGCCTTCGTCATAACCGAAGTCGTGTTTTGCTTCAACGTTTTCGTGTTATCCTGAGCTTGCAGGGCGGGCAAAGCATAAGTGGTAATAGCAGAAAGCGCAGTGCCAGCCTCAATGCCACTGCCGCTCAACTGATTGTCAATAGCATTAGCCAAATTCGTAGCCTGGGTCGTTGTAAGAGTGTTATCAGCAATTTTGATTTGACTGACCAACGAATTCAATTGATCCGTTGAAAAGTAACCCAAAGCGGGGGATGGTTGAGTCGTGTGCTGAACGGCCTCATAAAGATTTCGGACGGTCAGGGTCGTTGTGCCACTGGTCGTGTTCGGAAGAATATTCTTTATATCGGCGATTGGCTGCACATACCCTTCCATACTCCCAAAGATACCAAAAGAGAACCTTCCTGAAGAAAAACTGACTGGCGCAATGACTGCGACTGCCATATTTCCCTTACGGGCATCAATGTCGTCAAGAATGGATAATGTCTTCACAAAATCGCCCACATTATCAGCCGTAGAGGTTATGGTGTTGAAATTTTTAACTCTGTCAAAGTCAATGTTCGAAAATCGGTCAATATTTTCTGCCAGTCCATCACTGCCTCTTATACCAACACCAACACCGGCATTCAAGGCAAAAGAGGATTTACTGAAAGCTCCGGCTGCGGGGTTCCAGTACGAAGTCAATGAGCCATTGTTTCTGGCGACGCCCGCGCCACCCATACCCATGGCTCCCGGAGTCTGGAACTCTACACCTTGCGCGACTACGGGCATTGACAGAAGAAATGAAACAATCGGCACCATTTTTTTCATGCGGGACTCCTTTAATTTAAGCTTGGGAAGAGATGAACTGATTTTGCTATCCATGAATTTTCTGTGATTATGTGGACAGGGTTATAGGCAGAAGACCAAAAATTCTGGTAAAATGAAAGTATTGAAGTTAAGTGAATAATACTGTTATAAAAAATATTTTCAGCATACTGAATTTTTTGCTTGAGACAGGTGAATTATCACGTTCTTTCCCTCTCTGACCGTAGCTTTTTTGTGATTACTCATCAGGACTCTCTTGCATTCTGAAAAATGTTTTTTTTTGAGTACATTAAGCAATCAATTTGCAAAGCGTTTTTTCCTATGCCCTTGTAGCTCAGTGGATAGAGCAACAGTTTCCTAAACTGTAGGTCGGCGGTTCGAGTCTGCCCGAGGGCACATTTCTGTCAAGCAGTCAGCTTTGTCATTCCATTCCGGTATTTTCTTGCTCGCACGTTCAACGCAGCTATCCAAAAGTATGAAGCTTCTCAGAATAATTTTCATCATTCTGTTGCTGCTTTTTGCGGTTGATGTCGGCCGTTACTTTTTTTATCCCAATATTGAAAAGTTGGTGGATGAAAATCCTTCCAAAACAGCGTTTATGGAGTACCGTGAGGCTGAGTGGAAACGGGAGGGACTCAGTGATAAAAAAATTGAACAGAAATGGGTGCCGTTGCGCAAGGTTTCACAGAACCTTATCAAAGCGGTTCTGATAGGCGAGGACGACAAGTTCTGGCAGCATGAGGGGTTTGATTATCAGGCAATTGAGCGGGCACTGGAAAAAAATATTCTTGCCAAAAAATTCAAGATGGGTGGCAGCACCATCAGCCAGCAGCTTGCCAAAAATCTTTACCTCTCCCCCTCCAAAAATCCGGTTCGCAAAATAAAGGAGGCGATTCTTACCTGGAGACTTGAAAAAACACTTTCGAAGCGCAGGATTCTTGAGCTTTATGTAAATATTGCCGAATGGGGTGACGGTATTTTCGGTATAGGAGAGGCTGCCCGCCACTACTACGGGGTGAGTCCGGCAAAACTTTCAGCAAGAGAGGCCTCAAGACTTGCAGCCGCACTTCCCAATCCGATTGTGTTCTCTCCCACAGGCTCTTCACGCTATGTTCGAAATCGCTCCAGTCTGATTTATGCCATTATGCGGCGGCGCGGAATCGTTGTTCCTGACTATAAAGAGGTGATGACCATAACACCGGATACTACTGCAGTTGATTCGGTGGTGATCGGGGTGCCGCAGTATCTGCTTGATCAGGCAATTACTGCAGACAGCACCGCAGGAAAGGTCACTCAACGTGATGGCATTGTTCCGGAAAAAAAGACACAAGGCAATTCTTCTGAAACGACACCAGGGAGTGGAAGCTCCGGTGCCCCCTGATGCCATGCAATCAGAGACGCACCGTGCTTTCTTAACGTCGTCGTTTACTCTTGTTCAAACGATGATTTGTCCATTCCGCAGACCGGGCAGACCCAGTCATCAGGGATGTCTGCGAAAGGAGTTCCCGGTGCGACACCGCCGTCAGGATCGCCCACTTCAGGATCATAGACATAGCCGCATGGTACACAGACCCATTTTTCCATGGTGTAATTTTCGTTAAATTAACAAAGCTGTCTGGATTACAATTAATGATACAGAAAATTCGTGAAATCAGCGGAAAAGATTATTAATGTAATGTCAGAGGCAGCTCTTTTCGATACCCTCCGCAAGGTCTTCGGCTTCCGTGAATTCCGGCCAAACCAGGAACAGGTTGTCCGGGCACTGCTCGCCCAAAAAGATGTTTTCGCCGTCATGCCAACCGGTGGAGGCAAATCACTCTGCTATCAACTCCCGGCAGTCATGCTGCCCGGCACCTGCATGGTGATCAGTCCCCTTATTGCCCTCATGAAAGACCAGGTCGATGGAGCACGAGCAAACGGCATACGGGCAGCCTTCCTCAACAGCTCACTCTTGCCTGACGAGCGCGACGAAGTGATGCACGATTTGCTTACCAATTCACTCGACCTGCTTTATGTTGCCCCCGAACGCTTTACTCTCGACCATTTCCGGGAGGTGATCGGCAGAGTGAAGATCAGTATGGCGGTGATTGATGAAGCGCACTGCATCTCGGAATGGGGGCACGACTTTCGTCCTGATTACCTGTCACTCTCGGCTCTTGTAACGCTTTTTCCAGACCTCCCGGTTGCAGCCTTTACCGCAACGGCAACGCACCGGGTGCAGCAGGATATTCTGGACAAGCTTGCCTTGCGCACTCCACTTGTTGTCCGGGCTTCCTTCGATCGTCCGAATCTCTTTTACGACGTCCGTTTCAAGGACAACCCTGAAGCACAGCTTGTCGCCCTGCTTAAAAAAAATCCTGGCAAAGCGGGCATCATCTACCGTACCAGCCGCAAAAGCGTCAACGATACTGCGGCCATGCTGCAGGCGAAAGGGTTTCGAGCTCTTCCTTACCATGCAGGCCTCAGCGATGCCGATCGCAAACATAACCAGGAAGCGTTCATACGCGATGAAGTTGATGTCATCGTAGCTACCATAGCCTTCGGCATGGGCATCGACAAATCAAATATCCGGTTTGTCATCCATGCCGACCTGCCGAAAAGCATTGAAAACTACTATCAGGAAACCGGAAGGGCAGGTCGAGACGGCGAACCAGCGCAATGCACTCTTCTGTTTGCGCAGGGAGATATTCCCAAAATGCGCTTCTTTATCGACGCAATGCCTGATGAGACTGAACGGACCAAGGCGCTTGGAGCACTGACGAAGGTGATTGCTTTTGCCAGCAACTCAGTCTGCCGGCGCAGAACCCTGCTCGACTATTTTGGAGAGAGCTATCCGCACGATAACTGCAACTCCTGCGATATCTGTCTTGGCAACCGCGAAGTGGCCGACTGCACCCGCGAAGCACAAATGCTGCTCTCCGCTATAGTGCGCACCGAAGAGCGGTTCGGTGCCATGCATATTGTGGATATTGTCACCGGAAGTGATAATAAAAAAATCCGCGACTTTGGCCACAATCGCCTCAAAACCTGGGGTGTTGGCAAAGAGCACGAAAAAAAATACTGGCGACAGCTTATTGATGAACTTCTTGCGCAAAAAGTCATCGAGAAATCAGAAGGGCTCTATCCAACACTTTTTCTTCTGCCCAAGGCAATCCAGCTTCTGAAGGGCGAGGAGCGTCTTGAAATTGTCAGGGTTGAGGAAAAGAAAAAAGCAAAGGCGTCACAACTAAAGTCGTCTGTTTCTTCAGCAGCGCCAGACAATCAGGAGCTTTTCGAGCTTCTCAGAACACTCCGCAAGCAGATCGCCGATGAACAGGGGATTCCGCCTTACATCGTCTTTTCAGATCGCACGCTTCACGACATGGCAGCACTCTGTCCTCGTACCGCTGAAACCATGCTCGCGGTTTCCGGAGTCGGCGAAGTAAAGCTCGAACGCTATGGAGCTCAATTTCTGCGACTGATTGATCGCTTTTGCTGCGACCATGATCTTGATCAACAAAACGTTGTCTATGGATGAAATTATGCTTCTTGTCAATAAAATTCTTCCGATTCTTGTTCTGCCGCTGGGGTTTACTCTGTTGTGTATGCTTGCTGGTCTGGTTTTGCGCAAAAGGTTGTTGATATGGTATGCGGCTCTTCTGCTATGGGCGTTCAGTATGCCTGTGGTCTCTGATGGTTTGATGCGGTTTGTTGAGGGTGGTAGCGTCCGTATTTCTGTGAGTGCGGTAGATAATGCTGATGCCATTGTGGTGTTGAGCGGAATGATTCGCCAGGTTGATGGTGCTCCGCTTGGAGAATGGGGTGATGCTGTTGATCGTTTTGAGGCTGGTATCGATCTTTTCAAGGCAGGAAAGGCGCCTGTGATTGTGTTTACCAGAGGTCAGTTGCCCTGGCAACAGGATGCGGTGCCTGAGGGTGAGTTGCTGGAAAGGAGGGCTGTGCGGCTTGGGATTCCGCAGAGAGTGATTCGTTTAACTGAAAAGGTTGGTAATACTGCTGATGAAGCGGTTGCTGTGGAGAAGTTGCTTGGTGTTGGCAAGGGGAAGAAAAAAATTATTCTCGTCACCAGTGCTTATCATGCCCGTCGGGCTGTTCTGTTATTTGAACAGGAAGGTTTTGATGTAGTGCCGTTTCGTGTGGATTATCAGGTGGAGAATAACTCCGGGTTGACAGTATTACGTTTTTTACCGAGTGCTGAGGCGCTTGCTCAGTCGGAAAAAGCGTTGCGTGAGATGATCGGGTGGTTCTTTTATTGGGTGCGGTGGCAATTTGCAAAATAATGCGGAGTTGTTACCTTTGTTTTTAGATAATGGTGAGGGTGCTATTACACTTTTTTCAGGTTTGACAATCAATAATATCTTTGAATGGATGACGTTGAGAGGTTACGGTGGTATGCTGTCTATGTTCGCTCGCGGTATGAAAAAAAAGTGCACCAACTGTTGCTTGAGCAGGACGTTGCAAGTTTTCTCCCGCTGCTTGAAACCTGGAAGCAATGGAGTGACAGAAAGAAAAAAGTCTCTGAACCGTTGTTTAGAGGATATGTATTTGTCAACATTGATATACACAAGGAGAATATCAATGTTCTCGACACGGAGGGTGTCGTGAAGTTTGTAGGGATTGGCAGAAAGCCTTCTGTTATCAGCGAGAAAGATATTGATTGGCTCAAAAAACTTGTCAGGGAGCCCGATGCGGTTAACCGGACGGTATCCTCTCTACCTGCTGGTCAGAAGGTCAGGGTTCTTGCTGGTCCGTTTAAGGATTTTGAAGGGGTTGTGGTAAAACAAGCTCGGGAGACCAGGCTTGTTGTTTTTTTTGAGAGTATTATGCAGGGAGTTGAAGTCAGCATATTTCCTGATTTACTTGTGCCGATTACCGGTGCAGTCCAGCCGCTTTATGGTGATGTAACCAGTCAGGAAGTACTTGCGGTGGAGAAGCATTTTCTTCGTTTGTGATGAGCTTTATTTCAGACCAGGGGCAAGAAAGTACAGGGTTCTTAATCGGCAAGTCAAACAGTTAGGGAGTTTTTTGTGAAGCATAAGGAGTATGCGTCGGTGCGCGATATTTTCAGCTTGCCCGTGATTGTAGCAGCGCTGGGTTATTTTGTTGATATCTATGATCTGGTTTTGTTCAGCATTGTCAGGGTGCCGAGTCTGAAATCGTTCGGGCTTTCTGGCAGGGAGTTGATCGATTACGGGGTTTATCTGCTGAATATGCAGATGATCGGAATGCTGGTGGGCGGAATTCTCTGGGGCTGGCTTGGTGACAAAAAGGGGCGTCTGAAAATCATGTTTGCCTCTATTTTGCTCTACTCTGTTGCTAATATTGCCAATGGTTTTGTCTCTTCGCTTCCCGCTTATGCGGCATTGCGATTTATTGCAGGTGTTGGTCTTGCCGGGGAACTTGGGGCGGGAATCACGCTGGTGTCAGAGGTGCTGCATACAAAAATTCGAGGTTATGGCACCATGCTTGTTGCCTCTATCGGTGTTTCGGGAGCGATTCTTGCCAATATTGTGGCCAACACTTATGAGTGGCATAACGCTTTTTTTATTGGAGGAGGACTTGGACTTCTGCTGCTTCTTGCTCGGCTAAAGGTTGCTGAGTCTGGCATGTTTAAGGCTATGGAGGTCAATACAGGCCTCAGTCGCGGCAATATGTTTGCCCTGTTTACCGATCCTAACCGCTTTTTCCGTTATATCAACTCAATCATGATTGGTGTGCCGATCTGGTTTGTGGTTGGTGTGCTGATTACCTTTTCGCCCGAATTTGGTGTGGAGCTTGGTATTGCCGGGCCGGTTTCTGCTGGCAATGCGGTGATGTACTGCTATCTTGGCCTGGTGTTTGGCGACCTTTCAAGCGGTCTGTTAAGTCAGCTTTTGAAAAGCCGCAAAAAGGTTATTCTGCTCTTTATGCTGCTGAGTGTCGGAGCAATTGCACTCTATTTTCTGCAGGGGCATCAGACTCCGCAATTCTTTTATCTGGTCTGCGCTTTTCTTGGTTTTGCCGCCGGGTACTGGGCTATTTTTGTCACCGTCGCGGCGGAACAGTTTGGCACCAACCTTCGCGCAACGGTTGCCACGACGGTGCCCAATCTTGTTCGGGGTATGGTGGTGCCGATTACCATGCTTTTCCAGTTTTTCCGGGGAATGTTTGGTATGGAATCGGGGGCATTGCTGGTTGGTGGCCTCTGTATTACAGCCGCTTTCTTCTCGCTCAGCGCTCTTGAGGAGACCTTTCATAAGGATCTTGATTATTATGAGGAGTTTCTCTAACGCACACCAATATGCAGTCACTCCGGGACTGTTTTTTTAGCACCGCAGGAGCGACATGTTGGCAGGCAATGGGGTCATACGATCCCCATCTCCTTTTTTAAAAATTTCCCGGTATAGGAGTGCTCCATTTGTGCTACCTGTTCAGGTGTTCCTTCCGCAATAATCTCTCCCCCTTCGTAGCCTCCTTCAGGCCCGATATCAATAATCCAGTCGCTGTTTTTTATTATATCGAGGTTGTGTTCGATGATGATAACGCTGTTGCCTTTGTCAACGAGTTTTCGGAGAACTTCAAGCAGGTGCTGGATATCCTGGAAGTGGAGGCCGGTGGTTGGTTCGTCAAGAATGTAAAGGGTGTTGCCGGTCTGTATTTTGGCCAGTTCTGCAGAAAGCTTGATGCGCTGTGCTTCGCCACCCGAAAGCATCGGTGATGGCTGGCCGAGCTTGAGGTAGCCGAGTCCGACATTTTGCATGGTGTTGAGAATGCGCAAGATACGGGGAAAGTCGACAAAGAATTCCGCAGCTTCGGAGATGGTCATTTCAAGGACATCGGCAATGGATTTTCCACGGTATTTGACCAGCAGGGTTTCGCGGTTATAGCGTTCTCCTTTGCAGTTTTCGCATCGTACGTAGACGTCGGGCAGAAAGTTCATCTCAATTTTTCTTGTCCCTGATCCCTGGCAGACCTCGCATCGTCCGCCTTTGACGTTGAAGCTGAATCTTCCGGCTTTATAACCTCGTATCTGCGCTTCGGGCAGCCGGGTAAAAAAATCGCGGATAAAAGTGAATGCGCCAGTATAAGTTGCCGGATTGGAGCGGGGTGTGCGGCCGATGGGTGACTGGTCGACGTTGACAACCTTGTCGAGTTGCTTTATGCCTTCAATGCTCTCATAAGGATAGGTGAGCAGCTTGGAGCGATAGAAGTGGCGCGCAAGGATCGGGAAAAGGGTTTCATTGATGATTGTTGATTTTCCTGATCCGCTGACGCCGGTAATGCTGACGAGCGATCGGAGAGGAATGGTGATAGCAATGTTTTTGAGGTTGTTGCCCTTGCACCCGGTGAGCCGCAGGAAGTGCTGTCCGTCGGTTTTTTTGTTTTCCTCTCCCTTGAAAGAAACCTGGCGTGTTCCAGAAAGGTATTCTGCGGTCAGTGAATGGGGATCAAGAAGGGCGGCCGCTCCCTGAGCGACAATTTCTCCGCCATATTCTCCTGCTCCCGGCCCAAGATCAATAATTTCGTCGGCTTCAAGCATCGTGTCTTTGTCGTGCTCGACAACCAGTACCGTGTTGCCGAGGTCTCTGAGGCGTTTTAGTGAGGTAATGAGTTTGTGGTTGTCGCGCTGGTGCAGCCCAATACTGGGTTCGTCAAGAACATAGAGAACACCACTGAGTTGCGAGCCAAGCTGCGAGGCGAGTCTGATGCGCTGTGCTTCACCGCCGGAAAGTGTTTGTGAGCTTCTGTCAAGGGAAAGGTAGCCAAGCCCTACATTGAGAAGAAATTCCAGGCGTTTGACGATTTCATGCAGCACGGGTGTGGCCACAAGGCGCTCTTTTGAGGTCAATTTTTCTGGTAAAGCTGTAAAAAAGGTGAGGGCTTCCGGCAGGGGAAGCGCTTCTGCTTCGGCAATATTAAGCGCGTTTATTTTGACCAGCAGGCTCTCTTTGCGCAGTCGCGCCCCTTTGCATGCTGGGCAGGTCTGATGGATCATGTAGCTTTCTGTCCACTCCCGTATCTTGGAAGAACTGGCATTTTTTCGTATTTCTTCTACATAAGGAACCGCTCCTGGAAAGGGTTGCGGGTAAAGTGTGTCGCGGCCGGAGTAAGTATAGCTGACGTTAAAGGTGCGGCTTCCGGATCCTTCCAGTAAAATTTTCATCGCCTCTTGCGGTATATCTCCGACAGGAGTATCAAGGGTGAAGTTAAATTCTCTTGCGATTGCTCTGATGACCTGCCAGAGGTTCCGCTTTCCGGATTTTCCGAATGGATCGAGGCCGCCTTCGTTAAGAGAGAGCGAGAGATCGGGGAGCATCAGTTCACCCGAAAGCTGCATGATCTCTCCGAGGCCGTTGCACTCAGGGCAGGCGCCATAAGGGGAGTTGAAGCTGAAGTGGTTCGGTGCGAGCGTATCCACCGGAACGGAGCCGTCTGAATAGGCATAGCGAGTGCTGAAGGTAAGATCTTTCAGTTCACTTTCAAGCGGATCGCAGATAACTGATGATTTGTGCTCAGACATGCCGATGGCAAGGCTGATGGCTTGTTTCAGCCGTTCTTCGCAATCTGGAGCGATGATCAGGCGATCGACAACCAGTTCAATGGAGTGGCTTTTATAGCGTTCAATCTGCATGGATTTTTCCATTTCCCGGTATTTTCCGTCAATACGGACCCGGAGAAATCCTTTGAGCAACAGGCGTTCGAACAGTTCGCGGTAATGGCCTTTGCGTCCTGTTACAAGAGGAGAGAGTATCTGGACTTTTGTTCCATGCGGCAGAGAGAGAAGAGCTTCAAGGATCTTTTCTTCACTTTGCTGCTGCAGCATGGCGCCGGTTACAGGGTCGTAGCGTCTGCCAGCCTTGGCGTAGAGCAGCCGGATAAAATCATGAATTTCTGTAATGGTGCCAACCGTTGAACGGGGCGAGCGGTTCGTGCTTTTCTGGTCAATGGAAATGACCGGTGAGAGTCCCTCAATAAAGTCCACATCGGGGCGTTCAATGCTGCCGATATATTGTCGAGCATAAGGTGAGAGTGTTTCCATAAAGCGGCGCTGTCCTTCGGCATAAATGGTGTCAAAGGCAAGGCTGGATTTTCCCGAACCGGAGAGGCCGGTAATGACAACAAATTTGTTGCGCGGGATATCGAGAGAGATGTTTTTGAGGTTGTGTACCCTGGCTCCCCTGATGTTGATATGACTAAATTCCATGTGTATTTTCTATAAGCTTTTAGCTTCGAAGCCGTTAGCAGGTGGTGTTGCTCTTGTCCTGATATTCGTGCATGGTAACCTGCCTGATAAGAATGCTTAACTGAACAGCACAGTAATGGCTGCTTTTTTTGAAAAAAAACTTTGCGAAAAAAGTTTCTGTTTTATATTTGGCGGATTCGTCCGGTTGATGAAAAACGGGATGGACACTATTTCTTGATTATTATAACTCAACAGAGAAGCAAAAATTCAATATGGAAATTATTTATCAGAAGCAAGCTGAAAAAGGCAAACAGTGTCAGGATTGTCAAAGCTATACCCCAAAGGAAAACGATCCGGTTGCAGGCACCTGTTTTGGCAAGGATGTTGTCGCAGAAGGTGGATGCATGTTTTTCAAGAAAATAGAGGCACAGAAATAAACTTTGTTGTCAATCCGACAGAACTCTTAATGAAAAAGGCGACCCGGTGGGCCGCCTTTCTTCATTGAGACTAAATTTTGTATCGGGCTCAGCCTTTCAGTGCGGCTCTTGCTGCTGCAAGACGGGCAATCGGCACCCTGTACGGACTGCATGAAACATAGTTCAGCCCTAACTGGTGGCAGAATTCAACGGTCGAAGGATCTCCGCCGTGTTCTCCGCAGATGCCCAGCTTAAGCTCAGGCTTGACGGCACGTCCCTCTTTGGCGGAAATGCTCATCAGCCTGCCCACACCCTCAATATCAAGGGATTCAAACGGATTGCGGGCAAAGATCTCCTGCTGCTGGTAGACTGGCAGAAACTGTCCGGAATCATCGCGGCTCATGCCAAGTCCCATCTGAGTCAGGTCATTGGTACCGTAGCTGAAGAAATCGGCAGCAGTGGCAATCTGGTCTGAGGTAATCGCGGCGCGTGGTACCTCAATCATGGTGCCCACCAGATATTTTACTCCTGTTCCCTGTTCAGCAATGACGCTGCGTGCGGTTTTGTGGATGATTTCACTGGTGATTTCAAGCTCCTTGACCGAACTGATGAGTGGAACCATTATTTCAGGGACAACCTCAAGACCCTCTTTTTTCAGTTTGCAGGCAGCTTCGATAATTGCCCTTACCTGCATGACGGTAATTTCGGGATGCAGGATGCCGAGCCGGCAGCCACGAAGGCCAAGCATGGGATTGAATTCGTGCAGATCGTTAATGCGTCCCTTTACCTCTTCAAAGGATCTTCCCATTTTTACGGCAAGAACTTTGATTTCGCTGTCGGTGTGCGGCAGGAACTCATGCAGTGGAGGATCAAGAAGCCTGATGGTGACCGGGCGGGAGCCCATTGCTTTAAAGAGACCGTAAAAGTCTTCACGCTGGTATGGAATCAGCTTGTCAAGGGCAATTTTACGTCCGTCAACATCATCGGCCAGAATCATTTCGCGCATTGCATCAATACGCTCACCACCGAAGAACATGTGTTCTGTACGGCAGAGGCCGATACCTTCTGCGCCGAAAGTGATGGCAATTTCTGCCTGGTCCGGCTGGTCGGCGTTGGTGCGGATATTAAGTTTACGGTACTTGTCGGCCCACTCCATAAGCTGTTTGTAGATAGGCCAGGTCTCGGCATCTTCCGGCTTGAGGGTTTTGTCAACCAGAACTTCAATGATTTCAGAGTTTTTGGTCGGAACTTTTCCGGCAATGACTTCACCGGTGCTTCCGTCGATGGAGATGTAATCGCCTTCTAAAAGGACGATATCTTTTCCGGCGACGCGCATTTCACCTCGCTGGTAGTCGATATTGAGTGCTCCGCATCCTGCAACGCAGACCTTGCCCATCTGACGGGCAACCAGCGCGGCATGGGAGGTCATACCGCCACGTGCTGTAAGAATACCTTCAGAGGCGTTCATGCCCTTGATATCTTCTGGTGATGTTTCGATACGGACAAGAATAACCGCTTCGCCGCGCTTTCCGGCTTCGTAGGCATCAACGGCATTAAAGTAAATTTTGCCGGTTGCGGCTCCTGGACCGGCATTTAGCCCTGTTGCAAGGAGTCTTCCGCCGGCAACTGCTGCCTGTTTCTCTTTCATGTCAAAGACAGGCCGGAGCAACTGGTTGAGTTGTTCGGGTTCAATGCGCATGAGCGCCTCTTTTTCGTCGATCAGCTTCTCATTGAACATGTCAACGGCGATTTTCACCGCAGCCATACCGGTTCTTTTGCCAACCCTGCACTGGAGCATGAAGAGCTTGTTGTTCTCGATGGTGAACTCAATGTCCATCATGTCGTGGTAGTGGTGTTCGAGAATGGAACGGATCTCTTCGAGCTGGTCGTAAATACCGGGGTTATCTGCCTTGAGTTGTTCAATTTTCAGCGGGGTTCTTGTGCCGGCCACAACGTCCTCTCCCTGTGCATTCATGAGAAACTCACCGTAGAAGATGTTTTCGCCGGTGGCTGCATCGCGGGTGAAGGCGACGCCTGTGCCGCAATCTTCGCCCATGTTACCGAAGACCATGGCCTGCACGTTGCAGGCGGTGCCCCAGTAGCCGGGAATATGGTTCAGTTTGCGGTACACGATGGCTCGTTCGTTGTTCCAACTGTTGAAGACGGCGCCGATGGCTCCAATAAGCTGTTCGTGCGGATCTTCAGGGAATGTTTTGCCGGTTTTTTCAAGAATGGCGGCTTTGTATTTTCCAACAATATCCTGGAGATCTTCGACCGTGAATTCAGTGTCGAGCTCTATACCGAGTTCTTCTTTTTTGGCTTCAAGAATTTTTTCGAAGGGGTCAATCTGCTTTTTGTCGGTAGGTTTGAGATCAAGCACCACGTCACCGTACATCTGTACGAAGCGGCGGTAGCAGTCCCATGCAAAACGGGGGTTTCCTGATTTTCTTGCCAGTCCGTCAACGGTGGCGGCATTCAAGCCGAGGTTGAGAATGGTGTCCATCATGCCGGGCATTGATGCCCTTGCACCTGAGCGTACTGAGACCAGCAGCGGGTTTTCGGGATCACCGAATTTTTTGCCTAATGTCTCTTCAATTTTGCTGAGTGCATCGGGGATGTCCCTTTCGAAAAGATTTTTTGGATAGTTTTTCTGGTTGTCGTAATAGTACGTACAAACTTCGGTTGAAATGGTGAATCCCGGAGGAACCGGTAATCCTATGTTGGCCATTTCAGCAAGGTTAGCGCCTTTTCCTCCAAGCAGGTTTTTCATGGACGCATCACCTTCAGAAGAGCCGCCTGAAAAACTGTAAATGTATTGTTTACTGGCAGCCGTTTTGTTGGTAATCTCAGATTTTGGCATGATTTTCAGGAGTAATTATTGTTTGTTTCACCCAAAAAAACTTGAGCAGATGGTGATAAAACAGGTGAAGTTGACTATTTTTTAATAGAATTGAAATTTACAAAAAAACGCATGGAAAAACTACCGGAAAGGATATTCATTCTTATTTATTATGGGGATTGAACCGCTTGTTATTCTTCTGCAAATTGCTCGTCTTGCTGTGCCATACATCCTGACCTCTGTCGGGGCAACATTCTCGGAACGTGGCGGGGTAGTCAATCTTGCTCTTGAAGGCATGATGCTTGTCGGTGCATTCGGTGCAGCTTTTGGCCAGTATCGAACAGGTTCTGCCCTGGTGGGGATTTTTCTGGCTCTTCTCTGTGGTCTGGGTGTAGCGTTGCTTTTTGCCTTTATTACGGTTACTCTGAAGGCTGACCAGATTGTCGCTGGTATCGCCATCAATATTCTTGTTATGGGTGCGACTCGTTTCGGGCTTACTCTTCTCTTTGGAAGTTCGATGAATTCTGAGCGGATTGCCGGTATTGAGGTTACCTCTCTTTTTATTGATCCGCTTTTTCTTGCGGCGGTTGTTTCTGTTGTTGCTGGTCAACTGATTCTTTTCAGGACACCTTACGGGCTGAGGCTGCGTGCAACTGGCGAAAGTGCTGCAACGGCTGACAGTGCAGGAATCAATGTTGATCACATGCGTTATTCCGGCGTGCTGGTCTCCGGCGCACTTGCTGCTCTTGCAGGGGCGTTTCTTGTTTTTCAGCAACACACCTTCACCGATAATATGTCGGCAGGCCGGGGATATATTGCACTTGCCGCCATGATTATCGGCAAATGGACTCCCGCTGGCGCGGCCTTTGCAAGTTTGTTGTTTGCCACTACTGAATCCATGGAAATCTGGTTTCAGACTGGCTGGATTCCTTCGCAGTTGGTTCAGTCAATGCCCTACGTTATAACGCTCGTGGTGCTTGCCGGGTTTGTCGGCAGGGCATCAGCTCCCCGTGATGCAGGTATTCCCTTTGAAAAAAACCGGAGGTCAGAGTAGGCTGAGCAGCTCACCGACAAGTTTCTCAATACCTTTTGCGACTTCACCTATTGACGTTTCCATCATATAGGCAGGTGTACTGACCACTTTCCTCTCTTTGCTGATATGGGTGTTCCAGACCGGGCAGTTGACATGGCGTGCGCCCATTGCCTCAATGTTTGCTGCACTTTCCGGGTCGTTGCCAATCGTCAGTTCGAGATGTTCTTTGCCCAGTACTTTTGCCGCTATTGTTGGTGCGATACAGATAAAACCCAGTGGCTTTCCGGCTGTGTAGAATGAGTGTATTGCAGCGGCAACATCTGCATGGATGTCGCATGAAGCACCCTTGAAAGCATAAGTGCTGAGGTTTTTCGCAGCGCCGTAACCTCCCGGCAGGATAAGGGCGTCAAGAACAAGGGTGTCGATCTCGCGGAGATCGGTGATGGCCCCCCTTGCAATACGTGCCGATTCAACAAGGACGTTGCGGGACTCCCCTTGCATCTCTTTGCCAGTATAATGATTGACGACATGGTGCTGCTCCATGTCTGGTGCAAGGCAGAACGCTCTTGCGCCAGCTTTGTCAAGAGCAAGCAAAGTGAGCACTGCTTCATGAATTTCAGAACCATCAAGAAAGCCGCATCCTGAAAGAAGAACGCCGACTCGTTTTATCTTGCTGTTAATGATTTCTCGAGTCATTCTCTTAAGAAATAAAAGTTATTTTAGCGCTTGCGTTAATTTATTTTTTTTCTTTCTGTATTACAATGAAGTATTTCTGGTCTGATTTTTTTCATTGAACAAGCTCTTGCTATGATTACCCCCAAAGAAACACTTCTCCTGATTATTGATGTGCAGGGCAGGCTGGCCCGGACTGTTTTTCAGCCGGATGCCCTGGAAAGAAATATAAAAAAGTTACTCAGAGCCTCGACAATTCTTGATGTGCCGGTTCTTTTGACCGAACAGTATCCGAAAGGTCTTGGTCGTACGGTTGATTCTCTGAAGGAGCTGCTGCCCGGAACTCTTCCTGTTGAAAAAATTTCGTTCAGTTGTTGTGGAACCCATGAGTTCATGAAGCGTCTTCGCTCATTCAACCGTAACGATATTCTTGTCGCAGGTATGGAAACCCATGTCTGTGTCTACCAGACAGCCGTTGAGCTTATCGAGTTTGGTTACAATGTTCATCTGGTAACGGATTGTGTTTCATCGAGAACCGAAGAAAACAAGCTTCTCGGGATTCGTTGTATTGAAAAAGCGGGCGCTTCTTTGACCAGTACCGAAATGGCTCTTTTTGAGCTTTTGCGAGTGGCTGAGGGAGAGTCCTTCAAGGCAATCTCCAGCATTGTGAAGGAGTAAGAAGAACCACTGGCGGTTGTACGGGAGAATAATGGTTCCCTGTCAGCTCCCCGCTGGTTATTTGCCAATAACGGCTTTCAGCATGGATTGCATGGTTTCATTGCCTTCAAAGACGTCAGTTTCGATTTTCAGGTAGTAACAGGGCATTGTGGCAAGGATACGGATAAGTTCCGGGTGTCCGAGCATGCGGAAGTAGTCTTTTTCTGTGGTCATGAGGCTTAGTCCTTTTTTTTCAGCTTCACGACGTATAGCTCGCAGCTTTTTTACACTATAAGGCTCATGGTCGTGAAGAAAGCGGTGCGCGGCAACATTTATTCCCTCTTTTGTG
The DNA here is from genome assembly GCA_903836465.1 of uncultured Chlorobiaceae bacterium. Classification (GTDB taxonomy): domain Bacteria; phylum Bacteroidota; class Chlorobiia; order Chlorobiales; family Chlorobiaceae; genus Chlorobium. The sequence goes on from CAILRB010000096.1 coordinate 25,147, forward strand.
AGGCTTTCCACAAAGCTTTCCGGATTGGCTATACCTGCAAAGGCAAGGACATTGAGGTTTTTCGCCAAATATGGCTCATCTGAAGTGCTGGCTTCGCCTGAAAAACAGATCAGCTCTCCGATTTTAAGTCGGGCTTTGACAATCGGTTTGCCCTTATTTTCAAGTTCTTTCATGATCGCATCAGCTTTTCCCTGATCAGTGATTTTGTTCAGCACGATCAGATCAGCTCTTGAGAGATTTTTAAGCGGTTCTCTCAGGCGTCCTTCGGGGAGCATTTTTGCCTTGAGAAATGGTTCTTCGGCATTGATGATGGCGATATTGAGCGCCCTGTCAATTTGGCGATGCTGGAATGCGTCGTCAAGGATGATAACCGAGGGGGCTCTTTGGGCAAAGTGTTTGGCGATATACGTTACAGCATCCTCTCTTTTTTTTGCGACAATGACAATGGCATCGGGGTTGTTCCAGGCAAGCATCGCCGTTTCGTCGCCAGCCTCTTTGCTGCTGAGCAGAATCCTTTGACCGTCGGATACAAGCTGTACGCCTTTTGACTCCCTCAGGTACCCCCGCGACACAATAGCAGGCTTGCTGCCGATCGAGAGATAATACTTGACAATCCAGTCAACGAGAGGAGTTTTCCCTGTGCCGCCTGCAGAAAGATTTCCGATTGAGACAACAGGAATGGGGGATTTCCATGATTTGAAAAACTGTTTGTCAAAAAGTTTGTTGCGTAACTGCACTATAGAGCGATAGAGCAGCGCGACAGGCCTGAGGAGTATGGAGAATGGATTATGCATGGCTGAGACGGTCTGAAAGTATTTTTGTATAGTTTTGCAGCTCTGTATCGCTGTTGAACGCAGGAAGAACAAGAAGATGGAGCTTGACTGAGGTTTTGCTGAAGGGTTTTGGAATTTCAAACCTGTCCCAGCTTTTTAGCCTCCATCTTTTGGCATAGCTTATCTCTGCAAAAAAAATCGGGTAGTGGTTTTCTGAAGCGAGCCGCAAGGTGCCGTATTTGAACTGGTTGACTGGTCCTCGGGGTCCGTCTGGTGTAAGGACGACAATATCCCCTTTCTGAAGGGCTTCCTGCATGGTTTGTTTAACCTCATTGCCTCCCTTTGAGCTTGAGCCGCGGATCAGTGAATAACCAAGTCGCTCAAGGGTGTCGGCAAGAGTACGTCCGTCTTCAGAAAGACTGACAACAGCAGTAATTTTTTTTGAGGAAGAGAGGGTTTTGGCAAGAAGCCAGCCTGCGATCATTTTTCCATGCCAGAACGCAATGATGGCTCCTTTGTCTGAGAATGGCAGAGGTGCTGGGGTGATTGATATTCTGAGGCTTGCATAGAGAAGCTTCAGTGCCAGGGGAAGTATATACCGGGAAAGTACCGGGGAGAGTGGCATAGTGGTCAGGAATAATTGACAATCGAGGGTCGTGAGTCTACACGAATTATTATTTTTTTATTGTTTATTTTAGGATGAGTGCCTTATATAGAACTGCTGTTTGTTAAAAAGTCTACAGACAATTTAACAAACCATGTCAGATAAACCAGATGATGAAATACAGCCAGTGCCCACAGTAAACGCTATGAATGTTTTGATTATAGGAAGTGGTGCCCGTGAACATGCCCTCTGCTGGGCTGTGGCACAAAGTGAACGTGTGCAGAGTGTTTTTGTTGCGCCAGGGAACGGTGGAACAGCCCTGATGGGCGGAAAGGTTCGTAATGTGCCCTTGAAAGCAACAGCGCTGGATGATCTGCTCCGGTTTGCTGTTGATAATGGTATTGATCTGACTGTTGTCGGTTCTGAATCCCCGCTTGAACTGGGTATTGTGGATCTTTTCCGTGATGCACAGAAGCCGGTTGTTGGTCCTGTGCAGGCGGCAGCCCGTCTTGAGTCAAGCAAGGTGTTTTCAAAAGAGTTCATGCGGCGTCACGCTATTCCAACGGCTGGCTACCATGTATTTCGAAATGCCCATGCAGCCAGCAGCTTTATCGATTCCCCTGAGACCTTGTACCCTCTGGTGATCAAGGCAAGCGGTCTTTGTGCGGGAAAAGGAGTTTTTATTGCCTCCGGGAAAGAGGAGGCGCTCAGGGCAATCAAGGATCTGTTTGAAGATCGCATCTTTGGAGATGCCGGAAATGAGGTGGTTATCGAGGAGTTCCTCCAGGGTCAGGAAGCGAGTGTCTTTGCTTTGACTGATGGTATCCACTATCGCCTTTTTTTGCCAGCCCAGGATCACAAGCGTATCGGTGACGGAGATACCGGCAAAAATACTGGCGGCATGGGAGCTTATGCCCCTGCCCCGATAGTGACTCCAGAGGTTATGCTGAAGGTTGAGGAGCGAATTATCAGGCCGACCCTCAATGGTATGGCTGAAGAGGGTTTTCCTTACACCGGTTTTTTATATGTCGGACTGATGATTGACCGGGGAGAGCCTTTTGTTGTTGAGTACAACGCTCGTCTGGGCGATCCTGAAACCCAGGTGGTGCTTCCCTTGTTAAAAAGTGACTTTATGACAGCTCTTCAGGCAAGTGTTGATGGAACGCTTGATGAGGTACCGTTCGAGATGCACCGGAAATCGGCTGCAACGGTTGTTATCGCTTCGGGGGGGTATCCCGATCATTATGAAACCGGCAAGAGGATTACTTTTGCAGGTGATATTGCTGAAATGGAGGATTGCATGGTCTTTCATGCTGGTACGGCGAGCGAAGGCGGGCAGCTTGTTACAGCGGGCGGAAGGGTTTTTTCGGTAACCGCACTTGGCGAAACCCTCAGAGAGAGCATTGGCCGTGCTTATGATATCGTTGAAAAGATCAGTTTTGACGGCGCATATCACCGTACCGACATTGGGGCCAGGGGACTTGTACTATGAAACTTTTCCGGCGTAAATTTGAAATTATTCAGGAGCAGGCTTTTCGGGAGTTGCCTTATGAATGTTGCGGGCTGCTTGTCGGAATACGGGAGAATGATCATAGAGGAAATATAGAAAACATTGTCTATGAGGTGGCCCCCTGCAGGAACAGCCTCTATTTTGGCAAAGAGCAGGGTTTTGAGATTACCCATCAGGAGTATCTTGAGGTAGAGCGGGAAGCGGCACGATATGGGTATGATATTATTGGATCTTATCATTCCCACATCAATTCTCCGGCCATTCCTTCACTTCATGATGTGGATTTCGCCCACTCGGGTCATACGTTGCTGATCATTGCCTTGATGAATGGGCAACCAAAGGAGGTGACCGCATGGTTGAGAAGGGAGTCTGGAGGGTTTCATCAGGAGCCTATCCGTGTTGTCGAGTAGTTTGCCTCCGCATGGGGAACAAAACTCGGGAAATATTTTGTACATTACCTGTCTTAAAGCTTACCAAGTATTAAACCCGAAAAAACGTGCCAAAGCGGGAAGATATCAAGTCGATTTTAGTTATTGGTGCTGGTCCGATAGTGATCGGTCAGGCCTGTGAATTTGATTATTCCGGTACCCAGGCGTGCCGTGCTCTCAAGGAGGATGGTTACCGTGTGGTGCTGGTCAACAGTAATCCTGCGACTATTATGACTGATATAGAGTTTGCTGATGCGACCTATATCGAACCGATTACGCCGGAATATGTGCAGAAAATTATTGAACGTGAAAAACCCGATGCCCTTTTGCCGACGATGGGCGGTCAGACGGCTCTGAACATTGCGGTCAGTCTGGCTGAGTCAGGTATTCTTGAGCGCAACGGAGTTGAACTTATTGGCGCCAAGCTTCGTGCCATCAGAAAAGCTGAAAATCGTGAATTTTTCAGCGATGCGATGAAGAAAATTGGCCTTGAAATGGCGAAAGGTGTTTTTGTCCGCAACGAAAAAGAGGCAAGAGAGGCACTTGACGAGATCGGTCTTCCGATTGTTATTCGCCCTTCGTTTACTCTTGGTGGCACCGGCGGCGGTTTTGCCGAAACAAAAGCAGACTATTATGAAGCGGTGCGCAGAGGGCTTACTGAAAGTCCTATCAGTGAAGTGCTGGTTGAGGAGTGTTTGATCGGCTGGAAAGAATTTGAGCTTGAGGTTATCCGTGACCTGGCTGATAATGTAATTATTGTCTGCTCTATTGAGAACGTTGATCCGATGGGGGTGCATACCGGAGACAGCATTACTGTGGCACCGGCTCAGACGCTTACGGACCGTCAATATCAGGAGCTCAGGGATGCCTCAATCAGAATTATTCGGGAGATCGGCGTCGAGACCGGTGGCAGCAATATTCAGTTTGCCATTAATCCGGTGAACGGCCGTATCGTTGTGATTGAGATGAATCCCCGTGTGTCGCGCAGTTCAGCGCTGGCATCAAAGGCAACCGGCTTTCCTATTGCCAAGGTGGCAGCCAAACTGGCGGTAGGTTACAGGCTTGATGAGATTCTCAATGATATTACAAAAACCACTCCGGCAAGTTTCGAGCCGGCTATTGATTATTGTGTGGTCAAGATTCCTCGCTGGGATTTTGAAAAGTTCAAGAATGTTGATGCCCGTCTTGGTGTCCAGATGAAGTCCGTTGGTGAAGTTATGGCTTTCGGAAGAAACTTCAGGGAGGCGTTGCAGAAGTCACTCCGTGGGCTTGAAATCGGCCGTGCGGGGCTTGGCTCTGACGGCAAGGATGTCATGAATGTGCTTGATATGACTCCGCAGCAAAAGAAGTTTGCCAAAGAGGATATTCTTGAAAAAATCAGGATACCCAAAGCTGACCGTATGTTTTATCTTCGTTACGCTTTCCAGGCTGGCGCAACCATCGATGAGCTGCATCAGTCGACTGGTATCGATCCCTGGTTCCTTGACAACATCCTCCAGATTGTTGAACTCGAAGATGAGCTACGCGAACTGGCCTCCGCTGACTGATCTGTCCATGACCTATCTTACCCGGATATTAGAGGAGAAAAAGCGTGAAATCGTGGAGCTTGGAAAGGAGAAGCCTGCTGAGCGTTATTTGGAGCTGCAGGGCTCTCTGGATCCTACCCGTGATTTTACCGGTGCCCTAAAGCGTACGGGTCGGGGGTTGAAGCTTATTGCCGAAATCAAAAAAGCATCTCCTTCGCGCGGTCTTATTGTACAGGATTTTGATCCTGTCGTGATGGCCCGTCATTATGGGGAGCTTGGCGCTGCGGCCTATTCGGTGCTTACTGATCGCCTGTTTTTTCAGGGCTCCATCGACTATCTTCAACAGGTGAGCCGCTTGTTTCCCTTGCCAGTATTGCGCAAGGATTTTATTATTGATGAATCACAGATCTTTGAGTCACGGCTGATTGGCGCTGATGCCATTCTGCTGATTGTGGCGGCACTTGATCCTGTGCAACTTGGCGACTATCTGCAGCTCTCTTCCGCTATCGGTCTGCATGTCCTTGTTGAAGTACATGACCGCTCAGAGCTGGATGTCGCCCTTGAAAAGGGTGCCGGAATAATCGGGGTCAACAACCGCAATTTAAAGGACTTTTCAGTCGATCTGCAGACCTCTGTAATGCTGCGTTCCTCTATTCCTTCCGGGGTTATTGCAGTAGCCGAAAGCGGCCTGAAAACTTCTGCTGATATCGCCCTTGTCGAGACGGCATCGTTTGATGCCGTCTTGATAGGAGAGGGACTGCATATCAGCTCCGAGCTTCGCGAAATTATCTGGTCATAGCCCTGATGTTAGTCGCAGTGCGTGCCGGATCGGCCGACTTGAAGAATGCCGTGCCGGCAATCAGCGCATCGGCTCCAGCCGAAACCACTTCCTGGGCATTTTCTTCTGTTATTCCACCGTCAATGGCGATGACCATCTGAGGATTTGCCTCCAAGCGCATTTCATGAAGCTGCCTGATTTTTCCAATTGATGATGGTATGAACTTCTGCCCCCCGAATCCGGGATTGACCGACATCAGCAGGACAAGGTCGAGATCCGGCAGAATGGAATCAAGTGTTGAGAGCGAAGTGCCCGGATTGATAGAAACGCCAGCTTTTACGCCAAGGCTTTTAATGAACTGAACGGTGCGATGGAGGTGCGGGCAGGCTTCCTGATGCACGGTAACTTGGTGAGAACCGGCTTTGACAAAATCTTCAATGAAGCGGTCTGGATCGGCAATCATCAGATGGGTGTCGATAATCATCGGCGTGCAAGCCGCAATAGCCTGTACAATGAGTGGTCCGAAGGTGATGTTGGGGACAAAGTTACCGTCCATGATATCGCAGTGCATCCAGTCTGCGCCTGCTTTTGTGGCAATCGCAATCGAGTGTTCAAGTCGGGTGAAGTCTGCTGAAAGAATGGAAGGTGCGAGAAGTGTGGATGGTGCTGGCATGGGAATAAGTCCTTAATCGTGAAAAAAATAACTTGGGCAAATAATTAAAAAGCTTCACCAATTCCAAAATTGAAGGTGCATTTACCAATGTTCAAGGTTGAGAGACGCCAGGGTTTCGCTTCAGTCGGATCATGGAGTTTATAGGCAAAATCAAAACGGAACGGGCCGATAGGTGAGCCGATTCTCAGGCCAACCCCTGAGTCCCAGGCGAAATCTTTTGTCAGGGAATCAAGGTTCAACGCGTATGGTCCCGTTCGGTCCCAGATGTTTCCGATATCAGTAAAGAACGTTATTCCTGAAGACTGGTTGAGGAATCTGAAAAATTTCAGACGGTATTCCAGGCTGAGTTCAAGCTTGATGTCAGCACCGAAATTAGCTGCGGCCTCGCTCGCACTGCTGCCTGGCCCGAGGGTATTGAAAAGCCAGCCCCGCATGTCGTTTGCTCCTCCAGCATAGAAACGGCGTTCTTCTGGTGTTGCATCCGCTTTGCCATAAGGCACCATCCATCCTATTCGCCCTTTTCCGGCAAGCTGGCTTTTTGTTGACAAATTTTTTGCAAAGCCCAAACCGCTTTCAAATTTTACATACTGAGAATAGGTTATGCCGAATATCTGGGGATCTTTATCGGTGAACCCGCTGTAATGTTTTGTGTCAATATAGTTATCTATCAGCCAGGCAAGGCTTCCGGATTCTTCAAGAAGAAGATCGACGTTCCATATTGTCTTTTCGGGAAGAATGCTCCGTCGGTTTGTAGAGTTGAAGCGAAGCCGGAATGTCTGGTTGACATGGGTGTTAATCAGACTGTCAATTCCTGCGTTGACCGCCGCTTCATTGGAAGGGTCAATGCCGATATTATTGGCAAGATCGGTTTTAAAGAGTTGTTTGAATCCTCTGAGAGAGTCTTTTTTGACCCACTCGATTTCAAAAAAGTCAAAATTCAGGCGTGATGAAGGATTCAGGCGGGCGTTGTAGGTTCCTCGTATCAATCCGCTTCTGCTTGAAAGCAGCACGGGCTGTTTTGTTGTTGCGTATTCAAGTGTTGTCGAATAGAAGTTGCCGGTTTTTTTGAGAACCGGCATGACCATTGTGCTCTTCAGGCTGAATTCGTAAGGAATTATCTTGCTGTATTGGTCTGGATTAAGGTTTGTCAGCAACTTGCTGTTGGAACTGGCCTGGGTACCGTATTCGGTTGATGTACGGAACTGTTCGCCTCCACCAAAAAGGTTTTTGTTTTCGTATGCAAGAGATGTGCCGAAAAAAAGGGGGCCGTAACGGTTATCAACCAGTATTTTAGGTTCTATCTGGTGTTTTGGTGCTGTTTCAAGATTGATTGTTGTGTAGAGTTCGCCAGAGCGTACCGAATCCGGGGTAATGTAAATGGATGAAAAAACATTGGTTGCACCGAGATTCTGCAAGGTGCGTTGTTCAAGGCTCTGTCGGGTAAAGTTACCTGGGCGGAATTCGATGGCAGAGGTGATCAGTTCAGGGGAGATTTTCTCTTTTCCAAGAATCCTGCCATGGATGTTCTCCTGAAAAAAATTCTTTTCTTTTTGAGCGGGATCGTTTTTCTGCTGGTTATGAACGATAGCATTGACCGGGCCGTATTTCAGCCTTTCCGGAAGGCTGAGTCTGAAAAGGATTCCAGCATGAGTTCCAACGGTATCAACCTTTATGCGGATACTGTCTTCGTGAAAAAAGGTGAAACCATACTCCCTGAAAAAAGAGATAGTACGATCACGTTCTTCTATAAGTCGTTCAACAGAAAAAACATCATTTAACTTCAGGCGTTGCTGGCTGAGATACGTTGTTTTCAGTTCTGAGGGAATACGTTCAAGCCCTTCATAATGAAGTGCATCAACTTTGGATGGTTCATGTTCATGAATCAGGATGTTCAGGTTAACTTTTTTGCCGTTTTTTTTTCGGACAATGGTGGTGTCCACATCGGTAAAAAAAAATCCCTTATAAGTATAGAGCTTTTTGATCAGAAAGATATCTTTTGCAAACTCTTCAGAATTGAACGGCTTTTGAGCGCCGCCAAAAAGGCCGAGTCCTAAAAAAGATCTTTTTTCCGAGGTACTTATGATCAGGCGAAGTTCCTCCTCGCTAATCGATGTATTGCCCCTGAAATTGATTTTGGCTACATAGGGTGGCGATGGAGTACTCTTTTCACTTCTGCTGTCAGGTTGACCATGAACAGAAAGGGCAAAAAGAAGTATAAGGGCTATAAAAGTGAGCGCTTTTGCCAAACATGAATTCCGTTTTGTTCGCTTCTATGTCAATGGTTCTTCATCTCCATAGCCAAAGTCTTCGTCAGTAGGGTAGTCTGGCCATATTTCATCCAAACTTTCATACATTTCATCGCTGTCGGGAAGATCAACAAGGTTTTCAATAACCTGCTGAGGAGCTCCGGTTCTGTTTGCGTAATTGATCAGTTCATCTTTTGTTACAGGCCATGGAGCATCAGCTATATAACGTGCAAGGTCTAAATTCCAGTACATACTAAGTGTTGTTCAGTTTAAGAGTTATTGTCTCGTCCATCGGGTTCAGTCTTTTGTGTTGTGATGAACTTGTCCGGATTTGTTTCATCAAAGAAATAAGCTGTCGGGTTGACTTTTATGTTATCCTTCTGTACTTCATAGTGTAGATGCGGTCCTGTCGATACGCCGGTGTTTCCTGAAAGTGCAATGATGTCGCCCCGCTTGACTTTCTGACCCTGTCGTACCAGAGATTTTGACAGATGTGCATAAATGGTTTTATAGCCGTATCCGTGATTGATGGTTATTTTTTGTCCGTAACCTTTGTCATATCCTGAAAAAGCAACAATTCCATCACCTGTTGTCTGTACCCTGGTTCCTTCGGAAGCAGAGATATCAATGCCTGAGTGAAAAAGAGAGATATTGTAGACCGGATGTACCCGGACGCCGAATGCGCTGGTAATTGAACCACTGACAGGTTTAATATTTGGTATGCTTGAAAAAAAAGATGTTGGATTGGGGTTCTCAGCGAGTTCGGTCGATTCAGTTGCATTGTCCTTCTGGAAGTCTATTTTCATAATCATTTGTTCAATGATCTGTTCAGTACTTGCCAGAAGTCTTTCAGCAGTTTTTGCTTGTTCGGCTTTTTTTGTCTCGCCAGTCTGTTTTTCTTCAGCCAGAAGCATAGCGGGAGTGCATGATAAAGAGAAGTGCAGCGTCAGAAAAAAAGCAAATAAACCTTTTGAGAGGCTTAGATACAGAAAGGCCAAAAATTTCGAGCCAAATTCAGACAGAATCACAAACCGATTTGTAGAGGTCATACGGTATCTTGGTTGTTTTGTCTGAACGATCTTGATTCACCTATACTAAAATATAGGGAAAATTTTCCTATAAGTCAATGTTTAGTGGGCTTCCAGCCAGTTTTTTCCAATACCGGTATCGACCTCGACAGGTACATTTTTAAGTCCACAAGTGATCGCTGCATCAATCATTGCCTGTTCAATCATCATAGACAGCGGTTCTTTTTCATCCTCAGTGGTTTCGAAGAGCAGTTCGTCGTGGACCTGCAGTAGCATGACGGATTTCATGACGTTCTTTTTCATGCGCTGGCTGCAGAGGTTCATGGCGCATTTGATGATGTCGGCGGCCGTACCCTGGATGGGGGTATTCATGGCCGCCCGTTCGGCCGCTTTTTGCAGGTTGGTGTTCCGGCTGTTGAGGTCGGCAATGTAACGGCGTCGTCCAAGAAGGGTGGAGACATATCCATTTTTTCTGCCGACGTCAATAATGTTCTGCAGAGCAATAAAAAGACCCGGATATTTCGATTTGTACGTATCGATAATAGTTGCCGCCTCTGATCGGGAGATGTTGAGCCTCTTTGAGAGCCCAAAAGGCATAATGCCGTAAAGTACCCCGAAATTTACCTCTTTTGCTTTTCGCCGCATATCACCGGTAATTTCATCGGTGCCGAAGATTACTTTTGCTGTTGCGGTGTGGATGTCTTCTCGGTTGCGGAATGCTTCGATGAGCTGCGGGTCTCCGGAGATTTCTGCGGCAATTCTCAGCTCGATCTGGGAGTAATCAGCGGAAAGAAGCCAGTTGTCGGGTGATGACGGTATGAATGCCCTGCGTATCTCTTTGCCGAGAGAGGTGCGTATGGGAATATTTTGCAGGTTTGGATTGGAGGAGGAGAGCCTGCCTGTTGCTGTTATGTGCTGATTGAAAGAGGTATGCAGTTTTCCGGTTGTCGGTTTGACCATTTGAGGCAATGCGTCTATATAGGTGTTTTTGAGTTTCTGTAGCGTTCTGTATTCGAGCAGGGTGCTGGCAACCGGATGAAGGGGCGCAAGCTCTTCCAGTACCTCAACATTAGTGGAGAATCCTGTTTTTGTTGTTTTTTTAGTCGGCAGCTTTAAAACGTTGAAGAGAATGTTTGAAAGCTGCTTCGGGGAATCGATGTTGAAAGAAGAGCCTGCCGCCGCATAAATCTGTTCTGTTAAGAGCTTGAGTTGTTGATTGACCGTGTCGGAGGTCTTTGCCAGATGCTCGGTGTCGATAGAGACTCCTGCGTACTCCATCGCAGCCAGGACGCTGACCAGCGGAAATTCAATATGTTCGCACAGCCAGAGCAGCTCTATTTCGCCGTCAAGTTTTTTTCGGAATGTCGTTTCGAGCTGGAGGGCAAGATCGGCATCCTGGCAGGCATAGTCCGAAAGCTTTTTTGGATCAACTTCGAAAATGTGCAGTTTCGGTTTTCCTGACCCTGCCAGTTCATCATAAGTGGTGGTACGGTAGCCTAAATGGTTGGCTGCAAGATCATCAAGATTGTGTCTTTCTTCGGGGTTGAGCACATAGCTGGCAATCATGGAGTCGAATCCAACTGGCGAAAGATCGATGCCATATTTTTTCAGGACGAGAATGTCGTATTTAAGGTTCTGGCCGGTTTTTGGCAGTGATGCCTGTTCAAGCAGAGGTCTGAGGATATCAAGTCCATACTTCAGGTCAACGGCGCCTGGAGCAAAAGAGATAAAACTGGCCTTTCCGGCTTCAACGGATATTGAGATACCTGCCAGTTCGGCTTCAAAAGTATCAAGGCTGGTTGTTTCGGTATCAACGGCGATACGCGATGCTTCCTGCAGTGACTCGACAAGCTTTTGCAGTTTTTCAGTCGTATGGATGCGAGTATACTCTGTGCCAGCTTGCGGTGACAGGAGAGTGGAGTGCGTCTCCTCAGGGGAACCTGTCGGGGATTTATGAGGCAGAGTCTCTTCTGAAGGATTCTGCAAAAGTGCCTCAAAAATAGCCGGCACTCTGGATACAATGGTTTTAAGACCGAGCTTCTGCAGCAGAGGCACCAGTTTTGTCCGGTCTGGCAATCCGCAGGCAAGCTCTTGCAGGGAAAAGTCGATCTGCAGGTCAGTGCGTATGGTGACCAATTGTGTTATCAGATCAAGCCGGGGTTGAAATTCTTCCAGGCTCTGCCGGGTTTTCGGAGAGATATGGTCGAGATGGGTATAGATATTTTTCAGGGAGTGGTATTTGCCAAGCAGGGCGGAGGCCGTTTTGGGGCCGATACCTTTTGCTCCGGGAATATTGTCGGATACATCACCGCAGAGTGTCAAAAACTGGGTAAAGAGTTCAGGAGGAACTCCGAATTGTTCAATAATCTCTTTTTTGCCGAGCAATTCAAGCTCATTCTGGTTTTTGGCGGGTTTCAGGATTTTAACTCCATCGTGAACCAGTTGGGCAAGATCTTTGTCCGGGGTGACAATGTAAACCTGGCATGACGGTTCAAATTTTCTGGCGGTTGTACCGATCAGGTCGTCGGCCTCATATCCGGCTGTTTTGATGAGCGGAATATTGAAGGCGTCAAGCATTTCGAAGATGGCGTCAAGCTGTATGATGAGATCTTCAGGTGGTGCCGGCCGATTGGCTTTGTATAAGGGGTAAAGATCGTGTCGGAATGTTTTTTCCTTGCTGTCAAAGACCGCAGCGAGGTAATGTGGTTTGTAAGTTTCAAAGATTTTAAGCAACGCGGTCGCAAAGCCGTAGATTGCGCCGGTTGGCATTCCCTCCTGACTGGTCATGCCGGCCCGTTGCAGGGCGAAAAAGGCCCGGTAGACCATGGCCATGCCATCAATCAGAAAGAGGGCGGGCTTTTCAGGATTGATCTGTGGAGTCTCTGTGTTTATCTCCTTGCTGACAAGCGGGAAAAAGTCAAGTTGTCTTTTGTTCATTCTGCGACCACCCCGTAACTTCCAAGTACATTGACCATTGTGGCGAATTCTCTGAGATGGTTGAGAGCATTGAGAATATTCGGGTCTTTCTGGTGCCCGATAAAATCCACATAAAAAAGGTATTCGAACGCTTTTTTCCTGAAGGGCCTCGACTCTATTTTTGTCAGGTCGATATGACGCATGGCAAAGGTGGCCATTGCATTGAAAAGCGATCCTTGTTCATTGGGGAGAGCAAAAGCAATGGAGGTTTTGTGCTGCGAGGTATCCAGCTTTCCTGTAAGCTTTTGAAGTTCCAGTGGCTTTGGATTTTCGGCATGAGTGATGCAGAAAAACCGGGTAATGTTCCACTCTTCATCGGCAAGGTTTTCCCGAAGGATTTCAAGTCCATAAAGCTCGCCTGCCCTTTTTGATGCTATGGCAAGTTTTGATGGATCTTGTTCTTCAGCGATTATTTTTGCACTGCCGGCAGTGTCATAAGCAGCTTCGGCTTTGAGTCCTTTATGAGTCGCAAAAAAATTCCTGCACTGGGCCAATGCCTGGGGGTGCGAGAGTACTTTTATAGCAGTTTCTATTGATGACCCATGGATTCCGAGCAGACAGTGTTCAACCTTGACAAAGGTTTCGGCTACAATAGTAACTGGATGCTGGAGCAGCAAATCGTAGTTTTGATGAATACTTCCTCCAAGTGAATTTTCGATCGGGATGACTGCATAAGTGACCTTACGGTTTTCAACGGCAGCAAAAACCTCTTCAAAGGATTCAAAGGGTTCTGGCTCTCCTATCCTGAGCGCGGCGATTTCACTGTATGCTCCTGGTTCCCCCTGATAGGCAATCATCACGTTTGTCATTGTTTTTTCTTGTTAGTAACTTGCACAAATGCAGTTGGATTTGATTTTATTTAAAGAAAATAAATCTATTATCATAGGCAGGGCGATTCGGGAATAAATAAATCAGCAGTTTTTATTATGTCAGGACATAGCAAATGGGCAACGATCAAGAGAAAAAAGGCGGTAACTGATCAGAAACGCGGCAGTTTGTTCACTAAACTGGTTAAGGAGATTACGATTGCAGCTAAAATGGGAGGAGGTGATCCCTCCGGTAATCCCCGGCTCAGGTTGGCAATCGATACGGCAAGAGATAACTCCATGCCGATGGATAATATTCAACGTGCGGTTAAAAAGGGAACGGGAGAACTGGAGGGTGTCATCTGGGATGAAATTACGTATGAAGGGTATGGCCCCGCAGGGATTGCCCTTATTATTGAGACCGCAACCGACAACCGTAACAGGACCGTTGCTGATCTCCGTCATATTATGAGTCGCAATAATGGTTCGCTTGGTGAAAGTGGCAGTGTGAGCTGGATGTTTCAGCGGAAGGGCTCCCTTGAAGTCTCCAGATCGGCAGCCAGTGAGGATCTTCTGATGGAGCTGCTTTTGGATGCCGGCCTTGAAGATCTCAACAGTGATGATGAGAACTATTTTAATGTCATTACTGATGTAAAGGATCTGGAATCGGCCAAAAAAGCGCTTGAATCGGCCGGTATCGCTTATGAGAATGCAAAAATTGATCTGGTACCGGAGAATTATATTGAGCTTGAAGCGGAGGATGCACGGAAAGTGATCAAGCTGATAGACGCGCTTGAGAGTAATGATGATGTACAGGCGGTCTACAGTAATATGGAGATCAGTGAAAGTGCCATGAACAGCTTAAACGAATAGAGCATGGTTGTTCTCGGGGTTGATCCCGGAAGCCTGAATACCGGCTATGGCGTGGTTCATTGCGATTCCGGAAAGGTCTCTGTACTGGTGTGTGGTCTGATTAGGCTTCATCCCGGCCTTGGCCATCCGGAGCGAATAGGTGAAATATGCCGTGAACTTGAACAAGTGATTGTTGACTTCAAGCCTGACCGGCTTGCCCTTGAAACTGCTTTTTTAAGCAGAAATGTACAGTCGGCCCTGAAGCTCGGACAGGTTCGGGGTGCGGTTATTGCGCTTGCAATGAACAAACACCTTGTCCTTCATGAGTATGCGCCCCGAGAGGTAAAATCGGCGATAACAGGGAAGGGTGCGGCCAGCAAGGATCAGGTTGCGTTTATGGTTGCAAGGATGCTTGGTCTTGGTGCGGTTCCTGAACCTTATGATGTAACCGATGCGCTGGGCATAGCGTTGTGTGATTTGCTCAGAGGCGAAAGTCGGGAGCCTTTTTTGCCCGTAGGGAAAGCCCGCAAAGGAGGCAGGAGCTGGTCAAAGTTTGTCCACGCATCCCCCGATATGGTCATTCAGTAGCTTTTGACAACGTCGTGCGTCATGGTTATCTTTTACAATGAGCTGATATGACTCAATAATAAATTCATCACTGTGGAAGGTCGTATCTTTAATTTGCCGAATTCTCTCAGCTTCCTGAGAATAATATTGATACCCTGGTTTCTCTATTATTTTCATACAGGCCATCTCAAAACAGCCATGGCTATCATGATTGTGGCTGTTCTGACCGACTGGTTTGATGGTCAGACGGCACGATGGACTAATGAGGTCTCTGAAATGGGAAAAATTCTTGATCCCCTTGCCGACAAGCTTTGTCTGGCCAGCGTGGCAGTTTATTTTCTATGGATTGGTGAGTTGCCCTTGTGGTTTGTGCTCTTTGCCGTGATCAGGGATATCATGATTTTTATCGGCGCCGGGTATGTGAAATTCCGTCATTCAGTGGTTACGACATCCCTCTGGCCGGGCAAATGGGCTGTAGGCTTTGTTTCCATGATGTTTATCGTCATGGTCTGGCCACATCCTATTTTCAGGCACTATCCCTTGAAAGAGTTTTTTTTAATCCTCTCGACGGTTATGCTTCTGTATTCTTTTGTGTTGTATTGTGTCAGATTTTACAGAATTCACAAAGGGTGGGATTACAGTGGATGAGTTTCGCTTCGAGTTACCTCCTCTTTTTGTGTCAGTTTTGTTACCCGTTAATCAGTTGTTTTTCCCTGTTTTATAGTCACGCAATTTCTGTTGTCTGGATATTGATAACTTTGTACAAGGAGAACGGATTTCCTTCCTCTGTTATGTTTAATTACTTTTTTATATGGAGTTATCAGCATTAACACACTTTATGCGCCTGAATAATAAATGTTGACAACTTGTTGACAAGGTGTTGAAAGACAATCCTTTGCTTCTTGGGCAGTCGGCTTGTACTGATTGTCATCAGCGGGATACAGCCCAGCTTTTGAGTGCAGGGCGTTCCCCGATTTTCTGTGTGTATGCGCTTTATTTGTTTTTTGGTGCAACTGTAGCCATAAGGGAGGCTTCGCAGACCAGTTCACCCCGTACGTATGCTTTTGCGTCGAACTGACAGACGTTTCTGCGCTTGTTGGTTATGATCGCTTCAATGACAAGCGTGTCGCCCGGAAGTACTGGCTTGCGGAAGCGGGCCTTGTCGATACCCATAAAGTAGACGACACTCTCCTTGATATTATCGTTACCGTTGAGCATCATGATGCCACCAGTCTGGGCCATGGCTTCAAGAATGAGAACGCCCGGCATAATGGGATTTCCCGGGAAATGACCCTGGAAAAATGGTTCGTTTATGGTGACGTTTTTGATTGATACAATTTTTTCGTCAAGCTTGAACTCAACAATCTTGTCGATCAACAGGAATGGATAGCGGTGGGGGAGGATATTCAGAATCGCATTGATATCAAAAATAACTCCTGCTTTTTTCTCGTGCTGGTACTGTCTGGCCAGTTTGTTGCGATCGGCGTATTTTTTAAGATACTTTACGAATTCAACATTTGATGCATGACCGGGTCGTGCCGCAAGTACCTGTGCTTTTATCGGCATACCGAGGAGTGCAAGATCGCCAAGAAGGTCGAGCAGCTTATGGCGTGCAGGCTCGTTATGGAAGCGCAGTTCCCGGTTGTTGAGAATACCGTTTGCACCAATCACAAGATTCTCTGATTTTAAACCAAGTTTTTTACCAAGGTCTTCGAGTTCCCCCTTTCTCATGCTTTTATCGATAATGACAATAGCATTGTCTACATCGCCACCCTTGATGATACCCTGATTTGCAAGGGCTTCTACTTCACTGAGGAAACAAAATGTTCTGGATGATGAAAACTCCTTGAAAAATTCCTTTTCCAGGTCAAAAAGCCCTGAGTGCTGCGAGCCAAGTGCGGGGTTTTTGTAATCCACCATGACTGTTGTTCTGAAGCTGTCGAGCGGCAGTGCCACAATATCAACACTGTTTTTAGAATCGTGGTATTCAATGGTTTCATCAATGACCAGGTAATTTTTTGGCTCATCCTGTTCCTGAAAACCTGCTTCCAGCAGCACTTCGGCAAAGGGGTGCGCGCTTCCGTCCATAACCGGAGGTTCAGGGCCGCTCATCTCTATGCTGCAGTTATCGATCTGAAGACCGTACAGAGCAGCAAGAACATGTTCAGTTGTATGAACCTTTATACCGTTGAGTCCAATGGTTGTACCCCGCAACACATCAACCACATTTTCAATCAGAGCTGGTATTTCCGGGCAATCTTCAATATCGGTTCGAATAAAACGGTAACCATAGTTTACTGGCGCAGGTTTGAAGGTAATCATACATTTTTCGCCGGTATGCAGTCCGGTACCGCAGAGGGAGGCCTCTTTTTGAATGGTGCGCTGATGAATAAGCATGATGTTATTGTTAGCTCCTGACCGGTGAAGCGGGGCAGGAAATGGAGACAAATCGGAGATAATAAATACTTTGAAAGATTAAGATAGTAAAAATTTCCTCTGCAACTCAGCAGCATAGACGAACTACTTCTGTCAATGATTATGCTGTAAAGGGGTGAAGTGTTTTAATGCTTTTTCGAGAAGGAGTTTATGGGTTATGTGGTTGCCTGCGATGATGCTTTGCCCTTTAATGACATCGGTATCTCCGCTAAAGTTTGTGACTGTTCCTCCAGCTTCCCTCACCAGCAGAACGCCAGCAGCAAAATCCCATGGAAAGAGCTTGTATTCCCAGAAGCCATCGAAGCGTCCGCATGCTGTATACGCTAGATCTATGGCTGCAGAGCCTGCACGACGGATACCGGCAGAATCGTGAATGACATCCCGAAGCATACCAATGGTGGAGTCGAGGTAATGGTACTCGCTGAATGGAAGACCGGTTGCCATAAGGTAACTCTCCTTGTCCGTGCGGTTGGATATTGTTATCTGTTTTCCGTTCAGGTAAGCTCCGCGATCACGCTCTGCGGTAAAAAGCTCATTCAAAACAGGCTGATAAACAACGCCGGTGAGCAGCTCATTCTTGCTGTTTTGCAGCGCAATGCTTACCGAAAAGACAGGAAAAGAGTGAATAAAGTTAAGTGTGCCGTCAAGAGGATCGACAATCCATGTTCTTCCTGAAGTTCCCTTGATGACGGTTCCCTCTTCGCAGAGCAGACTGTCATCCGGAAAACTTTCAGAAAGAATTGAGCTTATAGCGGCTTCACAGGCCTTGTCAACGTCAGTCACAAAATCCTTGAAATCTTTTGCCCGGATTTCAAGATGAGAGAGTTCTCCGTATTTTTCAAGGGTTATTGTTCCTGCAGCGCGAGCTGCTCTGATTGCTGCGTGCAGCTCATTGCTGATATTTTCCATGTAACCGTCAAGATTGAAATTTAAATGGCGGTTAATATAACATTTCTTTTTCCTGAAAACAGGAAGAGCGATGAGGGTGAGAGTGCACCAGGGTTCATAAATTTCAATGATCTCCTGCCGTTGCGGGAATTAACAACAAGCGGTATGTGTTTTCTTATTTTTATATTATAAAAGGCGTTATAACTTAATTCAAAATGGTGATGAAATTCAATATTCCAAGGTTGGCACTCTGTATTGGTTTGTGTTTTGTGTTTGCATACGCAGGCAGCACTTTTACGCCTGTACCGGGTTCAGAGTGGTATTATTCGGTACTTCGTAAACCATCATGGAATCCACCTGACTGGCTGTTTCCTCCAGCCTGGACTCTCTTATTCCTTCTGATGGGTATTGCGCTTTCTCTTGTCGTTGAACAGTGGGGTGAAAAAAAACAGATACAGGGAGCTCTTGTTGTTTTTGGTGTGCAGCTTTTGCTCAACCTTGCCTGGTCAGCCTCTTTTTTCGGACTTCACTCCCCTCTTCTTGCTTTGGCAGTGATTGTTCTGCTCTGGCTTGCCATTGTTGTTTCTATCGTCAAATTCATGGCCGTCTCGCCGGTTGCGGGGTATCTGCTGATTCCCTATCTCTTATGGGTAAGTTTTGCTTCGTACCTTAATTTTACAATATGGCAACTCAATTAATCAGGTAATATCTGCTGCGATCTTATTTTCGCACAACCACAACCAATATATCACTCCACCGCATCCGGTCACTGAGTAGCGCGAAGCGCGTATCGAAGTGCTGGAGTCGGTGAGGTAAAGCACAAAAACAAAAAGCGCAGTATCGACTGCGCTTTTTGTTTTTGTGCTTTCTGTTACAAGAGAGAGGTTTAGTCACTCTCCTGGTCACGCAGGTTCTCAAGAACACCGAAATCTTCAAGCGTGGTGACATCTCCCTTGATCTCATTGCTTGTGGCAAGTTCGCGAAGGAGACGGCGCATGATTTTGCCGCTACGGGTTTTTGGAAGACCTTTGGCCCATCTGATTTCGTCAGGCTTGGCAATGGGACCGATCTCTTTGGCAACGTGGTTGCGCAAAGCTTCACGGAGTGTCATATCGCCGACATACTCATCTTTCAGGGTAACAAAGGCGACAAGGGCATTACCTTTCAGCTCATCAGGACGGCTGACAACGGCTGCTTCTGCAACTGCTTCGTGCGATACCAGTGCGCTTTCGACCTCGCTGGTGCCAAGGCGGTGACCTGAAACGTTGACCACATCATCAACGCGTCCCATGATCCAGATATAGCCGTCCTCATCTTTGCGGGCGCCATCACCGGTAAAGTACATGCCAGCGAAGTCTGACCAGTAGGTTTTTTCGTAGCGTTCGTTATCGCCATAGATGGTACGGAGCATTGACGGCCATGGTTTTTTGATAACAAGGTATCCGCCTTCATTGGCTACGCACGGTGTGCCATCCTTGTGGACCACATCGACTGCGATGCCAGGGAGCGGACGGGTAGCTGTGCCGGGTTTGGTCGGGGTCGCACCTGGAAGAGGGGAGACCATGATGCCGCCGGTCTCTGTCTGCCACCAGGTGTCGACAATAGGACATTTTTCCTGTCCGACTACCTTGTGATACCACATCCATACATCAGGGTTGATTGGCTCGCCTACGCTGCCGAGAAGGCGAAGTGAACTGAGGTTGTGTTTGGTGACCCACTCATTTCCTGCGCGGATAAAGGCGCGGATTGCCGTAGGTGCGGTATAGAATATGGTGACTTTATGACGGTTGATAATATCCCAGAAGCGATCCCACTGAGGATAGTTTGGAGCGCCTTCGTACATGAGCATGGTTGCGCCGCAGAGCAGAGGACCGTAAGCCATGTAGGTGTGTCCGGTAATCCACCCGACATCGGCGGTACAGAAATAGATATCCTCATCCTTGATGTCAAAAACGTATTTGAACGAGCTGGCAGCGTGAACCATGTAGCCAGCGGTGGTGTGCAGGATACCTTTTGGCTTGCCGGTTGATCCGCTGGTATAGAGTACGAAGAGTGGATGTTCTGCATCGAGTTCTGCCGGTTCGCATTCATCAGCGGCAAGGCCCATAAGATCGTGCCACCAATGGTCCATCCCGTTATGCATGTGTACCTCTTCGTTGGTGACCTTCAGGGTGATGACACTACGAATCGAAGGGGTATTGACGATCGCTTCGTCAACAATATTTTTCAGGTTGATGGAGCCGCCACGACGTCTGGTTCCATCTGCGCAGATAACCATCTTGGCACGTGAGTCATTGACGCGTTCGGTAATGGCGTGTGCAGAGAAGCCCGCAAAAATAACATTATGGACTGCTCCAACACGTGCACAGGCGAGAACGGCTATAATCAGTTCAGGAACCATTCCCATATAAATTGCAACCCTGTCACCAGGCTTGATGCCGGCGATTTTCAGCACGTTCGCAAACTTGCTGACCTGGCGGTGCAGTTCACCGTAGGTCAGAACCCGCTCATCTCCCTCTTCGCCTTCCCAGATAATGGCTGCTTTGTTTTTTCTCCAACTGTTGACATGGACATCGAGAGCGTTGTAACAGATATTGGTTTTCCCGCCTTTAAACCATTTTGCGTAGGGAGAATTCCACTCCAGAACGCAATCCCATTTCTTGAACCAGTGAAACTTTTCAGCAATTCCTCCCCAGTAAGCATCAGGATCTGCTTCAGCGGCAGCATAGAGTTTCTCATAGTCTGCCATGGAGGAAACATGGGCATTGAGTGCAAAATCGGCCGGAGGTGGAAATTTCCGTTTTTCAGACATAACAGAGCTGATTGATACTTCGGCAGTAGAGGAGGCCGCGGTCTGCTGTGTGTTGGAGGTTGTTTCGTCTGTAGCCATGGATACCATGTTTTAATGTGTTGAAAAGAAAAAGTTATCCCTTCAGAGGTATTCGGGGAGGAGAAAAATAAGTTGATAAAGCTGAGAAAAAAAGCCGGATAGAATATTTATTTAATTCCACATGAATGTTACATAAAAAAAATCTTGTTGACAACAATTGTGATGCTGTAATCCTCACTCTTTGTTGTTATTGTACAGCAAAACTGACCAGTTTATCCACCACAACAATTTCCCGGATGATTGTTTTCCCTTCGAGAAATTTAAGTACCGATTCAACGTTTTTCGCCTCTGCAAGAAGCAGCTCTTTCGGGCTTTTTGCCGGAGCAGAAAAAGTGCCTCTCAGTTTTCCGTTGATCTGCACCGCGATGGTCAATACGCTCTCTTCGACCAGTTCAGGATTATAGAAGGGAAAGGGCTGCAAGCTGATTGACGAGCGGTGACCGATGGCCTCCCAGAGCTCTTCAGTGAGATGTGGAGCGTAGGGTGCAAGCAGGAGCAGCAGTGTTTCAATGGCACTACGATTGTTGCTCCCGGCTTTGTTGAGTTCATTGACAAAGACCATCATTTCGGAAATGGCGGTATTGAATTTGAGATTTTCGGTGTCTTCAGCAACTTTTTTTATGGCTTTGTGCATGCGCCGCAGCAACTCTTCGGGCATTGGTTCCGAAGAGAGTATTGTCGGTGCTCCTTCGTATGTCGGATAAATCAATCGCCATACTTTCGACAGAAAACGGCTTATGCCTTCAATACCGTTTGTATTCCATGGTTTCACCTGTTCAAGCGGACCGAGAAACATCTCATAAAGTCTTACGGCATCGGCGCCGTACCGTTGCAGGACGTGGTCAGCCGGGATGACATTGCCGCGTGATTTTGACATTTTCTCGTTGTCTTCGCCAAGAATCATTCCCTGATTGAAAAGCTTCCTGAATGGCTCTTTTGTGGAGACAACACCAAGGTCAAAAAGAACTTTGTGCCAGAAGCGTGCATACAGCAGGTGCAGGACGGCATGTTCAGCGCCGCCAATATAGAGATCGACGTTCATCCAGTAGCGCTCTTTGTCAGGATCGATCAATTTCGTGCTGTTTTTAGGATCGATGAAACGGAGGTAGTACCAGCAGCTTCCCGCCCATTGCGGCATGGTGTTGGTTTCTCGTCTGAAAGCGCCGTATTCATCCGTTCCGTAAAGCCAGTGCGGTATGTTCGCAAGGGGCGACTCGCCGGTTGATGATGGATGGTAGGCCTCGACGTCAGGAAGCACAAGGGGAAGGGCTGTTTCAGGTCGTTGTGTGCCATCTTCGTAATGCTTGATTGGAATCGGTTCTCCCCAGTAACGCTGACGGCTGAATATCCAGTCGCGCAGTTTATAGTTCACCTTTCTTTTTCCAACACTTTTTGTTTCAAGCCATGAAGCCATCCGCTCAAATGCTTCAGCGAAGGCAAGTCCGTCAAGCGAAATTTCACTGTTGGAGGAGTTGACGCAGATACTGTTTTTATCTTCAAAAACACTCTCCTCGACATCATGCGGGCTTTTGATAACCTCGATGATGGGCAGGTTGTACTGTTTGGCAAACTCCCAGTCGCGGCTGTCGTGCGCCGGAACTGACATGATGGCTCCCGTACCGTAGCTGATCAGCACAAAGTCGGAAATCCAGACCGGCAGTGGTTCGCCTGTTGCCGGGTTGATGGCATAAGATCCTGTAAAAACTCCGGTTTTCTCTTTTTGCAGTCCGGTCCGTTCAAGCTCGGTTTTCAGCTTCGCCCGGCTGATATAGTTTTTTACCTCAACCAATTGCTTCGCTGTGGCAAGTTTTTCGGCCAGTGGGTGTTCTGGTGAAATCACCAGATAGGTGGCCCCGAAAAGGGTGTCTGGCCTGGTTGTATAGACTCTCAGTGTTTTGTCATGGCAGCGAAGCTCAAAGTCAATTTCAATACCTTCCGAGCGACCGATCCAGTTGCGCTGCATCTGCTTCACATTTTCCGGCCATTCAAGTTCTTCAAGATCAGCAAGCAGGCGATCGGCATAAGCGGTGATTTTCAATACCCACTGCCGCAGGGGACGACGGACAACGGTATAGCCGTCAGCAATCTTTTCATCGACCTCTTCATTGGCAAGAACGGTTTTTAGCTCTTCGCACCAGTTGACGTCCACTTCCGACATATAGGCCAGTCCCATCTCGTAAAGCTTCAGAAAAATCCACTGTGTCCATTTGAAGTATCCGGGATTGGTGGTATTGATTTCCCGTGACCAGTCGTAGGAGAAGCCCATAGCCTGAAGGGTTCCCTTGAAACTGCGGATATTCTCTTCCGTGGTGGTTTTCGGGTGAGTGCCGGTTTTAATGGCAAACTGTTCCGCAGGAAGTCCAAAGGCATCCCAGCCCATCGGGTGGAGCACATTATAACCGCAACTCCGTTTGTAGCGGGCCACAATATCCGAAGCGGTATATCCTTCAAGATGGCCGACATGGAGCCCGGTACCGCTGGGGTAGGGGAACATGTCGAGCACATAGTATTTTGGTTTACCGGCATCGTCTCCAGTAGTGAAGGTCTCCTGCTGCTGCCACCGGGCCTGCCATTTTGCTTCTATGGACGAGAAATCGTACTTCATGGGTATATAAATGAAATAAAAAAAAGCAGTACAGTGTGACCTGTACTGCTTTTTCAGTATTGTTGTGTTTAGTTACTCTCTGCGTTGCTCTCTTTTGGTTTCTCCTGGTCAACGGCCTTGATTGAGAGGGCAAACTTGGTTTTTCCGGTACGGGGATCCTTGCGGACATCCACCAGCTTGACCTTTACTTTCTCTCCGATTTTCAGGTGATCACTCACCTTCGTCACTCTTGTGGTCGATATCTCGGAGATGTGGACCAAACCGTCAGTTTTGGGAAGGAATTCCACAAAGGCGCCAAGCTCATCACGAATATCGCGCACCTTGCCAATATAGATGGTGCCGACCTCAGGTTTGGCGGTAAGACTTTTGATGGTGGCCAAGGCAGCGTTTGTGCCCTCACTGGTCGAGCAGGCGATGGTGACGGTTCCGTCGTCATCAATATTGATTTCAGCGCCGGTCTCTTCGGTAATGCTGCGGATTGTCTCTCCTCCCTTGCCGATAATCATCCCGATACAGTCAACAGGCACCTTGATCGTGGTCAGTTTAGGAGCAAAGTTTGCAAGTTCATTTCGGGTTGAGGAGATTGCCTTCTCCATTTCGCCGAGAATGTGAAGCCGTCCTTTGCGTGCCTGCTCAAGAGCGGTTTCAAGAATATGATAGTCAAGCCCGTCAATCTTGATGTCCATCTGGCATGCGGTAATACCATTTTTGGTGCCTGACACCTTGAAATCCATATCTCCAAGGTGATCCTCGTTACCGAGAATATCGGAAAGCACAGCATAAGATGATCCTTCCTTGATCAATCCCATGGCAATACCTGAGACTGGTTTTTTTATTGGCACACCGCCATCCATGAGGGCGAGTGTTCCACCGCAGACCGAAGCCATCGATGAGGAGCCGTTCGATTCAAGAATGTCAGAGACGATGCGGATGGTGTAGGGGAACTCCGCCTGTGAAGGGGCTACCATCTTGATGGAGCGTTCGGCAAGATTGCCATGTCCAATCTCCCTGCGTCCTATGCTGCCAAGCCTTCCGCACTCTCCAACACTGAACGGCGGGAAGTTGTAGTGGAGGAAAAATGTTTTGTCAGCACTGTTGGTCAGTGTATCAACTGATTGAGCATCTTTTTTGGTACCGAGAGTAATGGTGACAAGCGCCTGGGTTTCACCTCTGGTGAAGAGGGCTGAACCGTGGGCTCTCGGGATGATGCCAAGTTCAATGCTGATGGGGCGCACCTGGTCGAGCGCTCTGCCGTCAAGTCGTTTTGCATCATCAAGAATCATGTGGCGCATCACTCTTTTTTCAATCGCATGAATCTGCTCTTCGATGATATGCGGGTTCAGGCAGAGTGCTTTCGAAGCGTCGGCCTGAATATCCTCGCTGCTGATTGCTGCTTTGAAGTGTTCAAGGGTTGAATCTATGATTTCATGGTAGATGAGAGCGGTTTGATCTGCCCGTTCTTCCTTTGCGAGCGGCGTATAGGCGAGCTGTTTCAGACGTGTTTCGCAGAGCCCGCGAATCACTTCGGTAAGCTCGGCTGGTATTGCTGTCGGGGTAAAAGGTCGCTGCGGTTTTGCAACTTCAGCAGCAATTTCGCTTTGGAGAGCACAGAGTTTGCGGATTGCTGTATGACCAAACTGGATAGCATCAACCATCTCGGCTTCGGAAATCTCCTTCATTTCGCCTTCAAGCATACAGATGGTATCATTGGTGCCGCCAATACAGATATCAATGTCACTTTCCAGCAACTCGTTGATGTCAGGATTGATGATATAGAGACCATTGATTCTGCCTACCCTGACTTCGGACATAGGGTTCCGGAAAGGAATGTCGGAGACCATAATGGCGGCAGATGCAGCTAGACCACCAAGCACATCGGCATCATTGACCTGGTCGGAAGAGATAACGGTTATGATGATCTGGGTTTCATAAAGGTAGCCGTCAGGAAAAAGCGGTCGGAGGGCACGATCAATAAGTCGTGCAGACAGAATCTCTTTTTCGGACGGGCGGCTTTCTCGCTTGAAAAAGCCGCCGGGAAACTTGCCGGCAGCCGAATATTTTTCGCGGTATTCCACCTGGAGCGGGAAGAAGTCCTGGTTGGGCGGAGGCGTCTTTTTGCTTGATACAACCGTTGCAATCACCATAGTGTCGCCAAGGCGGACAACTACAGCACCATCGGCCTGTTTTGCCATTTTGCCGGTCTCAATCGAGATTATCTTGCCCTGGCCAAGATCAATTGCTTTGTTAACAATCATGTAAATTGTGTTGTAAATAGTGATAAAAATGTTGCCCGGTTTTTCAAGCAATAAATATGTTTTGCAATATAATATAAAAAATTCTCTTCCGGTACATTGTTCTCAGCCTGCCATCACGTACGTATCTTTCCGTTATCGATCAGTCTAACATTCCCTGCATGGACGGCCAGAAGCAGACGGTACACCTTGCCCTTTTCAGCGGTTTCAACCGGTTCAAACGTCGTTTCATTCACAAAACAGACATAAGCAGGGTTGAGTCCGGGGGTAGAGCTGATCATCTCCTTTATTTCTGCAGTAATGGCCTGAAGGTTATATTCCTGTGCTGCAATACGTTTTTCAGCATGGCAGATCCCCTGATAAATAATGCCCGCCGCACTCCGCTCCTGGCTTGAGAGATAGGTATTTCTTGAACTTACCGCCAGCCCGTTTTCTTCCCTGACAGTAGGTGCCGCAACAATGGTAATGTCCATATTGAGATCAGCAACAAGCTGGCGTATAACAGCGAGTTGCTGTGCATCCTTTTCGCCAAAAATTGCAGTATGTGGTTTCGTAATGTTGAAGAGTTTTGTAACAACCGTCGCCACTCCGTTAAAATGGCCTGGCCGCTGCTCACCTTCAAACCGTTCAGCCAGAACTCCGCACTCCAGAGTGGTCTGATAGTGTTCGGGGTAGATGCTTCCAGCTTCAGGAACAAAAAGGTAGTCGATATCTGCTGATTTGGCAAGAGCAATGTCCTGCTCTAAAGGTCTTGGGTAACGGTGGAGATCTTCAGTTGGTCCAAACTGCCGGGGGTTTACAAAAATGGTGAGAATGACAATTCCTGCGCTTTTTCGGGCAATTTTTACAAGACTGAGATGTCCTTCGTGCAATGCGCCCATGGTCAAGACGACGCCGACAAGCTGACGGTTAAGTCGCAGTTTTTCAGCGATGGCCTGCATCTGACCGGGGTCAGTGATGATCTGCATGGTTCTCTTCTGATTTGGTTGTTTTTTTCCCGGATGGATGGATAATAATGACAAACTCGCCTCTTGTTTTTCCATCGGCAAGCTGTTGGCGAAGCTCGTCAAGAGTTCCGGTAAGATACTCCTCATATATTTTTGTCATCTCCCGTCCAATGAAGACCCGGGCATCAGGAACGAGTCTGCTGAGCTCGTCGAGGAGCTTGATGATTCTGTAGGGTGATTCGTACAGGATAAAAGAGACCTGCAGTGCTACAAGATATTCAAGACGGCTTTTCCGTCCTTTTTTGTGAGGAAGAAAGCCTGCGAAAAAAAAATTGTTGACTGGAAGGGGGCAAACCGACAGTGCTGCTGTCAGCGCACTTGGGCCCGGGATTGGAATAACCGGAAGATTTTGTTCATGCAAGGCATGCAGAAGCGCATAACCGGGGTCACTGATAACGGGAGTTCCTGCATCGGTAATAAGTGAGACATCAGTACCCTCTTCGAGCAGAGCAATAATCTGCCCGATTGCTTTCGGCTCGTTGTAGTTGTGGTAACTGACAAGTTTTTTTCCGGTAATTTCAAGATGCTTCAGCAGAATTGATGCGCGCCGAGTATCTTCACAGGCAATTGCTCCGGATTCTTTCAGGATTTTTATCGCTCTCAGGGTAATATCTTCGAGATTGCCAAGAGGCGTTGCAACAACGTAAAGTGTTCCCGTATGTGATGGTTCAGTGTGCAATGGCAAGAGCAGGACTGGAACAAAGGGTTTGTTATGGTAGATTCTCAATGGTTTTATTATAATAATAAATAAAAACGATAAACAGCATTCAGCGAGAGATGAAGGATCAAGGGCGGTTACTGTCGGTCAGCGACTTACGGGTTCATTTTCCCGGCAGAAAAAGCGGGTTTCTGGGCAAACCTCTTCCGATACAAGTTGTTAATGGAGTCTCTTTTGACGTTTACCAGGGAGAGACGCTCGGTCTTGTTGGTGAATCGGGTTGCGGAAAAACAACTCTTGGCAGAGCCCTGATTCGTCTTGGCCATCCTGTTGTAACCGGAAAAATATCGTTTGAAGGGCGGGAGATTTCCGGTATCGGCAATCGTGAGTTCCGTTCCCTTCGTAAAGAGATGCAGATGATTTTTCAGGATCCTTTCGGATCGCTGAACCCTCGTCTGACTGTCGGGCAGATGCTTGGAGAGGTTTTGCTGATTCATGGTATCGGCCGGGGAGAGGCTGCCCGAAAGCGGATTGAGGAGCTGCTTGATGTCGTCGGGTTGAACAAGGAATATTTCAACCGTTATCCCCATGAGTTTTCAGGAGGACAACGGCAGCGGATTGGTATTGCTCGGGCTATTGCGGTCAACCCGAAGTTCATTATCTGTGATGAGCCGGTTTCTGCGCTTGATGTCTCGATTCAGTCGCAGATTATCAATTTGCTCAAGGATCTTCAGCGTGATCTTGGTTTGACCTATCTCTTTATTGCGCACGATCTTTCGGTTGTTGAATACATTTCCGACAGGGTTGCCGTCATGTATCTTGGCAAGATCGTTGAAATTGCAGACTCCACTGAACTCTATACCAACCCAAAACATCCTTACACCAGGGCTCTTCTCTCAGCAATTCCCAATCCTGAACCCGGCAGCAAAAAAGAGCGAATTCTGTTGAACGGCGATTTACCGGGACCTCTGCATATCCCTTCCGGCTGCAGTTTTCATCCTCGATGTCCTGTGGCAACAGCGGAGTGCCGGAACAGGGAGCCAAAACTTCGGAACCTTAATAATAATGGCCACCAGGCAAGTTGTCTTCTTTATGAATAATTCGCAGACACCAACAAAGAGAGGGGGATGTTTTCGTAACGGTTGCCTTGCTCTCCTTATTATCCCGCTTTTGCTTATAGCCGGATTGTTCTGGGGGCTTCGCTCTTCCCATTCCATTCCCGATCGCTTTGTGCTGATCTTGCCTCTTAGCGGAGGGCTTGATGAAATTCGCAATGAAAGTACCTCACTGCCCTTTATGCCATCCAGAGGGCCACTCTCTCTTCAGGAGGTGCTGTTTGTGCTCGATCAAGCAGCAACTGACGATCGGGTAAGGGAGGTGCTTCTTGATATAGGAGGACTGCATACAACTCCCGCAAAGATAACGGAAGTACGGGAAGCCGTTGAAAAGGCGCGAAAAAAGGGGAAAAAAGTCACAGCTTTTCTTCGTTCCGGCGAAGACAGTGATTATCTCCTTGCAGCGTCATGCGATTCCATTATAGTGGAGCGAGGCGGTTACCTTCTTCTTGATGGACTGAAAGCAGAGTCATTGTTTTATACGACTCCGCTTGGAAAGATAGGTGTTCAGGTTCAGGCCGCACAGTGGAAAAAGTACAAGAGCGGCATTGAGCCGTTTGTCAGAACCGGGGCAAGCAAAGAGTACTTCGAACAGATCAATGTCTTGCTTGATGAGGTCTATAATGATTATCTCGCTTACGTCTCGACTCGGCGGAAAATCAGCCGAAACGCTTTTGAAGCGATTATCAACAATGATGCGCTGCTCTCAGCCAAAAAAGCACAAGCGCTCGGACTGATTGACGGTATCTCCTCATACTGGGAGTTACAGCGGGCGTTGACCCGCAAAGTTACCGGAAAGGAGCTTACCAGTGATAACGATGCGTTTGTCAGCGCCTCTGAGTACCGTTCTGCCGTTTCATGGCCGCAGAAGGCAACGACTGATGAAGCTCTTGCGGTGATTACCATGTCTGGTACGATTGTCCGTTCTGCCGGGGAGTTGAGTGAAGGTATTGATGTTGAAACACTCAAAAATTCTCTTGACGCCGCTCTGGAAAATAAAAAAGTCAAAGCGCTGGTGCTGCGCATTGACAGCCCCGGTGGCGATGCGCTTGCATCGGCTGATATGTTGCAGATGCTTGATTCTGCTGCAGTGAAAAAACCTCTTGTGGTCTCCATGTCAGGTGTTGCTGCGTCTGGCGGCTATATGACCGCTCTTGCAGGAAAAACAATTTTTGCTGAACCGCTTACCATTACCGGCTCGATTGGTGTTTATGCTCTTAAACCCAACTTTAGCGGACTTGCTGAAAAAATCGGGCTTGGTCGCGATGTTGTAACGCGAGGTCGCTATGCCGATGCCGACACCCCGTTCAAGCCGCTTGAAGGAGAGGCGTATAATAAATTTGTCGCCGCTTCAGGCGAGGTGTATGATGACTTTGTCAGCAAGGTTGCCGCATCGAGAAGGATGTCGATTATGCAGGTTGATTCGGTCGCTGGAGGAAGGGTCTGGACCGGAAGCCGTGCGGTGAAGGCGGGCCTGGTTGATCGTACCGGCGGACTGTTTGACGCTCTTCATGCCGCACAGCTTCTCGCCAAAATGGATATGACCAAAAAGCCGAAAATTTTGCTGTATCCGGTGCAGAAAAGCTGGTATGAGTCTCTTTTGCAAGGAAATAATGCGACGAGTTTCTCCGAGAGGGTGGTGGTTGCCCTGAAAAAACAGTTGCTCCTTGAGATTGTTCCCCGGAGGGAATTTTCCTCAATGGCAGCATTTTATGAGATGTTGACGAGTACGGGTCAGCTTCATATCCTTGCGGTGATGCCTTGTGAGGTTATTATCAACTGACATTTTACCTCTTCCCCGATGGTCTGCCCGGGGAAGAGGTCATATGCACTGGCAATATTTCTTCAGATGCCGATGAGAATAGGGGCTTAAAATTTGTAGGTGAGAGAACTCTGCGCTCGCAGGGCATTCCCTCTGTCTCCGTTGTAATAGTCGGTTTTCCACTGGGCAAGCTGCAGGCCGAGGATCAGGTTTGGCTTTATTTTATTGACAAGAGTGCCGAAAATGGTCTGGTTTTTTGTCCTTGGATTTAGCATTGAAGGTGACGAAACACTCAAATCATTGTTGTTTGGGTCGTCAATGCCGGCACCGAGGCTGAAAGAGGTCTCGGGGTTGAAGGCAAACCTGAGGGCTGCCCATCCGCCATTGGAACGGATCTCTTTCATCATAGATGGCGATGGGTTGACTCCCTGTCCGATACCACCATTGTAGTCATCAAGGTTGGAGCCGGTAAAGTATTCTCCTGCCAGGGTCATTTTTGGGCAGATTGGCATGGTAAGCTCAAGATTGCACGACCAGGAGTCAAGGGTTTTATGATTTCCTTGAATGTCGGTATCCCACTCTTCCTGGCCATAATGACCTGAAATGCCAATTGTTGCAGGCTGGGTTTTCACCAGAAACGGCGCTGAATAAGCAATTCTTCCCTGGATAGTCGGCATAGCGGCGTCTTTGCCCGGATCAGTCGCTATAATCCCGGTAGTGTTGTTTTTCTCTCCGATTGTTCTTGATGCAGCAGCAGCCACCTCGATGTGCCCTTTTTCACCAGCCGAAAATCCCTTGGTGAAGCGAAGCTGAGGATGGCGAGTACCGATATTTCCAGCATCCCACATAATGGCCGGATCATCCACAAAGGGGATAAGCGAGGAGAAAACATCCCATGTTTGTCCGGCTATAATGCTGAAGTCGGAAGCTGGCCAGTAGGCCTTGAGGTAGCCATGACGCAGGCGGGGTAACTGATTGTTCTCAGACGAGGAGTCTTTACTAAGGAAATCGAATTCAATGTTGCCTGTAAGCTTCATGCTCTTGGTATCAGGGCCGCTGAGATTCAGTCCAAGCCTTGTTGCTCCTGCTGTCAGGTTCCACTCCGCATCGTTCTGTCCCGCTGTCTTTGGTTGAGTCCAGAGCGCAATATTGCCCGAAGAAATCTGTCCGGTATCATACGAGGCATCAAAACGGGCAAAACCGTAAAATTGAACATTGGTGCCCGAGGCGGTCGTTACGGATGGCTGAGAGGCAAGTTTTTGTTCAAGACGTCCAATGCGCGATTCAAGGGTTTCAGGAGTTTCCGCTGCTAAAACTGGTACAGCGGTGAAGAGTGAGCCAGCCAGCAGCAGTGTGCAACTGATTTTCTCCTTTTTGTTCATAAAAAGTCTCCCTGGGATGTTTTGGTTAATGGTGGTAACGGAATCTGAAATATGGGGAAATATAGGCAGACAGGACGAATCTTCCGCGATTATTGACTACGGAGGGGTGCCTTTATGAACTGTCCCTTTTCAGAAGCTCCAGAAATCCCTGTCAAGATTGCGATACTGAATGCCTTGGATGAGGTGCTTCATGGCAATACGTTCCGAGCTGTCAAGGTCGGCGATGGTACGGCTCACCTTGAGGATTCGATCATGGGCCCGGGCAGAAAGGTTCATGCGGTTCATGGCATCCATGAGCTTTTGGGAACATTCCCTGTCGAGCAGGCAATACGATTTGATCTGACGGGAACTCATCTGGGCATTGGTATAAATTTTTGGTGATGCTATGGCGGAAAACCTGTCCTGCTGGATTTTCCGGGCAGTGATGACACGCTGGCGAATTGTTGCTGAGTTTTCGGCAGTTGATGAGGCGAAAAGGTCGGAATTTTCCACTTTAGGCACGTCGATGTGAATATCAATACGGTCAAGCAGCGGGCCTGAAATCTTTGAAAGATAACGCTGAATCTGCTGGGGCGGGGCGGTCAGGTTGCCGTCACGGTCTTTCAGAGCTCCTGCCGGACTTGGATTCATGGCAGCAATCAGCATGAATCCTGCCGGATATTTTGTGGTCATCGAAATTCTTGAGACGGTGACCTCCCGATCTTCAAGGGGCTGGCGGAGCACTTCAAGGGCATTGCGGCTGAATTCCGGCAGTTCGTCGAGAAAGAGAATGCCGTTGTGGGCAAGGCTGACCTCTCCTGGTTTGGCTGTTGCTCCGCCTCCGATCAACGCTACATTGCTGGTTGTGTGGTGCGGGCTGCGGAACGGTCGCGTTACCATGAGAGGCCGATCTTTTTCAAGCAGGCTTGCAACCGAGTAGATTTTTGTGGTTTCAAGCGACTCTTCAAAGCCGAGAGGAGGGAGAATGCCCGGCAACCCTTTTGCCAACATGGTTTTTCCGCTGCCGGGAGGGCCGATCATTATGACGTTATGTCCTCCTGCCGCAGCAATTTCAAGTGCTTTTTTTGCGGCACCCTGTCCCTTGATATCAGCAAAATCAACCGGATACTCCTGCTCTCCTTCAAACAACTCTGCGACATTAACCCGCACCGGGTCTGGCATACGGTTTCCTCCCATCAGAGCGACCGTCTCATTGAGGCTTTCAACGCCGAAAACCTCAATGCAGGAATTCGAAGCTGAAACAGCGACAGCCGCTTCAGCCGCATTTGCCAACGGCACAATCAGTCGTTTTATTTGCTCTTTTCCAGCCATAATTGCTACGGGGAGCGCTCCGCTTATTCTTCTCAGTGAGCCATCAAGCGCAAGTTCTCCCATAATCAGGGTCTCTTCAAACCGGTTACTGACAAGATCAAGCGAACCAAGCAGTCCGATGGCAATCGGGAGATCAAATGCCGTTCCTTCCTTTTTTATGTCAGCGGGAGCAAGGTTAACGGTAATTTTTTTCGGCGGGATAGTAAATCCTGAATTTCTGATTGCCGTCAGTATCCTCTCCCGGCTCTCCCTGATAGCATTATCCGGCAGACCAACCACGGTAAAGGATGGTATGCCGGCAGTAACATTGATTTCGACCGTAACCTTCATGGCATCAATGCCGATTAGTGCTGCAGCGTTGAGTGTTGAGAGCATAGCGGATAAACTGGATAATTTCGGTATTTATACGTAAGGTAGGTAAATATTCAGAATACGTAAATATTTCTTTTATTGCCTCTCTTGCGATAAACGGCTCTCTTATCCATTGCTTCCTATCCTGTGGTCCGCAATCCTCCCGAAATGGCATTGACGGTCAGAAAGAGTTCCATCAGGAGGTTCTCAGCCTCTTCCTGTTTTCCTGAATGCTGTAGCTCTCTCCATTGCCGGAGCAGCGTTATTTGTTGCTGGTGAAGCTTATCAAGCCCTTCCCGACGGGAAGTAATAAATTTATTAACATTGAGACGCTGAGTTTCAAGGGGCTTGGCAAAAAGCAGATCAATAAGTGTTTTTGTACGGTGGTATTCGGCTTCGATCATACCGAGAATTCGTTCCCGTATGGCGATATCACTGACGAGAGAGGCGTATTGGCGCATGATATCCAGATTGGCTGATGCCAGGCTGGTGTCTGCATTGCTGATGATGTAACGAATCGGTGGCCATTCGTGGCTGCGGGCACGGATCTCCTCAAAGGTTTTCGGAGCGTTTTTTTGCAGATACTCAAGAGCGGAGCCAACTCCGTACCAGCCTGAAATGGAGAAGCGTGCCTGGTTCCAACTGAACACCCAGGGGATGGCTCGCAGGTCATCAAGGCTTGTTTTGCCGCTTCTTCGAGCAGGTCGGGATCCTATTCTGGTCGATTCTATAATATCAATAGGGGTGGCTTCACGGAAAAAAGTGAGAAATCCTTCGGCCTCGATTAACTCACGGTAAGCCCGGTTGCTTTTTTCTGACAGCATGTCCATAACCGGTTCGAGCGGGTGTGGCCTGTTTTCGCCATTGTGTTGTCTGATCAGGGCGCCAGCCGCTCCGGCCATGAAGAGCTCAAGATTATAGACGGCGCTGATACGGTTGGCATACTTCTGTGCAATAGTTTCGCCCTGCTCGGTAAAGCACATTCCAGCTCTGAACGATCCAAAAGGCTGTGCCTTGATAAAGCGGTGAGTCGGGCCTGCTCCCCGGCTGATGCTTCCGCCTCTTCCATGAAAAAAGAGGATATCGGTTTCGTGCTCCTTGCCCGCCTTGAGCAATGCTTCCTGGGCGCGGAAGAGTGTCCAGATACTTGAAAAAATACCGCCATCTTTATTGCTGTCACTGTATCCGATCATGACCTGCTGCACCTTTCTTGCTTTGCCGCTCTTCTTTTTTCGGAATTCGAGGCTGCGCTGTGTGACGGGGTGGCAGAGAAATTCCTGGAGAATTGCCGGACTTTTTTTCAGGTCATTAATGGTTTCAAAGAGAGGGACGACAGGGAGAATGCAGGCGTCGCCCTCATCGGTCGGGGTCATCAAGCCGACTTCCCTGGCAAAAAGATAGACAACGAGAAGGTCGGAGACGTTTCTGGTCATGCTCACAATAAGGGATCCGAGTCCGCCGGTACCATACTGTTTGCTATGGTTCAGCAAGACCCGGTAGCAGGCAAGTACTGCTTCAGCTTCTGCGCCCACAGTCATGTCAGGATGGGTAAATGGCCGGGGTGACTGTAGCTCCTGATCAAGAAAGGCCAGTCTTGCAGCTTCATCCCATTCCAGAAAATCGCCGCCATTCATGCCTGCTGCGCTCATGAGCTGAGAGAGTGCAAGTTCGTGAACCTGGCTGTTCTGACGGATATCAAGGGTGCCGAGATGAAACCCGAAGGTCTGCACAATCCGGTAAACCGGGGTGACCTGTGTGTCAGCAATATGCTGTGCCCCGACGTCAAGCAGTGATTGTCGCAGGAGCGTGAGATCGTCAAGGAGTTCATCCGAAGTAACATAGCGAAAAGGTTCATCACTGATACGAATGCTGCCCAATGCATTGGTTTCAAGAGGAAGAGAGGCAATCATCAGGTTCAGAAACTGACGCCAGGGTTCACGGCGATTTCTTCTGAGTGCTGCAGAGCCTGCATCTCCAAGTTTACTGCTGAGGGTTTCGATACGCCTGGAAAGCAACTCTCCCGGAGACTGAAGTCTTTCGGAGAGGCTTAATTTTGAGGCAAGTTCCCTGAGATGACGCAACACCAGCTTCAGAGCGTTGCTGCGCATATCGGCCAGGGTCTCTTCTGTTACCCCGGCGGTAACCAGTGGATGTCCATCCCTATCACCGCCCACCCAACTGCCAAAACTGAGGTGAGGCAGCATGCGGGGGTTTGAAAGTTTTGTTGTATTGAAGCCGCTCTCCTTCCATGCCTGCTGGAGCCGCTTGTCAAGCATGGGCAGAACTTCAGGAAAAATATTGAAGAGATAGTGAATCACATTTCTTCGCTCATCAGAGACGTCGGGTTTTTCATAGAGAATCTCGCCTGTTCTCCAAAGCCTTTCCATGACAACTTTAATCTCGTTGCGGATGTCGAGCTGTTCAAGGGGAGTCCACATCTGGTTTTCCCGTTGAACCAGAAGCAGGTAAAGTTGACGGTGCTGTTCCAGTACTGTTTTTCGTTTGGCTTCGGTCGGATGAGCGGTCAGCACTGCTTCTATGGCAACCTCCGGGAGGAGGTTGCAAATCGTTCTTTCTGAAATTCCAAGTTCACGGAAGCGCAGAAGTGTTTTTCCCCAGAGTCCGGTAAGATGCGATAACCCATGCTCAGCTTCAAATGCACGACGGTTCTGGGCGGTGGAGTTCTCTTCCGCCATGTTGAGAAGCTGAAAAAAAATGGAAAATGCCTGAAGAGCGCGCTCGGAATCAGGATAGTGTTCAAGAGGCATACTCGTATTCTGCCAGGGGAGGTGTTCTGCCAGTTCACTTTCGCCAAGGTCGCGGAGTACCTCCTGAAAACAGAGGAGAAGAAATATGAAATCGCGTTCAGCTTTTTCGAAATCAATAATAGTGCTGGCGGTGGTGATCATGAGAGAAAACGATTCAGGTGAAAGTTGTTGCATTTTTTTTGCAGTATTCGAAAAAATCCCATGAGTTACAAATGATGTTTTTTCTTGATTGTCAGCGGTTAAGCCAAATCTGTTTTTTTAAACAAAAGCTTTTTTAAGCTTTCTGTTTGTCGTCTTTACTATTTATGCTTATCTTACTCCATAATCTTTTGGGTTAAGCCACTAACACCTAATTCATTACCTGTCATGGACAACAAATCAAATGGTAAGCTGCTCGCGTTAGCAGCAGGCGGCGCTGTCTTAATGGGGTCATTGTTTTTCGGGTTGTCATTGTTAACCGGATATAAACTTCCGGCCGAAAATATCTCCATATTTGCAAGCCCTTTAGGTTCTTTTGCGGGGTGGATTTCACTGATTCTTTTTGCTTCGCTCACTATTATGGGACTTGGCAAAATGTCGGCCAGAATCAGTTCAAAGTGGTTTTTAAGTTTTCCGCTCAGTATTATTGCTATTATTGCAGTCATGTTTGCCTCTCTATGGTTCAGACCTTCAGGCATATTGATGTCAACTACTGGTCGCACGACGATGATGGACGGAAAATACATTCGTTCTGTTGATGAATTGAAAGCCTATCTGGAAAAGCCCGTTTTATCAGCAAATGTTCCGCTTGCGCCTGCAGGTTTTGACTTTAATGCAGCCAAGGCTCTTTGGGTTGCGAAGTGCAACATCTGTCATACCCAGGAATCGACGATGGATGCGTTTAGAACCAAGTACAAGAAGACTGGGAAAATCGATGTGATTGTTAATCGTATGCAGGCAACTCCAGGCTCGGGTATTACGCCCGCAGAAGCGAAGGATATCATGATCTATATGAACCAGAAGCTTTGATATAAGCCACCTCTTTTACGTTTCAATGGTAACAAAAAAGCCTCAGAGAAGCACTCTGAGGCTTTTTTGTTGACTGTTCAAGAGGCCGCGCTATAGCTTACGGTGACGGTTTCCGTTATTCCGCCCCTTGCTTTCCATTCGGTGATGACTGTGAGTGATCTTGGCTGAAGGAGGCCGACAAGGTCATCAAGAATCCTGTTGGTTATATTTTCATAAAAGATGCCTGCGTTGCGGAACTCAAGAAAATAGTATTTCAGCGATTTAAGCTCTATGCAGGATTTATCAGGAACATATCGAATGATAATAGTACCAAAATCCGGCAGCCCGGTTATCGGGCAGACTGACGTAAACTCGGGATTGACGATTTCAATCGTGTAGTTTCTGTCAGGGTAGGTATTGTCGAAAAGTTCCAGAATCTCTTTTTTCATCGTGTGTCGGGGTTGAGTTGTTGTTGTACCAGGTTTTTACCTGGTTAAAAGTGCTCTTTTCGATGCAAAATAGAAATCCATTGCGATTTTTCGGTAAATTCGATTGACTTTTGTGATGTCATTTCTTCATGTAACAAGTTGGTAATTATGCTGGTATCCCGTGAAGGGGAGAATTTGGAGCTACCGCTGCTTTATAAAGCGCTGGAGGCCGAGTATGATCTTACTGAAACGCGCTATACGTTCGGAGGGCATTCGTTCAGTTTTTTAAGTGTGCTCGACAGTTATGCGCTTCTTGACAGGATATCGCCTGAAGAGTTCATCAAAGATGAGCAGATGCCCTATTGGGCAGAAATATGGCCGTCAGCGATAACCCTTTCCTCATTTATTGCCGATGAACTGACACTTGAGGGGCAGCGCGTGATTGAGATAGGCGCTGGAGTTGGCATGGCTTCGATTGTTGCTGCATGGAAAGGTGCCAGTGTTCTGGCTACCGACTACTCTCTTGAAGCGCTGCGTTTTGCCCGCTACAATGGTTTGAAAAACAGGGTGCATGTTATATGTGAGCGCCTCGACTGGCGGCTTGTGCAGTGCGATGAACAATTTGACCTGTTATTTGCGGCTGATGTGCTTTATGAACGGGTGAATTTGCTGCCAATTGTTACTGCCATCGATAAACTGCTTAAACCGGGCGGCGTAGCATACATTGCTGATCCCCGGAGGAGGCTTGCCGAGCAGTTTCTTGAGTTGGCTGCGGAAAATAATTTTTCAATAGCTTCATTTCCGAAAAAATATATCGGAGGTTCCAAGGACGTTGCGGTGAATATCTTTAAAATGACAAGACAATGAAGAACAACAAAGGTCAGCTCTCTCAACGCTGGCACTATAATGCAGGTTCTGGAGCGCTTGTCTGGCAACTGATGTTCACGGAAACCGGTGACCTTATTGGGCAAAAGCGTTTCGCTGCTGAAAGGCAAGCACTCTTTTTTTGTATTGACACTCTGACTGGACAGGTGTTGCTTAATGATTATCTTCTGATGGGCCATTTTCCGCCGGATCCTGCAGGTGAAGGCTGGTTTACAGGGCTTGAAACAACCGGTAATAATCTTGGTTACTGTTATGCCTGCAAGCCGCAAAGCCCTGAGCATAAAGGAATTTGGGCGATTGATTTCAGAACAGGCAGGTTGGTATGGTCTAGACCCGATATTGGTTTTGTTGCTAACTTCAATGATAAGTTTCTTGTTTCTCAATCTTCTGTTTTTGGAGGGTTTCCCGAG
Organism: uncultured Chlorobiaceae bacterium; assembly: GCA_903836465.1. Classification (GTDB taxonomy): domain Bacteria; phylum Bacteroidota; class Chlorobiia; order Chlorobiales; family Chlorobiaceae; genus Chlorobium. Next base: position 64,049 of record CAILRB010000096.1, read on the forward strand.
CGGCAGTTTTTGTTTATTGATGCTGTTACTGGCAATGACCTTCCTTTTCCCGATCTCGATAGTGCTCAAGTCAATGCTATCAGGGAGGATGTCGTCCAGGAGGAGGTGCGGCAGAAGGTTATTCTTCCTTATGTTGTAACGGAAGGAATGGTCCAGGAGCGTCTTGCTTTGCAGCGAGTTGGTATTTCCGAAACCGTTTGCTGTGAATGTATTGTCAAGGGTGTAGTTACGGTTGTCGCACTGCATGAACAGGCTGATTTGCCCGGGTCATGGCGATCTGTTCTTAAAGTATGGAAGAATGATCGCCTGGTGTATATCGACTGGATGGAAAAAGGTGTTGACAAGCCACACCTCAACAATTTTCTGATCCAGAGGGATAACTTATATTACATAAGAGAAAGAGAGGAATTGGTTTGTGTTGCACTTTCATGAAGGATTCATCACGACATCGTTTACCTGCCTTCCAGGAAGGCTCTCTTCCTGTCAGCGACTTTCTCGACAATCTTCAGAGTCGCAAGAATTTATCGCCGAACACGGTTATTGCTTACAGAACCGATCTTGTTCAGTTTTTCTCTTTTATTATGCGGCATTTCGGGGTTGCCGATTTGAGCTGTTTTAATCCTGAGCAGGTAACCGCACTGGATGTAAGGCTTTTTATGGGCGACATGATTGAAAGGGGAGTTCAGCAGAGATCAATTGCCAGAAAGCTTGTATCGGTTAAAAGCTTTTATCGGTACATGCAGGAAATCGGGTATATAAAAAATTTTCTCTTTTCTTCTCTTCTTACTCCAAAATATCCGCAGCGTGTTCCCGGTTTTTTGACAGAACAGCAGACTGAAAAGCTGTTTAACAAGGTGCTTCCTGCCAGTTCTGAAGAATCCTTTGCCAGTGAACGCGACCGGAGTATTCTGGAACTGTTGTATGGCAGCGGGCTTCGTGTTTCAGAGCTGATCGGTTTGACGGTGGAATCTCTCGATCTTGAACGGGGATATGTGAAATTAACTGGCAAAGGCAGAAAGCAGCGAATTGTGCCTGTAGGGCAGCCAGCAGTCGAGGCGCTTAAAAAATATTTTGAAGTCCGGAGAAACTTCTTTAGAATGAAAGAGGGCGGGGAATCGGCATCGTTACGTTATGTTTTTGTAACAAAAAGGGGCAAAAAACTTTATCCCATGCTTCTTCAGAGATTGACCTCTAAATATCTTGTTTCAGTTACTGAGCAGAAAAAGAAAAATCCACATGTACTGCGCCATACCTTTGCCACTCACCTGTTAAACAGTGGCGCAGATCTGGAAAGTGTCAGTGAAATGCTCGGGCACAGCAATCTCTCAACTACTGAAATATATACTCACGTTACCTTTGAGCGCTTAAAGGATGTTTACCGGAAAGCGCACCCCAACGCATAGAGCATCTTCTGTGGGCTTCGGGTAATTTTTCCCCGGGGTTCTGTTTCTTACGTTCACCATATTTTAATGGAGGTTATTATGACAAAAGCTGTCGTCAATGATGCGGTCAATGTAAAGGTTACTCTACGCCACTCAAATAATCATACCGATATAGAAGAGTATGCCCGTAATGCAGTGCTTATGCTTACCAGGGTCTTTCCGGGTATTATCAGTTGTCACGTCATTCTTGATCATCAGAAAAATGACTTTGAAAAAAACAAGCTTGCCGAGATAACAGTGCATGTGCCGCAAAATGTTTTTGTTGCCAAAGAAGCCGGTGCGGTCTACGAGCAGACCATTGATACCTGTGTCGAAGCTTTGAGCCGCCAACTTTTGAGGTATAAGGAAAAAACGCAATAACAGCAAGTTCAAAGAGTCTGCCGGGCGTCAGCGAAGCGCCCGGAGATTTCTGTCGTTTTATGTACACCTCGATTGCTGAAACCATGAACCTCGAACAAAAAGGATTAAAGAAGCGATCAATAACGGTCGCCTATTTTTTTGATACTATCGGCCAGAAGCACGATATCAAATTGCGGCGCCTGAACAGTGTCGATGAACAGAAACGGCGCATTTTTGAGCGTGATCTTCATCGTCCGGGGCTTGCACTTGCCGGGTTTACCAATTTGTTTACCTACAAACGGGTTCAGATTTTCGGTAATACGGAGACAAGGTTTTTAAATCACCTTGAGGAGAATGAAAGAAGGCGGGTTTTTCAAAATCTTGTACGATTCAAGATGCCATGCATTATTCTTACCAGCAACAACAAACTGCCGGAGGATCTTCTCGATATGGCCACCAATGCCGGTATTCCTGTCTATATTACCCGATATTCCTCCACGAAAACCATTTACATTGTTACCGGCTTTCTTGATGACCAGTTTTCGCTTTACCAGCAGTATCATGGCTCAATGGTCGATGTTTACGGGGTAGGCGTTCTGCTTGCAGGTAAAAGCGGTCTTGGGAAATCCGAGATTGCGCTTGATCTTGTTGAAAGGGGGCATGGGCTTGTGGCTGATGATGTTGTCATTATCCAGCGGAAAGGGGAGTCGATGATACTCAATGCAAAAAGAAACCATATTATCGACCATTTTATGGAAATTCGCGGTCTTGGCGTTGTGGATGTGCGGGCCAACTTTGGTATCCGGGCAATTCGGGATATCAAGGAGGTTCAGGTTGTTGTCGAGCTGCTTGAATGGAACAAAGAGATAGCTTATGAAAGGCTTGGATTGGATACAAAATTTATAAAGATTCTCGGAGTTGAAGTTCCACTTGTGGAATTACCTATATTTCCCGGTAAAAACATTACCGTCATTATTGAGGTGGTTGCTCTTAATTTCCTGTTGAAGCGATACTCAAATTATGTAGCAGCCGAAGCGCTGACCGAAAGAATAAACAATGTGATCAACAGCGAGAAACCAGAAGATGATAGTCATGACTGAAAAAGGCAGAAACAGGATCGCCGCTGCAGAGAGGTTTGCTGGCTGCATGTTTGTTGCAGTGTTGATGTTGGTACTCTCTTCCTGTGGGCGTCACAACGGAGGCTCCGGACAGGCCGGAAATGGGGGAAGAGCTATGGATTCAACCCTTGTTATCGCCATGCTCGGCGATGCTGATTATCTAAATCCAGTACTTGGAAGTACCGTGACTTCGGGCAATATTATTGGACTTATCTATCCATCGCTTCTGCAGAGTGAGTTTGACACCACAACCGGGTTGCTCAACTACATGGCCCTTGAAAAAAAACTGAGGGCAGTAACACCAGGTCAGGGTAAAAAAACACCGAAAGGCGCCCTTGCAAAGAACTGGCGTATGTCGGAAGACCATAAATCCATCACCTATATTCTCCGGCATGATGCCTTCTGGAATGATGGAAACCCAGTAGTGTCGGGGGATTTCAAATTTTCCTACCAGTTATATGGTAATCCGGTTATCGCCAGTGCCCGTCAGCAGTACCTTGCAGAGCTGGTTGGGGCCGATAAGGGTCATGTTGATTTTGACAAGGCGATTGAGACACCTGATGACACCACTCTGGTTTTCAGGTTCTACAAACCGGTTCCTGAACATCTTGCCCTTTTCCATACATCGCTAACCCCTCTTCCCGCTCACCAATGGAAAAATGTCAAGGCTGATGAGTTTCGTCACTCTTCCCTCAATCTCACTCCTCTTGGAGCGGGCCCCTATCACCTGAAAAACTGGAAGCAGCAGCAGGAAATCGTCTTGGCCGCCAGCTCGAAGTCGAATCTTCCAAAGCCCGGTAACATTCCGCAGATCACCTTCAGGATTGTGCCTGATTACACAGTGCGTCTGGCGCAGCTTCAGACCGGGGCTGTGGATGTGGTTGAAAATATCAAGCCGGAGGATTTTACCGCTCTCTTGCAGGCAAACAAGCATATTGATGTCAAAACAGTTGGCCTGAGAGTTTACGACTATGTCGGCTGGTCAAATATCGACCAGGAAGAGTATCGCAGAAGCGGTCGAGTCAGGCCGCATCCTCTTTTTGGGTCTGCCAAAGTTAGGCTCGCCCTTACCCAGGCGATAGATCGAGAAGCGATCATCGACGGCTATCTTAAAGAGTATGGAGTTATCTGTAATACTGATGTTTCACCCTCTCTGAAATGGGCTTATAATGACCGGATTGTTCCTCATGCCTTTGACCCTTCAAAGGCAACAGCGTTGCTCAAGTCAGAAGGCTGGCAGCCTGGACCGGATGGAATTCTGCAGAAACAGGGCAGAAAGTTCAGTTTTGTGCTGTATACCAATTCGGGCAATGCGAGAAGAAATTATGCAAGTGTTATTATTCAGCAGAATCTGCGTTCTATCGGTATTGACTGTAAGCTTGACGTTCAGGAATCAAATGTCTTTTTTGAGAATCTTCAGCAGAGAAAGCTTGATGCGTGGATGGCTGGCTGGTCGATTGGGCTGGAGATAGATCCGCTTGATGTCTGGGGTTCAGACCTCAAGAAAAGCCGCTTTAATTTTACGGGGTATCAGAATCCACGTCTGGATCAGCTCTGTGAGCTGGCCAAGCAGAAAATGGATCCCACAGGAGCAAGGCCCTACTGGCTTGAGTATCAGGAGATTCTTCATCGCGATCAGCCGATAACCTTTCTCTACTGGATGAAAGAGACTCAGGGATTCAGCAAAAGGATTGAGGGCGAAGAGCTCAATATTTCCGGTACGTTTTATAATATTGATGACTGGAGACTGCGCCCTTCAGCAAATATTGCATTATAGAATTATTTTATTCGGATCTCGTTCAGGGCAAATAAAAGAGGCGTACAACGACGCCTCTTCCAGAATAAAGAACTACCGGTACAAAGACCATCAACAACGGGACTCTTAAAAGCCTACCTGGGTATAAAGATTTATTGAGTTTCCGGCAGTTTCAAATGCTGTAACACGATCAATTTCACTTTGGTCACTACCACTCGTTTTAGTAACGGCAACATATTCAATTCCGATTTTAAAGTTAGCTCTGATCAAGGCCCCAACTCCAGAGATAATCTTCTCGATCTTGCCGTTTAAATCATCCTGTAAATGCTCATAACGCACGACTCCAAAAAGCCAGGGAAACTCCCAGTAATCCGCTTCGAGAGAGAGTGCTGTTCGTTTACCATAATTTAAGGTACCGTCTCCATCGGGCATCAGTACCTCATTAAAGCGGGTGTATTGACTAACAGCTCGCAGCGGTCCATAATTAACTCTTACATCTCCGGAGTATGCTGTTTTGGTGAGACCTGCAATCATGTCTTCTGAATCCGTGCTGACACCCTGACCAGAGTTGACGTAATTGATTCCAAAAGTTACAGAGTTATCCAACCCTATAGCCTGAACACCATACGTTCCTCCAACCCCGCTCAGCAATCCGTTCCCACCGATTTTATAGGTCGCTCTTATAAATCTTGTATCTCCAATATTTCCAGAAACGGCATCAGAAGTACCGGTCTCCGAATTCCTGCCAATACCGGCAAGCAGCGAATATCCGCCAGTGGTTCCGGTATTTCCGGCAATTCGCAATTCAACCCCCCTGTTGGGATTAGGCAAGCTTGCGGCATAACCATTCAGGTCAGTGCCGGCTCGAGTGGATATTAAATCAAACTGTTCAGGAAAACCGACAGTCCCCCAGGCAATACTTAAACCGGGTTTAAATGTCCAGACAAACTGTAAACGTCCCAAGGTAGTACTTGCTGCGTCTCCACCGGAGGTTCCGCCATCAAAGGCCAAGTCTCCTATATAGCTCAACTGTCTGGTTATCGTTCCAGAGAAAAACATATCAACTTCCGTATTCATTAACACATCTTTGTAGTTTCCTCTGTACTTATCAGGAGTCGGGTTCTTTTGCATCGTAGCCCCGGATTTGGCAACAAAACCCAGAGACGGCATATTTGGCAGATCAGATGGCCAGATGGCCATGGGGAAGACATCTTTATAGGCCTCCTGGCCGAGCTTTATGGGCTCTTCCTTCACCATCTCTTCGTCGGCCTCATCCGGGAAGCGATAGCCGTTGTTTCGGAATGCTTCACCGAAGCCGTTTCGCACAGGAAATGCTATATGGCAAGTGGCACATGCGGTATGATATTTTCGTGCAAAAACCGGTAAAGCAAAACTCTCTTTAGCCGATAAAACAATAAGTAATACTATGCAACAGAGAAGAAAAATAAAATTACATTTTTTTTTCTTTCTGATGGACGGACCAAGTACAGTATATTTTCTCATGCCCACTCCGTTTATGTTATTATTAAATAATAGTATACATGTAATAAATTATACGCTTACCGGAAATGAAAGCAGCGGGATATTTTGGTGCAAAAGCCGTCATAAACAGTTTACTATCAACAATACAAACGAAAGATGATAAATACGATATGATGAGATGAGCAGTTCTGTCCAGGGAAACCCTTCTTTAAAAATTTATCAATGATGCGTCAAGTGTGGGAAAACGGAATAAATGAGTAAGGTAAATTGTGGAAATAATAAACTTATACTCTGAAGTTAAGTTAAGAAACTTATCAAAGATATACACTCGTTGCTCTAAGCAAATTTATCAAAATATCGCACGCTAATGAATACCTGGTTTCTCATGGTGTTTGGTTCAAAAAAGATTCAGAGCAACAGGAGAGCAAAAAATAATCACCATTGAAACCCCTTTTCTTTACTTATCTTTAGGTTCAATGAATTATCTATAGGGATTCCGTTCATAATGTTGACTTATATCTTCAAAAGATTTTTGATTGCCATACCGCTGATTTTCGGAGTTCTGACCCTTACTTTTTTTATTATCAGGCTTGCTCCCGGTGATCCTGCGGCGTTTTTTATCCAGCCGGGGATCAGCCCAAACGTAGCCGAGCAGATCAGGGCGCAGTATGGTCTTAACGATCCGGTGCCTGTGCAGTATGTTAAATGGCTTGCCAATGTGCTGCAGGGTGATTTCGGTCGAAGTTTCAGTCGCGCCCAACAGCCGGTTTTCGATGTTATTGCCAGCGCCCTGCCGATAACCATTACTATTGCTTTCTTGACCCTTGTTGCCAATTTTACCTTTGGCATTCTCATTGGAGTTATCTCTGCGATTCGCCAGAACACCTTCCTCGACAGATTTCTTACGGTGACCGCTCTCTTTTTTTATTCAATGCCGGAGTTCTGGTTTGCCTTGATGATGATTATTCTTTTTGCCCTGAAGTTTCCTCTTTTTCCGGCATCAGGTCTTAACGAAATTGGTGCGGAGGGCTTTGGCCCCGTTGGGTTTGTCCTTGACCGGTTCTGGCATCTCGTCTTGCCAGTAACGGTGCTCAGCATCAACGGTGCTGCCGGCATTGCCCGCTATGTCAGGGGAAGCATGCTTGAAGTTATCCGGCAGGACTATATCCGGACTGCAAGGGCTAAAGGGTTACCTGAAAAGGTTGTTATTTTTAAACACGCACTTCGAAATGCTCTCTTGCCGGTGATTACCCTTATGGGCAGCTCGCTGCCTTTTATTTTCAGCGGAGCTTTGTTTATTGAGGTTATCTTTGCTTTTCCGGGAATGGGAAGAGTAACGGTAGAGGCTATTTTTGCAAGAGATTATCCACTGATTATTGCCAATACCTTTATCTCAGGCTCTTTGATCGTTCTTGGCAATCTTTTTGCTGACGTTCTCTATGCCGTGGCAGATCCGCGAATAAAGCTCTGAATGCACTGACTCTGCCGTTCAACCTGTAATGTTTACTGTTTGAGAATAGAATTACTGAATACTCCCCCTGATGCGGTCGAATCGAGGCTTGAGGAGCAGATACGGCCGCTCCGTATGGATGATTTTGCCGGCCAGCAACGGCTGACCGATAACCTCAAAGTCTTCATATCAGCGGCAAGAATGCGAGGCGATGCCCTCGACCATGTCTTGTTGTCCGGGCCACCAGGTCTCGGGAAAACGACACTTGCCTATATTATTGCCTCTGAAATGGGGAGTAGTATCAAGTCAACCTCAGGGCCTCTGCTTGATAAGGCGGGTAATCTTGCGGGACTTCTGACCGGGTTGCAAAAAGGAGATGTGCTCTTTATAGACGAAATTCACCGTATGCCTCCGACGGTGGAAGAGTATCTCTATTCAGCCATGGAAGATTTTCGCATAGATATCATGCTTGACAGCGGTCCCTCTGCCAGAGCAGTCCAGTTGCGTATTGAGCCCTTTACTCTTGTGGGAGCCACAACTCGTTCCGGACTTCTGACTTCCCCCCTCAGGGCAAGGTTCGGCATTAACAGCCGATTTGACTATTATGCACCTGAACTTCTTGAAGGTATTATTATCAGGGCATCAGGTATTCTTGGTATTGGCATCGATAGTGAAGCTGCATCGGAAATTGCCGGTCGTTCAAGGGGGACACCCCGTATTGCCAACAGGTTGCTCAGGCGAGCCAGAGATTTTGCACAGGTTGATGGCGTATCGCTGATAACAAGGGATATTGCTATAAAAACCCTTGACTGTCTTGAAATTGATGAGGAGGGGCTTGATGATATGGATAAAAAAATCATGGAGACTATCGTTAACAAATTCAATGGTGGTCCTGTCGGGATTGCATCTCTTGCCGTTTCGGTGGGCGAAGAGCGGGATACCATTGAGGAGGTTTATGAGCCATATCTTATTCAGGCAGGATATCTTACAAGAACAACAAGGGGACGGGTTGCTACCCGTCAGGGGTTTATCCGTTTTTCAACCGGTGCCGACAGTTATGAATCTACCTTGTTTGATGCGAAACCTGATCGATAAATTACCTTTTCTCTGCCTTGTTTTCCTTTTTGCTTGTTCCTCCCGGCCTTCTCTTTCTAGAAAGGCCACTGATCGAGATTTGCTTTCTGAAACCACGAAAAGAGAGCTTGTTGCTGCGACGCTGCAAAGCGCCAAAGGAGACTATAATGAAGCAGTTGACCATTATCGGAAGCTCCTGACTGCTCAGCCATCAAATGCAGCGCTTCATTATGCCCTCTCGAAAGCATTCATCGGTCTTGGCGTTCTCGATTCCGCCCGTCTGTACAGCGAAAAAAGCGTCACGCTCAATCCCGGTAACAAATATTATCTAAGGTTGCTTGCTGGAATAACTCATCAGATGCATGATTACAGTCGGGCTGTTGAGCTTTCACGAAAACTTGTTGCTCTTGAACCGGGAAGTACAGAAGCACTTGCAGCCCTTGCTATTGAATATCTTGCAGCCGATCAGCCGGAGAAAGCTCTTGCCACTTTTCAGGATATATTAAAACTTGATCCAAAGAATGAGACAACTCTGGCTCAGGTGCTGCTTATGCAAATAAAGCTTACCCGCTACCAGGATGCGGTAGGGACCTTGAGCACGCTTCTTGAGCGGAGCGATGGAAAAGAGAAACTCCGTCTTACTCTTGGCGAGCTTTACCGGCAGACGAAACAGTATGATCTTGCTGCCAGGACCTTCAGGGAGGTACTCCGCAGTGATCCGCACGTTCTTCCTGTATGGCTGGCATTGCTCGATGCTGAGGTACAGTCTGGCAATCATTCTGCTTTTCTTGAAGATCTTGACCTGTTTTACAATACTGGTCAGGTAACTCTTGAAGAGAAAATAGAGCTTGCTCAATTTTTTGTAGCCCGTTCATCCAGAGAAAGCTCTTTTGTAGAGCCCGCTTCTCTTATGATCCGTGAAATTAAAAGACGATATTCTGGCAAAACCCGTATGACCTTCACGTTGCAGGTGATGGAAGGGGAACTTCTTTTTCATACAGGCAAGGTTAATCAGGCATTACTACTTCTTGAAAAGACGGTACATTCAAAAAACGCACAAAAGCAGAAAGAACTTTATGTTGAGGCCTGCAGTATCCTTGCATTATGTTATGACAAGCTTGGTTACTCCCATAAAAGCCTCCACCTTTATGAGACGATTCTTCATCTGGAGCCAGGCAATATTCTCATGATGAACAACCTTGCGTATATTCTTGCCGGTCAGAACAAAGATCTTCTGCGCGCCAAAAAGCTGGCAATGAAAGCGGTTGCCGCAGAACCAGTCAATGGAGGTTATCTCGATACCCTTGGCTGGGTATTGTTCAGGATGGGAGAATATGAAAAGGCTCGGGAAATTCTGGAAAAAGCCATTGAACTGAATCCCGAAGAGGCTGAAATACCGGAGCATCTCAGCAAGGTGTATGAGAAACTTGGCAAGATGCAGAAGGCAATGGATATGAGTGAAATGTCGCGAAAACGCAAAGAAAAATAATCCTCATTTTGCGGGTAGCTGAGACCGGCGAGCCGATGTGGCGCAACACAAAAAACGACGGGACTTCCCGTCGTTTTTTGTGTGACCAGTTGTTTTGTAAAAAGTGTTACTCACCACCAAACGTGCGGGCCGCCAGGTATTCGTAATGTGCCCACCGTGCGTCAACCTCTTTCTGGATTGCTGTGTAGTACTCACCGGCAAGAGCGGGATGGCTCTTCTTGAGCATTCTGAAGCGGTTTTCCATATCAAGAAACTGAGCTACTGGTATTTTCGGCTTTTTCGAATCAAGAATCAGCGGATTTTTCCCTTCAAGCAAACGTTCAGGATTGTAACGATAGAGTATCCAGTGTCCTGAATCAACAGCAGCTTTCTGATTATCAAGCCCCGTCGACATGTTGATGCCGTGCGCAATACAGTGTGAATAGGCAATGATAATGGACGGCCCGTTGTAGGCTTCGGCTTCAAGGAATGCTTTCAGAGTCTGATCGTCTCTGGAGCCAAAAGCAACCGAGGCAACATAGGCATTTCCATAGCTCATGGAGATCAGTCCGAGATCTTTTTTGGTTACGGTACGTCCGGCGGTGGCAAATTTTGCAACAGCCGCCTTTGGCGTAGCCTTCGACGCCTGTCCTCCTGTGTTTGAATAAACTTCAGTATCAAGCACCAGAAGGTTAATATTTTTATTGCTGGCAGTCACATGGTCAACGCCGCCGTAGCCGATATCATAAGCCCATCCATCGCCACCGACGCCCCAGACACTCTTTTTAACAAACATATCAGCAAGCGAGAGTAAATTCCTGGCGTCAGACGAATCAAGCAGAAGGAGCTTCTCCTTCAGGATCGAAACCCGCTTTCTCTGCTCATAAATTTCAGGCTCATTGTTTTCAGAGGCATTCAGTATCTCGTTCGTCAGTGTTTCACCGATTTCGGAAGCTACTCGTTTTAAAAGTTCGCCTGCATATTCCCGCTGTTTGTCAATGGAAATTCTGAAGCCGAGAGCAAATTCAGCAGTATCTTCAAAGAGCGAGTTTGACCATGCCGGGCCAAGACCGCTGGCATTTGTGGTATAGGGTGTTGTCGGAAGGTTTCCACCGTAAATCGAAGAACATCCCGTTGCATTACCGATCACAAGACGGTCCCCGAACAACTGGGTCATCATTTTGATATAGGGTGTTTCACCGCATCCAGCGCAGGCACCCGAGAACTCAAAAAGAGGTTGCTGGAGCTGTTGTTCCTTGATCAGCTTTAAATTGATATGACTCCGGTCAAAATCAGGAATATTCAGATAATAGTTCCAGTTGTCAACTTCGGCTTCACGAAGAGGCTGCTGGGGGTTCATGTTGAGAGCTCTTTTTCCCGGAGTGTTTTTATCTCTTCCCGGACAGACGTGAGCACAGACTTCGCATCCGGTACAATCTTCAGGAGCAATCTGAATGGTATACTTCATCCCGCTCCAGGCGGCTCCTTTTGCCTCTGCAGATTTAAACGTACGTGGTGCGCTTGCAAGATATTTTGGATCATAGACCTTTGCACGTATGGCCGCATGAGGGCAAACGAGGGCGCATTTAGCACACTGGATGCATATCTCAGGCTCCCATACCGGAATTTCATCGGCAAGGTTGCGTTTTTCAAATTTTGAGGTTCCAGTCGGGTAGGTGCCATCGACAGGCAGTTCGCTGACCGGAATGTCGTCACCTTCGCCGGAAATGATTTTGGCCAGAACGTTGCAGACAAAATCAGGAGCCTCACCGACAATAGGCTGCCGAAGTTCTTTTGCACTGTCGGCAATGGTGCCGATGGTGACCTGATGCAGGTTGGAGAGAGTATTATCTACGGCCTGTATGTTCTGGTTTACAACATCATCACCTTTTTTCCCGTATGTTTCCCTGATGGAGCTCTTGATTTTCTCAACAGCCTCTTCACGGGGCAGTACACCTGAAATGGCAAAAAAGCAGGCCTGCATAATCGTGTTGATGCGCTGGCCCATGCCGCTTGTATGGGCAACTTTATAGGCATCTATGGTATAGAGCTTTGCCTCTTTGCGGATCAGGTGCTCCTGAACAATCTTCGGCAGTTTATCCCAGAGTTCCTCAGCAGCATAGGGAGAGTTCAGAAGCAGCGTTCCCCCCTTCTTGAGATATTTAACCAGATCAACCATCTCAAGGAATACCCAGTGGTGGCAGCCGATAAACTGAGCCTCAGTAATCAGATAGGCTGAACGAATCTGAGAGGGGCCGAACCTGAGGTGTGAAGTGGTAATAGAACCGGATTTCTTTGAATCGTAGACGAAATAACCCTGGGCAAAGTTCGGTGTGTTTTCGCCAATAATCTTGATGCTGTTTTTATTGGCGCCAACGGTACCGTCTGATCCAAGACCATAAAAAAGAGCCCTGAACATCTCATCCGGTTCGATAGAGAAGGTTGAATCAACTTCAAGGCTTGTCTTGGTTACATCATCAGTGATGCCAACCGTAAAATGATTTTTTGGTTTTGCTGAAGCAAGGTTGTCAAAGACAGACTTGATCATTGCCGGAGTAAATTCCTTGGATGAAAGTCCATATCTGCCGCCAATAATAGTCGGTACAGCTTTCAGCAAGCCATTCTGCTGACCCTCGTGCATGGCATTGACGGTGTCAAGGTAGAGCGGCTCACCTGCACTGCCGGGTTCCTTGATGCGGTCAAGGACTGCGACGGAGGTAACGGTCGATGGAAATGCTTTAACAAAGCGCTCAATATCAAATGGACGAAAGAGACGGGCGTGGATGACACCGACTTTTTCGCCCTGCTTGTTGAGATATTCCATGGTTTCACGTGCGGTTTCAACACCTGAACCCATCAGGACAATAACTCGTTCAGCATCCGGCGCACCGTAGTATTCGTAAAGATTATAATGGCGGCCTGTGAGCTCCCCGAATTTCGCCATCACCTGTTCAGTAATTTCAGGGCAGGCATTGTAGAAACTGTTGACGGTCTCCCTTGCCTGGAAATAGATATCCGGATTCTGTGAGGTTCCCCGAATAGCCGGTGCGTCGGGGCTCAGGCGACGATTTCTGTGTGCAATGACCAGATCATCATCAATCATACTCTTTATGATAGCATCGGGAATAACCTCAATTTTGGAGATCTCATGAGATGTTCTGAATCCGTCAAAGAAATGAAGGAAAGGAACTCTCGATGCGAGGGTTGCTGCTGCCGAAATAAGAGCCATGTCCATCACCTCCTGAACAGAACTTGAGGCCAGAAGAGCAAAGCCTGTTCCTCGGACTGACATCACATCGCCATGGTCGCCGAAGATTGAAAGCGCCTGAGCGGCAAGGGCGCGAGCTGATACATGTATGACGCAGGGAGTGAGTTCACCTGCAATTTTATACATATTCGGAATCATGAGCAGAAGGCCCTGTGATGCCGTGAAAGTTGTTGTCAGAGCACCGGTCTGCAAGGCGCCGTGAACTGCGGCTGCCGCGCCGGCTTCACTCTGTAATTCATCAATTTTTGGTACTGTTCCCCAAATGTTGGTTTTTCCCTCTGTGGCCCATGCATCCGAATACTCACCCATCGGTGAGGCTGGAGTAATTGGGTAGACACATACTACTTCACTGGTACGATAAGAGACATGAGCCAAAGCTTCATTTCCCTCCATTGTTTTATAAATCTGGCTCATACTGGCAGTCACCCTATTTGTATTGACGAAAGAAGTGTGTAAAATTGCAGTGTGCTGATATGTAAACCACGAAGCAACGGGGAAAGGAAAGAACGTTACATTCGTAGCCAGGAAATCAAATCAATGCGTTACAAAAGATATTAAAAAAAATGATTTTTGATAAATTTAATTAGATTCCGGTTTTCCCCATTGAGCGCGCTTGCTGTCTGCCGGAAATGTCCCGGACAGTATCCGATACAGGGCTTTTTGCTTACTTATTTTACACACCTAATACAGAATAAGAGGTTCTATGGACGCGGAACATTCCGAAAACATTGTCTATGGCAGAAATGCCGTGCTTGAGCTTCTCCAGCAAAAGCCTGAGAGTATCGAGAAAATCTACTTCCAATTTAATACCTCTCATCCGAAACTCAAGGAAATTGTTATCACCGCAAGGCGACTGAAGCTTGTCAGCGGCAAGGCTCGCCTTGAAAAACTCTCACTGATTGCCGGAACCACGAAGCATCAGGGTGTTTGCGCTCTTATCAGCACCGTCACTTACTATTCGCTGGAGGAGGTTCTGGCCACCCCCCGAAATACTTTTCCGCTTTTCGTGGTACTGCAGGGTCTGGACGATCCGCACAACATCGGGGCAATTATCAGAACAGCCGAAGCGGTTGCGGCTGATGCCGTTGTGCTTGTTGAAGGAAAGGGGGCGCCGGTTAATGCTGTTGTTCACAAAGCTGCAGCCGGAGCACTCTCCCATATTAGAGTCTGCAAGGTAAAAAGCCTTGTGCGCGCCCTGGAATTTCTCCACCAGTGCAATGTTCAGATTATTGCGGCTGATATGGATGCAGAACTGAATTACACCGATGCCGACATGAAAAAAGCCACAGCAATTGTGCTTGGTATGGAGGGAAGCGGACTTGCCCCTGAAGCTGTCAAATTCTGTGACCATGTTGTCCGTATTCCCATGGCTGGCTGTGTCGAATCCCTGAATGTCAGTGTAACGGCAGGCGTGCTGCTCTATGAGGCAATGCGGCAGCGACTTGTGTAACTTGCCATGCGCTCTGATTTGAAGGGATTCCAAAAAATATTACCTTGTTTCATTACAAGATTTGCCAAGCAGACTTCATCAACACACTTTCACCTTCTGCCATGACTATTCCTGAAGATCTCCGCTATACCAAAGACCACGAATGGATTAAACTGCTTGAAGACGGCAGTACCGCACTGGTCGGCATTACTGATTTTGCACAGTCAGAACTTGGCGATATTGTTTTTGTTGAGTTGAAGACTGCTGGAACCAGCCTTAAAGAACATGAGATTTTTGGAACCGTCGAAGCGGTAAAGACCGTTGCCGATCTTTTTGCGCCGGTTGCCGGTGAAATTCTTGAGCTGAACCCACAGCTTGACATCGCTGAAATTGTCAATCAGGATCCCTACAACACAGGCTGGCTTGTCAAGATGAAAGTTGCCAATCCAGCATCCGTCAATGCTCTGCTTGACGCAACGGCATACCGCCAGTTGACGGGGGAGTAACTCATGCCATTTATAGTCAATACTGCAAGCGAAAGAGAGGAGATGCTCAAGGCCATCGGCGCAAACTCCTTTGATGATCTTATTGCTGATATTCCTGAAGAGATTCGGCTGAAAAGAGCTCTCGATATTCTTCCCGCCTCCGATGAGCTTCAGGTGCGCAAACTCCTTGAAGGGCTCGCTTCAGCCAACCGCAGCACCTCCGATTATGTCAGCTATCTTGGGGGAGGGGCTTATGACCATTTTATTCCCGCAGCCATTAAAACCATAGCCTCCCGCAGTGAGTTTTATACTGCATATACTCCCTATCAGGCTGAAGTCTCACAGGGAACCCTGCAGGCCATCTACGAATACCAGAGCCTTGTCTGCCGTCTCTATGAAATGGATGTCACCAACGCTTCGATGTACGACGGGGCAACTGCTCTTGCTGAAGCGGTCTTGATGGCCATGAACGTCACCGGACGGAGCCAGGTTGTGGTGGCAGGAAAGCTGCACCCATGGAACAGCTCTGTTCTGAAAACCTATCTTGAAGCTTCGGGTCATAACGCCGTTCTTCAGAATGTTCTTCAGGATGGGGTCGGCGATATTGCCGCACTGAAGGAGCTGGTCACTGAGAGCGTGGCTGCCGTGGTTGTTCAGCAGCCAAACTTTTATGGTTGTCTCGAAGACGTTGAAGCCATTGGAGCTGTTGCGCATCAAAAAGGGGCGCTCTTTGTTGTCTCCGCCGATCCGCTCTCTCTGGGAGTGCTTGCCGCTCCCGGAAGTTACGGAGCAGATATTGCTGTGGGAGAAGGCCAACCGCTTGGCAATCCCCAGAATTTCGGTGGCCCATATCTTGGTATTTTCAGCGTCAAGCAAGCGCTTGTGCGCAAAATTCCGGGCCGTCTGGTTGGCATGACGAAAGACCGGGATGGAGAAGATGGTTTTATTCTTACTCTGCAGACTCGCGAGCAGCACATCCGGCGCGAAAAAGCCACTTCGAATATCTGCAGCAATCAGGCGCTTAATGCACTTCAGGCGGCAGTCTATCTTTCGCTTCTCGGTAAAGAGGGACTTCAGCAGGTTGCCGCACAATCAGCACAGAAAGCGCACTATCTGGCAGGAAAGATTGCCTCTCTTCCGGGATTCTCCCTGAAGTTCTCGTCGCCTTATTTCCGGGAGTTTGTTGTTGAAACACCAGTTCCTTCGGCTCTTGTGGTTGAGCGGATGCTTGAGAAAAAGATCTTTGCAGGCTATGATCTTGCTGCTCACGGTGAAACCGGCTTGCTTGTTGCCGTTACGGAGAAGCGGACTCAGGAAGAGCTTGACCGCTTTGTTGAAAACCTTGGAGTGATTGTTGGATAGAAGAGCAGGGCTATTTCAGCTCCCGGCCAAGGCAGGGAGCTGAAAAGAGGTCTTTTCAAATAAGCCCGAGAGTTTTGAGTTCCTGATCGATAATCTGCTTGTTCTCCTCCGAAAGCGGCACAAGCGGCAGCCGGTAGTTCTCCTCAATCATGCCCATTCGTGCAAGGGCATACTTTACCGGCACAGGGTTACTCTCGATAAAGTTCAATTTTAACAGCTTCCGATAGCGTCGGTTGATGGTGCGTGCCTCATCAAGATCACCCCTTCTCATTGCCTCGACCAGTAGCTTGATCGGTGATGGAATCTGGTTGGCCGCCACAGAAATCACTCCGTCTCCCCCCATAGCCATAAAAGGCAGAATCAGCGAATCCTCTCCGGTCAGCACTGAGAAATAGTCTGGACGCTCCTCAAGCAGCTCCGATATCTGGCTGATATTCTCCGAAGCCTCTTTGACCGCCGCAATATTTTCAAAATCACGGGCAAGCCGCAGAATCGTTGCTGCAGACACATTGCTGCCGGTTCTTCCCGGAACATTGTAGATGATAATGGGCACAGAAACAGCCTCTGCGATATGCTTGTAATGCTGATAAATACCCTCCTGCGAAGGCTTGTTGTAATAGGGAGCAACCGACAGAATCGCTGAAGCGCCCGCCTTTTCAGCATTTTTAGCCAGTTCGACCGCATGTTGTGTATCATTGGTGCCGGCGCCGGCCGCCACCATTATTTTTCCTCCAGCCTCATCCTGTACCGTGCGGATAATCTCAAACTGTTCATTGCCGGAAAGTGTCGGCGACTCACCCGTCGTTCCACAGGTTATGATGATATCGGTTCCCGCCTCAATATGAAACTGCACCAGCCTTCTCAACGCATCGGTATCTATCGACCTGTCCTGCCTGAACGGAGTTACCAGTGCAACGGCGGATCCTGAAAGGTATCGTGTGGACATACTTTTTTATCCCAGTGTTAATGAAAATCGTTTTATCAATCTGAAGAACTTGTTCCCCTTCCTTGATCATTCTTGCTCTTATCGAGAATATACTGAGAAAGGGTATTTGTAAAACCGATTTTATCGTAAAAGAGTTTAATAAAGAGAAGAGGTAGAAGAGACCACATCAATAATGCGCCTTGCGGTTTCAGCATTGAGTTTTTTTTGTTATTTTTTTAACGACTGTTAGTATTTTTTATTTCACGTAAAAAAACTAAATCGAGGAAGGGAAATGCGTAAAATTCTTGCCTTGCTCTTTGTTCTGATTTCCTTTTTTCCTGCCATGCATTTTGCTGTGGCAAAGAATATTACCATTGAGTCACCATCTAATGGAGAAAAGGTTGACGCTGAATTATTCGTGAGTGGGACGGCACACAAAGCCAAAGAGGTTTGGGTTATTGTTCATCCCAGTGAAACTCCCGATTATTGGGTACAACCGACAGTTACGGTTAAGGATGAGCTCTGGGAAGTGCAAATAGTCATTGGCAGGCCAGGTACTATTGACAGTGGCAAGCATTTTGAGATAATGGCCATTGCAGATCCTCATCAGCCGTTAGTCGAAGCTCAAGTGTTTAATGTCTGGCCTTCAGCTCGATGGAGATCACAGGTTATTTCTATAACAAGAAAATAGATTCAAGTCCGACGTTACTGTTGGCTCTATCCACTTTGCTTCCAACTCCTCTTCTTTGCCTCGTCCTTGCTGCTTATATAAGCTCTCGGGCAACAGGCCAAAGCGCTCTTGAAGCTGCCTTTCCTTAAGCCGGGTGTGCCGCCGACGGGCAATATATTTTATAAGAACTGAATTTGATCTATATTCAGTCTTGTGATGACATCTTTACGAAAAGGAGCTACAATGAAACTATCAGAAAGGGTTCGCCCGATTTCATGGCTTAAATCTCATGCAGCCGAGATTGTAAGGGATTTTGAAGAGAATCGGAGCCCGCTTATTGTTACCCAGAATGGGGAAGCAAAAATGGTTGTCATGGACATTCGTACCTACGAAGAGCAGCTTGACACAATGGCTTTTCTGAAACTCATCAACATGGGCAAAAAAGAGATTTCCGAAGGGAAATTTCAAAGTCCGGAAGATTTTTTTGCTGACCTGGAGAAGGAGGGATAGTGGCGCATTCAGTGTTTATTCTTGACTCTGCGAAAGGTGATTATCGTGAAATAAGAAAATATGTGCGACATAAATTTGGTGAGACGGTTTGGAGAGAGTTGGAGCAAAAATTCAAAGAGGTTTTGAGCGATATCGGAGAGTTTCCTTTTGCCGGTTTGGTGCCTGATGAGGCTCTTTCACTTGGCTTGCAAGGGATTCGGGAGAGGCTTGTTGGGCAAACAAGAGTTATCTATGAAGTTGGGGAGCAGGAAGTTTATGTCTTTATGTTTGTCTCCACTCGTCGTGATTTCATGACTATGCTGACGGACCGGCTGCTTAAAGGAGAATAACGGCAAGAATTGGCATAAGAGGGCACAGAGCAGTAACAAGCGAAGTGTTGAGCTGGCGCATGGCTTCCTCATTCACTAAAGAATACACTATATTACGTCTAAATCATCTTTTTCGTTTTTAACCCATTCAATCCCATCACATGGCTCTTGCCAGTCTGAAAATTTCAAGATCAGTAAAGCCCATAAGCTACTCTCCGATGACTCGCCTTATATCAATTTTCATTCTCTCATTTTTTCTTTATGCAAGCTTTGCCTGTACTGCTTCTGCAAAGCCAGTAGCAAAGCAGCAGGGTGCTGCATCAGCGGTCGTTTCAGAAAGCGCAAATATGGGCAAGGTAGCTTCAAAAGATTCAATAGCAACAAAAGGTTTGCCAAGCAAAAAGCAAGCACAACAAAGTGCTGCGAACAGTGATGATGGCGTGTGGTCAATCAGAAATATCTTGCTTGTAATCGGTGCGCTAATTGCTTTTTTTACTTATAAATTGAACCTTATCCAATTGATCTGGCTCAAAGTTTTTGCGAAAGAAAAGAAAATTGCTGAATCTCTACGGGTCATATTCCCCGCCGCTTGCGGCGTGATATGATGTATATTATTTGGCATGAGCGAATATATTCACAAGAGCCATAATGTCACCGTTCTAATGTATCACATAGTGCTACCAGCAAAGTATAGACGCGT
>CAILRB010000097.1 GCA_903836465.1 uncultured Chlorobiaceae bacterium
AACCGTCTGATTCGTAGTCAGATACTCTATCCAGTTGAGCTACGGGTGCATTTGTTTGTAGCGTGTACGGGATTCGAACCCGTGATCTTCGCCTTGAGAGGGCGATGTCCTGGGCCACTAGACGAACACGCCAGGTATTTTCTTTTGTCATCCATTCACAATCTGTGGGCCCTGTAGGACTTGAACCTACGACCCAGCGATTATGAGTCGCTTGCTCTGACCAACTGAGCTAAGGGCCCTCAACGCTTGGCTTTAAAGGCACTTAATATAATGCTTCGATGACAATATGCAAAAAAATAATCTTTTTTTTTCAGACAGCTAAAATTCATTGTACTTTTCCCGGCTGATATCAGCTCCAAGGCTGTTCAGTTTTATTTCGATTTTCTCGTATCCCCTGTCAAGATGATAGACCCTCAGCACCTCAGTTGTGCCTTGGGCAACAAGCCCCGCAAGAACAAGACTGGCTGAAGCTCTAAGATCGGTTGACATAACTTTACTTCCTGAAAGAAGTTGTGGACCGTGAACAATTGCCTGGTTTTTGTGGATTTCGATACGGGCGCCAAGACGGTTCAGTTCGGGAATATGGTTAAACCGTTCATGATAGACCTTGTCGGTAATAGAGCTTGTACCATCCGCCTGGGTCATCAGGGCAATCCATTGTGCCTGCATGTCAGTCGGAAAAGCCGGATAAGGTTTTGCTGTGACATCCGTAGGGAGAAGCTTTTGCGGACTTTTCAGTGTAATACTGTTTTCGGTTGTTTGTAAAGTGCAGCCCGCATGGACAAATTTTTTCAGGACCGCTTTCATTTGTTCGGGGTCAACACCGTTTACCGTAATATCTCCTCCGGTTATGGCTGCTGCAGCAAGAAGTGTTCCTGCTTCAATTCTGTCAAAAACGTTATGAAATTCAATGGCGTTCAGGGAATTGGTACCCATTATTTCAAGCTCGGTTGTTCCCGTTCCCTTAATCGTCGCCCCCATGGCAATGAGAAATTTACAGAGTGTCTCAATTTCCGGTTCCGCAGCAGCATTGCTGATGGTGGTTGTTCCCTCGGCAAGGACCGCAGCCATCAGTGCGTTTCCTGTAGCTCCGACTGACGACACAGGAAAGTCGATATGTCCACCTTGCAGTTTTCCTCCTCGAATGGTAGCGTCGATAAACCCGGTTTCAATGGTGATTGTTGCCCCGAGCTTTTCCATAGCCATTAAATGAAGATCAATAGGCCTTGGCCCAAAAGCACATCCACCAGGAAGGGATACCCTTGCATGGCCGAACCTTGCAAGCATCGGTCCAAGGACATAGATTGATGCTCTCATTTTTTTTACCAGTTCATAAGGCGCCTGAATACTTTCAACGTTTTGGGACGAAATTTTCAGAGTGTTGCCTGAAAAAGAAGTTTCTGCTCCAAGATGGCGCAGGAGTTGTGTAAACGTTGTGATATCCTGAAGATCGGGGATGCGATGAAGGGTAAAGGTTCCGTTCCCGGTGAGCAGGGTAGCTGCAATAATCGGCAGTGAGGTATTCTTTGACCCCGAGGCGGTTATGTTGCCGGAGATCCGGTGTCCGCCGTTTATGACAAGCTTGTCCATGTAATTGTTACGCTGATGAAAAACCGATATTTACTATTATTTCAGGTCATGAAAAACAAAATATTTTTTTCTATGACCGTTTGCGAAGAAAAGATTTTATCCTTTACCTTGAGCTGACATTCTTTTCCTGTTTTCTATGTTTTTTTGTAACCAATTTAATCGTAAGGTATTTGAATTTTAATACCTGAGGATTTTTTATGATTTTTATCGTCTCACCCGGTTTTTTTGATAGAGTGTTGCGTATGGTCGCAGTTCTGTTTCTGTCATTGTTCTTCATGGTCACAGGTGTTTTTTCTTCAGCGGTTGCTGCTCCGCCAGTAACAAGAGAAATATCGAAGATCATCAAAGAGCGGGCAGCAGTAGAGCAGAACCTCCAGAGCTTGAAACAACAACTTAAGGAGTACCAGTCTAAACTGAATCTGACAACGCGCAAGGAGTCGCAGTCGTTTAAGGTTTTGGAAAATATCCGCACCCAGATTCTTGTTCTTGAGAAAATTATCAGTCAAAACCAGATCTATCTTGCAAAGCTTGATGATGATATTGAGCAACTGCGCAATAAACTTCAGGGTAATCGACAAGTATACAGCAAGGTTTCTGATGATTTCCGCAGGACGGCAGTTTCAGTGTATAAATATGGCGGAAATCGGGATATTGAGCATGTTTTTAGTGCAGGTTCGGTTAACAATGCTCTTGTCCGTGCCCAATATGTTGGTTTTTTTACACGGGCAGTTCGTCGTAATGTTAATGACTTGCAGCAGGTTGCCGTCAAACTTGAAAACAATCGCCTTGCGCTTGAGCAAAGCTATCAGCAAAAAGCAGCAATGGTCAGGGAGCAGGAGCGGCAGTTAAAAACATGGTCGGTCAGCAAAAAAGAAAAAGAAGAGGTACTTGACAAACTTAAGAAAAATAAACAGGAATATGCTGCACAGCTTGCTGCGGTCAAGCTAAAACGCAAGCAACTGCAATCAAGGATAGAGTCGTTGATTCTTGCTGAACAGCGCGCGTTGGAGGCCGAAAATGAGCGGCAGAAGAAGATTTTTGAAGCAAAGCGCCTTGTGGCACAGCGACGCGAATCAAAACGTCTTGAGGCGCAACATGCCCTCGTGAAAAAAGAAAAATCTACCGGCCAGGCAATTGATACAGCCCGGAAAGAACATAAAACAATTGAAAAACCACTGGTAAAGTCATCTGAAAAAAAGAGTGTTCCGGTGGCGTCGAATACAGATTCGCCTGAGATTGAAAAAGTTTCTGCGGATTTTGACAATGCGTCAGGTTCATTGCCTTGGCCGGTACGGAATGGCGTTGTTTCCCAAAAGTTTGGATCTCTGGAGGATAAAGATCTGAGAATTGTTACCACCAATAACGGGATTGATATTTCAGTTCCTGCCAGTACTCCGGTAAGGGCTGTTTCAGGAGGAAAAGTAGTCCAGATCGCTTTTCTTCCCACTTTTGGTAATATTGTGATTGTCCGCCATCCGAAATCCTACCTTACGGTGTATGCCAATCTCGGCCAGTTGAATGTGGTAAAAGACGATCTTATAAAATCACAGCAATTGTTGGGAGTTTCGGGCAAGATGGGTGATGGCGGTTCAGTTGTGCATTTTGAAATATGGAAAGGCCGAGTCAAGCAAAACCCTGAAAAATGGCTTAGACGATAACTGTTATGGGAGTTAAAGAACTTTTTGTTGCGATAGCTACACTTTTGTTTCGCAACCGTACCTTATGGCGTGATCTTAAAGAGGGAACTCCTGGTAAAGAGTTTAATGTGCTTCGTGAGTACGCAGTGCCGGTGATTGCTCTTGTACAGCTTGCCAAGTTTCCGTTGATTGGTGTGCCGCAGCCAGCCATGTTTTTTGCCATTATTAATTTTCTTGTTGATATTGCCGTGCTCTATCTTATGACGGGTGGAGTGGTTTATCTGGTTGCGCGAGAACGCTCAGAGAGCGTCAAGGCAATGATGCTCAATGTTGTCTGTTATTCGATGACTCCGGTATGGCTGTTTGAGCTTTTTTATTTTACGGGTCGATGGAGCTGGCTTTTTGCTCTTACAGCAATAAGTTATTCTCTTGTCATCGGTAAAAATGGTTTGACCTGTATACTTGACCTTGAACCGGCCGCTTCTCGTCCTGTACTGAGAAATACCGTATTCTTTGTTGTGATGGTGAATATTGTGGCTTTTCTGCTGCTCAACGCTGCTATGCGGCTTTTTAACTTTTAGAGGACACTCTATTTATGAAGCTTCAGGATCTTCATCTTGATTACCCTATTGTTGAGGATATTCTCACGGCATTTTTGTTCAACGAGATACGCAAATTCGGGTTCAACTCAATAGTGCTTGGTCTTTCGGGGGGTATTGATTCAGCGGTTGTCTGTGAACTTGCTGTTCGAGCGCTTGGGGCAGATAATGTTCTTGCACTCATGATGCCATACTCCTCAAGCAGTCCGGAAAGTATCGAACATGCAGAACTCATGATCCGAAAGCTTGGCATTCGATCTGAAGAACTCTCCATTACTCACGTTGTGGATTCTTTTTTTTCGTTGATACCGAAAGATCAGTTGCTGAGAAGAGGGAATATCATGGCTCGCACAAGGATGATATTTCTGTATGATGTTTCCGCAAGAGACGGGCGGCTCGTTGCTGGAACAAGCAATAAAACCGAGTTACTTCTTGGATATGGTACCCTGTTCGGGGATATGGCCTCTGCCGTTAATCCAATTGGTGATCTCTATAAAACCCAGATAAGGGGGCTTGCCCGTCACCTTGGTATTCCTGAACCTCTAATTGTCAAATCACCTTCAGCCGACCTCTGGGAAGGGCAGAGCGATGAGGAAGACCTGGGGTTCAGCTATGAAGCCGTTGACCTTTTGCTCTACATGATGCTCGAAAAGCGCATGGATAAACAGGCTATTCTCGACGAAGGAGTTGCGGAGTCTTTTTACGATCGTGTCAGAAAGATGGTTGTCCGAAACCAGTACAAGAGAATGATGCCCGTTATTGCCAAAATCTCCGCAAGAACTCCCGGGATTGATTTCCGCTATGCCAGGGATTGGCAGGAGGTAAGATAGGTGGGACTACCCACTTGTCGCTAAAACGACCTTAATACCGTATCAATCAGAAAATGTTTGTCGTCTTTTTCAGGATAATCGGTAGTATAATGCAGTCCTCTTGATTCCCGGCGCTTCATGGCGCTTTCGATGATAAGACTTGCCACCTTGATGATATTTCTCAGTTCAAGAATCTGTGTCGTGATCTTCGTTTTTTTATAGTAGGATTCAGTCTCCTCCTTGAGAAAATCAATTCGCCTCTTCGCTCGCTGCAGCCTGAGGTCGCTGCGCACAATGCCGACATAGTCATTCATGACCTGCTGTGCTTCCCGTTTGTTGTGGGAGACAAGAATCCACTCTTCAGGATTTGCGGTTCCGGTATCGTCCCAGTCCGGAAATTCGACGGTGTTGTCGATATTTTGCAGTTCTTTGAAGATATCAAGAGAGCCTCTCCAGGCGAAGACAAGCGCTTCAAGCAGAGAGTTGCTGGCAAGGCGATTTGCACCATGCACACCGGTGCAACTGGTTTCTCCGCAGGCATAGAGCCTCTGAATGGTGGTTCGTCCCTTGCTGTCCGTTCTTAAGCCGCCACAGGAATAGTGTGCAGCGGGGACAACAGGGATCATTTCCCTAGTCATATCGATACCGAATTGGAGGCAGGTTTCGTAAATATTTGGAAAATGTTCTTTTGTTTTTTCAGGATCAATATGGGTGACATCAAGAAAAACGCACTCTTCACCGCTTTTTTTGATCTCCGAGTCGATAGCTCTGGCAACAATATCCCTTGGAGCCAGATTCTGCCGCTTGTCATACTTGTGCATGAACTCCTGCCCATTTTTCAGCTTGAGTATTCCTCCAAATCCACGAACGGCTTCAGAAATCAGAAATGAATCAGCTTTTGGATGGTAGAGCGAAGTTGGATGAAACTGGATAAACTCCATGTTGGCAATTTCGGCTCCGGCGCGATATCCCATTGCAACACCGTCTCCTGTGGCAATCTCCGGATTGGTTGTATAGGGATAGACATGCCCGAGGCCTCCGGATGCAAGCATGGTAATTTTTGCAAGAATTTTTATCGGTTGTCGCTGCTTTGAATCAAGCACATAAGCCCCATAACAGGTAATGTCATTTGTTTTGATGCCAAGGTGATGCTCGGTAAGCAGTTCAATGGCAAAATGGTGTTCAAGCAGAGTGATATTGGGATGGCTGTTGATTCTGTCGAGCAGGGCAGTTTCAACTTCCCTGCCAGTAAGATCCTGCGCATGCACAATCCTGCTTCTGGAATGACCGCCCTCTTTGCCGAGGTGCAGATGGTCATTGTCGGAGGTGGTGAAGTTGACACCAAGTTCTGTAAGGCGCTTTATATGCTGTGGTCCCTCTTTGACCATGATAGAAACCATCTCCAGGTTGCAAAGGCCGGCGCCGGCATCAAGAGTGTCGGCAATATGGAGTTCTGAACTGTCATTCCGGTCAATAGTGGCAGCAATGCCTCCCTGTGCCCAGTTGGTATTTGAGGTGGAACTCTCTTTTTTGGTAATGATGGTTACCTTGGCGTGCTCGGCCATGTGTACAGCAAAATAGAGCCCACCGATGCCACTGCCGATAACCAGAACATCAGTTTTGATCGATTCCGTCATAGTGTCCCGCGTTCAACATCAGTGAAGCAAAAGAATTGTCATTACGGAAGAAGAACAGCACATGATATGACTGTTGTCCAGAGACCGTTCTCACCCTCCGCAGACTGGGTAATATTATAGGAGTTGATTATCTTGCCGCTCATTTTGTAAATACCTTCGCGTTCGTCCCAATCTTTGTTTGGATCAAATTCAATGCCGAGGGTTGTTGCAAGCATCGTTGCAGCCAGGTCTTCGGCGTATTCACCCGAATGTTCGGCAGATTCTCCAAAGGGGTGGTGTTCAGAAAGATAGCCGTATTGTGTTTCATCAGCAGGGATGGCGACTCCGACCGAAGCGGCAATAAGGCGGTTGAACTCATTGGTTGAATTACGGGCCATGACCGCAAAAGTTATCTGACCAGGAGAGAGGTGTTTCAGCCCTTCTTCAACGGTGATGCGTTCACAGTGAGGAGGAAAAATACTTGATACGGTAACCAGGTTGCATTTCTCAATTTTGGCCTCTCTCAGGGCAAGCTCGAATGATGAGAGATATTCCTTGTGCCTTCCCACACCTTTAGTGAAAAATACTTTTGATGGGACAAATGACAATGCCGTTCCTCCGGATTAATGTGTTGTTCAAAGCGTTTATACTACTGAAAATGAGGAATGATAGATAAAAGCCGTCTCATCGAGGTCGCTTCAGAATTCGGAAAAAAGTGTACATCGTTAAACTGGCTCACTCACTGAATGTTCAGCCAGCAAATACAAGAAATAAATACACAGCCAACTTCCCTCCAGAAGAGGAATGGATATCATCATCACAAGAGAGCCAACAAAGATAATTTTTTTTTCATCATGGTCAAATCGCCTAACTTCCGTTACGAGCATCAGCTTCTCAGGAGCAAGGCTCCGAAGGCGGTTCAAACAGTTGCTGCTTTAGAAGGTGTATCAACAAGAGGCAAAGGCCTCCTGTAAAGAGCTGGCAACTCTTGTAATTGAGCGGGATATATTTAGTGAAGAGTGCATTTTGAAGCAATGCAAACCAGTTGTTGACGGGGTAATTTTGCTTTGAGTTTCGGATACAGTACCTTATCGATCTTTTAAAGACCATTAATATTAACGACAAGGCAAGAGATCACTTTCTTTTAATCCCCATACTCTGAGGAATTTAGGGAATTTATAACAGTGCGCTCCGATTTCCGTTATTATAATTAGCTTTTAAATTCTTATTCTTGTTTCAAAACAAAAAATAAAATTACTTAGACCTCAAAAAATAAAGTGAAAAATCGTGATTAATTTTAATAACAAAATACTCATCATTGGATTTGGCTCTGTATCTCAATGTACCGTTCCTGTTCTTTTTAAACACATCAACGTCGATTATACTCATGTCACTATTATGGATTTTGAGGATATTCGTGAAAAAGTATCACTGTGGACAGAATTGGGTGTGGGGTATATTAATCATAAAATAACACCGGACAATTTAACGCAAACTCTTGCTGCTTCTGTTGCAGAGGGCGACTTGATAATAGACTTAGCCTGGAATATCGATTGTTGCGAAATTCTTCAATGGTGCCATGAGCACGGTGTCCTCTACATTAACACCTCGGTAGAGGTCTGGGATCCTTATGAAGGGGCTCTCGATCAGCATCCTACGCAAAGAACACTTTACTGGCGGCACATGAACATCCGCCGCATGACTGCACAGTGGAAAGATAAAGGTGTAACCGCTGTGCTGGAGCATGGGGCCAATCCCGGATTGATATCGCATTTTACCAAAGAAGGCCTATTGGATATTGCGAGGGAAGTCATTGCCCAGAAAAAGGTCAGCGAAGCTCAAGCCAAACTTATTAAGGAGTTATCTGAAAAAAGAATTTTCAATGAACTGGCTATGGCGCTTGGGGTAAAAGTGATTCACTGCTCCGAAAGGGACACTCAAATCTCTGATATTCCAAAACAGGTTGATGAGTTTGTCAATACATGGAGTGTTGAGGGATTCAGGGAAGAAGGTATGACAACCGCTGAAATGGGTTGGGGAACACACGAAAAAGAACTTCCAAAATATGCCTATACCCATCAGGAAGGACCGCAAAACCAGATTTGTCTTGCCAGAATGGGTCTCAATACCTGGGTGCGTTCCTGGGTTCCTGATTACAATATAAATGGTATGGTCGTCCGGCATGGCGAGGCATTTACGATTTCTGACTATCTCACTGTCTATAAAGAGGGACAAGCCATTTACCGCCCGACGGTACATTACGCCTATTGTCCAAGTGATGCTGCAATCATCTCTCTTCAGGAGCTGCGTGGCTATAACTACAAACTTCAGCCCAACTTCAGGATTATGAATGATGAGATCGTTCACGGCGCTGATATTCTTGGCGCTTTACTGATGGGTCATTGTTTTAATTCCTGGTGGACAGGCTCCGACCTGAGTATAGAGCAATCCAGAGCACTGGTACCTCACCAGAATGCCACCACCATGCAGGTTGCAATATCCGTGGTCGCTGCCTGTATGTGGATGATAGAAAATCCTGACAGGGGTGTTGTTGTCCCCGATAATATCGATCATGACTATATTCTTGGAATTGCAAAGCCATATCTTGGCAATTTCATATCAAAAGCTTCCGATTGGACGCCTTTAAAAACCAAGAGCAACTATTTCCCAGGGTTTAACACTCCTGATATTGATGAAACGGATCCCTGGCAGTTCAAGAATTTTCTTGTTACCGAAACCGATTAAAAAAGGATACGCCTGATGGCAGCTCAAAATTTAGAACAGTTTGCGTTAGAGCATGGTACGCCTTTGTTTGTGGTAGACCATGAAGTTTTGCGTGCCAATTACCGTGAGTTCAAGCAGCATCTGCCAAGGGTTCAGGCCTATTTTGCCGTTAAAGCAAACTCAGCCAAAGAAATAGTCAAAACCTTCTACGATGCTGGCGCCAGCTTTGATGTCGCATCAATGCCAGAGTTTCTTAATGTGTATGAAAATATTAAAAGCCTGACACCTGCAGAGCAACAGGCTTTTATCTGGGACAAGATCATCTATGCGAATCCTATAAAGCCAATTCCGACGCTGAAGGAGCTTGACCGTTACAAGCCGTTGGTTACTTTTGATAATGAAGATGAAATAGCGAAAATCGCCACTTATGCACCGAACACGGGTCTTGTTTTACGCATAAAAGTGCCCAATACGGGGGCGATGGTAGAGCTTTCTTCCAAATTCGGTGCAGATCCTGGCGAGGCAGTGGATCTTATAGACAAAGCTTTCAAGAGAGGACTGATCGTTGAAGGTTTAAGCTTCCATGTCGGCAGTCAATGCACAAATTTCCAAAATTATATTCAAGCCCTTAATCTGGCATCCAATATTTTCAAGGAATCGTGGGAAAGAGGGTATAAAGAGGTAAAAATTCTTGATATAGGAGGAGGTTTTCCCGCTCCCTACGACAAAAGTGTAAAACCTTTTGCCGAGCTTGCCATAATGCTCAATTCCGAATTTGATCGGCTCTTTCCGCCTGATATTGAAATCATAGCCGAACCAGGAAGATTTTTAGTGGCAACTGCCGCTTCGGTCGTGATGGAGATTATCGGTACTGCGTATCGTGACGGAAAAAAATGTTATTACGTCAATGACGGGGTTTATCATACCTTTTCAGGAATTATCTTTGATCATTGCGAATATCCTTTAAAATCCTTTAAAGAGGGCAATGAGAAAATGTGTGCGGTTTATGGTCCTACCTGTGATGCTCTCGACACAATCACTATGGCCAATCTTCTCCCTACCGACCTTGCGATAGGGGATTTACTCTACAGTGAAAATATTGGAGCATACAGTCACGCGTCATCGACTTTCTTTAATGGGTTTCCGCCCGCAAAGGTTTTGCATATCAATAGATAGTTTTCGTCGCGCAGTTATCCATTCGCTGTAAAGAGCTCAATCAACATGTTTTTTTGCAGCGACTTTAAAAAACTTTCTTTTTCCCGCCCTGATTATTATTGGCGCGCTGCAGAGTTCAATGTTCTCAGTGATCTCTTCTATTTTTCTCTCATCAACAGTCACTGATTTTTGCTGAATCATTCGGCGCGCATCACTTTTTGATGAGGCAGCTCCAAGGGTTACCAGAAGGTCAATGACTGGAATGGATTGCTGGTCAATCTCAACGAGGTCAAGATTGTCCGGGGCTTTTTTTAGCACGAAGAGCTGATCGAAGTGCTGCTCAGCGCCCTCTGCCTCTTCCTGCGAAAAATAAGATGCCACTATTTGCCTTGCCAGGGCTCGTTTGGCTGTTCTCGGGTTGTCATTGATTTGTCCGAGAATTTCAATGACAGCGGATTCTTTCTGTGGCAGCAGAAGTTTTGTATACGTTTCAATGAGAGTATCGGGAATGGAGAGAGACTTGCCATACATATCGGCAGGGGAGTCATTGAAACAGATAGCATTGCCGAGTGATTTCGACATTTTTTCTCCCCCTGCTGTGCCCACCAGCAGCGGCATGGTAATGCAGACCTGTGGTGTTATTCCATACTCTCGTTGCAGATCTCTTCCGACCAGGAGATTAAATTTTTGGTCGGTTCCACCAAGTTCCACGTCATTTTTCAGGTGTACCGAATCCATACCCTGGGCAAGGGGATAGAGGAACTCGTGAATGGAGATAGACTCTTGTGCACGATATCTCCGTTCGAAGTCGTCGCGTTCAAGCATCCGGGCTACGGTGTAGTGGCTTGAGAGGCGAACAACATCAGCAAATCCCATTGTTCCAAGCCAGTCTGCGTTATAACAAATGGTTGTTTTTTGAGGGTCGAGAATTTTCGAAGCCTGATCAAAGTAACTTTTTCCGTTTTCCCGAGCCTCTTCGGCTGAAAGCTGCGGTCTCGTTTTGCTTTTTCCTGAAGGGTCGCCGATCATTGCCGTAAAGTCGCCGATGATCAGAATAGCTTCATGTCCAAGATCCTGAAACTCCCTGAGTTTTCGGAGGACGACCGAGTGACCGAGATGCAGGTCCGGCCTTGATGGATCAGCCCCAAGCTTTACCTTGAGCGGCTGGCCTGTTTTCAGGCTCTTGAGAAGTTTTTGTTCAAGTTCGTCAACGCTGATAACTTCAACAACATTACCAATAATAATGTCAAGCTGTTCCTGTACGGCTGGAAAACCCATCGATACCCTGTTTTTTTGTATTAATATTGCTTTTTGATCTGCTCCATCTGTCGCTGGTTCTCC
The DNA here is from genome assembly GCA_903836465.1 of uncultured Chlorobiaceae bacterium. GTDB lineage: Bacteria > Bacteroidota > Chlorobiia > Chlorobiales > Chlorobiaceae > Chlorobium. Next base: position 11,472 of record CAILRB010000097.1, read on the forward strand.
CGCTTCTTGATCGTTTCGCGCTTGTCATAGAGCTTTTTGCCTTTGGCAATCGCAAGGTCAATTTTCAGAAGACCCTTATCGTTGAAAAATGCCTTCAGAGGTACCAGAGTAAGCCCTTTTTCATTGATTTTCGTCTGAATTTTCTGAATCTCCTTTTTATGCAGCAGGAGTTTGCGGCTCCGTTTTGCTTCAATCATCTCCATACGGTTGAGTTCGTAGGGGGTGATCTGCATGTTTTCCAGCCACACCTCATTATGGTGAATGATAGCAAAGCTGTCACTCAGACTTGCTTGTCCGAGGCGTACAGATTTTACCTCGCTGCCAAAGAGCTGGATACCGGTAACGATGGTATCGAGAATTTCAAACTCGTATCTTGCCTTTCTGTTCTGAATGGCCTTGACGTATTCCTGATGATGTTGCTTTTTCGACACGGTGACCTTTAATGGGTTTCTGTTTCCAGATATGCGGCAGGAATAATATTTCCGATATTGAGCACCAGAAAGGGATCCAGACATTTTTTTATCCTTGCCATCTCCCGTATGCCGCTTTCATGATACATTTCAACAAGATATTCTGCCTTAAGCTTTCCTATGCCGTGCTCGGCGGAGAGTGTTCCTCCCAACTCAAGAGCCTTGCTGATAAATTTCCGATAAAGACTCTTTGCCTGTAAAAACTCCTCCCTGTTACGGGGAAGGATGTTCAAGTGCACATGACCATTGCCGATATGACCAAAAATAATATAGACAAAGCCGTGTTGTTCGCAAGTGCTCCTGTAAAATTCAAAAAGTTCGCGGAATCTTCTTTCAGGTACGGCCATGTCAGTGCTGATTTTACTCTCCTGTTGTTTGCTGAGCCATTCGTTGACCAGAAGCGGCAAGGTGTGGCGAAACTCCCGCAACTTTTCCTGATCGTTACGATCAAGCGCCATCCAGGATTGGTCAATCATGGCATTGCAGGCTTCCATCTCTTCGAGGAGTTTTTCAAGGTCATTTTCTTCACTTTCAATTGTTGTCTCCTGTTCGAAGAAAATTGCACCCTCACTTCCCGCAGGCACTTCCGGATATTTTTCCGCAAGAAATGCAAGTGAATTTTTGTCAAAAAACTCTATGGCCCTTGGTGAACAAGCATGTTCCCGCTCTTTAAGCAGGCGGTTAAACTTGAACAAATCGTCGAGAGCTCTAAAATAGACAAGAGAAGAGATAACGTCTTTTGGAAGGGGAATGAGCATGAGGTCAGCTTCGGCGATTATGCCAAGGGTTCCTTCAGAGCCGATAAAGAGGTCGATGAGGTCCATTCCTTCCTCAGAAAAGTATCCGGCATTGTGTTTTGATGTTTCAGGCATGGAGTACTGCGGTCTCTGAAAGGCAATCTCACCTGCAAAAGGAAGGCTGAGTCGGAATATCCCGTTGTTGTCGGCCATACAGTTTCCTCTTGAAAGATCAAGCACATCACCCTGAGGAAGAACAGCAAGGATTCTTGAGATATGTTTTCGGGTGGCCCCGTACTTAAAACTCCTTGCTCCTGAAGAGTTGTTTGCAATGGTACTGCCGATAAAACAGAGCTTTTCCGTTGGATCCGGAGGATAAAACCATCCGCTCTGCTCAGCTTTTTTCTGAACGGTATCAAGGAGAGCGCCACTCTGTACCGTCATGTATGCCCTGTCGCAGGAGTATGATACCGGTTGGCTGATCCGGTCAAACTTCTGCATGGAAATAACATAGTCTCCAAGCGGGATTCTTCCTCCAGTCGTTCCGCTTCCGTTTCCGGCAATAGTGAAACGACGATGCTCTTTTCTTGCACTTTTGAGCAGTTCGGAAAGTTCATCGACGGTTTCGGGGAAAAAAACTCCCGGAGTATGTCCACTTTTTAAATTACTGGTATCTTCAAGAAATCCTCTGATAGATGCCTGATCATCTTTATAAATCATTCTACAGCTTTTCCTGTGTTGTTCTCAATGGTTGTTTCAGCAGCAGGTTCCGCACCCTTAACAGCTTTTTCAAGCTGAATATCCGGTAACGTGCTTTCAGTGCTGTCGGGCTGCTCTCCGGCTGCCTCTGCAGGCCTCATTCCTTGTGAGGCGGCTGAGACCGGAATTGTCCCCCCTTTGATATAGTATTTTATAAGTTCACGGGCAATCGGCGCTGAAATGGCACCGCCGAAACCAGCATTTTCGACAAGCACTGCCAAAGCAATTTTTGGATTCTCCACCGGTGCAAAGGCAATAAACCATGCATGATCTTTGCCATGGGGATTTTGTGCCGTTCCGGTTTTTCCGGCGACGGTGACACCGGGAACATTTGCAAGGGTTCCTGTGCCTTGCAGTACGACGCCTCTCATGCCGTCATGGATAAGGTTGAACGTCGTTTGTGAAATCGGAAGCTGCTGCTTTGCATAGTTGAACGGGATATATTTACCGGTTCCCGTATCGCGGTATCCGTTGACGATATGAGGCTGAAAGAGGATTCCATTGTTGGCCAGAGCGGCAGCATAAACAGCAAGCTGTACTGGCGTTGTGCCGAGTTCACCTTGACCAATGGCAAGGCTGACCAGATATCCTTTTGTCCACCTGTTCTCACCATAACGTTCATCATAATAGTCGGATGATGGAAGAAGCCCAGCCCTCTCGCCAGGCAAATCAATACCGGTTTTTTCTCCAAACCCGAACATGGCGCCATATTTTGTCCAGTTTTCAAACCCGACATTGAAAATAAGGTTATAAAAATAGACATTGGATGAAACCGTAATAGCATTTCTCATATCAACCCATCCGTGCCCCTTCCCTTCGTTACTGAGAAATCTTCTGTGTCCGTACATGAAAACACCGTTATCAAGTATTTTTTTTGCCGGATCAATGCTTTTTTCCTCAAGAGCCGCCATTGCAAGAATCATCTTGTAGACTGATCCGGGTGGATAGACCGCCTGAATTGTACGGTTAAAAAGCGGTTTTTGCGGAGAGGTCAGAATATCGTTCCATCCTTTGCGGTCGGTAGAACCGTTGAAAATATCAAGATCATAGTCAGGAGCGCTGGCAAGAGCAAGAACGCCGCCGGTCGAAGGGTCCAGAGCTACCACCGCTCCTGATTTTCCGGTTTTTTTCAGCAGTTGTTCGGCAAGCTGCTGCAGCCCCCCATCAATAGAGAGGTAGAGATCATCGCCCTTTATAGAAGAGACGTCGCTTTGTCCCTTATCGAATTTTCCGGCATATTTGCCTCGGGGTGTAACCATTTCAAAGCGGGCACCTTTCTGTCCTCTCAGTCGTTCTTCATAATACTTTTCCAGTCCGCTGAATCCGATTTTATCATCCTGTGCGTAACCCTGATCAGCCAGTTCTTCAAGTTTTTCTTTTGGTATGGAACGTAAATAGCCAAAAAGATGTGCTCCGTGGAGCGAATCAGGGTACATTCTTTTGTTATCAGTGTCAATAAGCACACCGGGAAGTTGCCAAAGATTTTCGCTCAGCCTTGCTATTGCAATAGCGTTCAGATTGCGGCTGACGGTTACTGCCGAAAATCGGTTGAACACATATCCTTTTTTGATTGTTTCAACCAGTTCATCTTGTGGTTTTTGAATAAGCCAGGCAAGGTAACCGGTTTTGGTTATTCTGAACTCAGAAGGAATGATTTTAACGGTATAGAGCGGCTGATTGTCGACGATGACGACCCCTTTTCTGTCGATCATCCGTCCTCTTGGAGGCTGAACCCAGACCCGGCGAATGCTGTTTGTGGTTGAAATTGATCCAAGCTGCTGAAAATTAAGAATTTGCAGATAAAAAAGTCGGGCGAACAGCAGTGTGAAAACAGCTATTACAACCAGTGTTACAAGAGTTGAGCTTCGCTGAGGTTTATCCATCGTTCAGTCGACAAATGATTTTTTCAAAAAGAACCAGTGCAGGATGACGGCAAGGATAAGGGTGACGAGAGATTCAAGGAGTCCGAGAACAACGACCCTGTAAGCGGGCGAAAGGCCAAGAGGATTGTATCCTGCGGCGATTACAGCGTTACCACAGAACCCGGCAATGACGACGGCACTAAAGAATCTTCTTTTTTTTTGTTTTGCCGTTGCATGACTGTCTTCCGGGATATGGAAATAACCGGCGATAAAACCTTCGACAGTTCTTGAAAGCATATTCAATCCCATATTTCCTGATAAGATACCTGTAAGGATGCCTACAGCAAACCCAAAACTTGTGCTGGCCCTTTGACCTGCAGAGACTGCAAGAAAGGCAAGAAAAACAGTAATAACGTCCGGAGAGACGTTATAGAGCGTCAGACGAGTCAAGCCAAACTCCTGTAGCAATGCTGAGGCAATGCAGAGTATAATTAGCGAGAACGAAACAGCTTTTGCCACAAGTCAGTGTTTGATATTAAGGGAACTGCTCATTAAGTGTGCTATCGGTGGTGATCTTGACTTTTTCCGGTTCTCTTTTCATGGGGGCAATCAGTACCTGAGTCAGGGATGAAAAATCCACAGCAAGCCAGACATCGACATTATAGAAGAGTTTATCCGGTTTAATGCGTACTACTCTCCCGACGGGAATGCCGCGAATGGAAAACGTACTAAAATCTGAAGTAACCATCCTTTCGTTAAGTTTGAGGTGGCTGCTTATGGGAATGTGTTCAATCTGGGCAATGAACTCCCTGCCCCCACTCCAACTGAGGAGGCCCATACAGTGAGATGAGTCGGATACAACACTGACCTTGAAATCAGTGTTGATAACAGGCATTACTTTTGCATAATGTTCGGAGACAGATGTTACCCGCCCTACCAGCCCCTCCGGCACCAGAACGGTCATGTCTTTTTGGATTCCGTTCTTCCATCCTGCATTGATCAGCAGCATGTTATCACGATCGCTGAATTTTCGATCAACAACTCTCGCAATGATATACCCGGAAGGGTTGAATGTTGTGTCAGAGAGTATTTTTCTGCGGTTCCGTTCATCAACAGCGGCAGTTTCAAAGTTCAGTACTCTGGTCAGCAGATCGGTATTTACCCGCATCAGCCTTTCGTTTTCTTTATTGAGCGTAAAAAGATAGGTGAGGCTCATCAGCTTTTCATTAATGACAGCGCTGAATTCCAGGCCGCTGGTGCGCAGCCTTGTAAACACATTCTCATTCTGAAGCTTCATGAAGAGAAATGCTATACTGCAGTATATTACAAAAAGCAGGTAGGTATTGTACTTAGTAAAGAGAGTAAAAAACTTCCGCACAGTTCATATTCCGGTTTTTTTATTACATTTTTTTTATCAAAACAAGGAGAGCGCGGTCAATAAGTGAAGAGACAACCTAAAATTAACATTTTAAATATAATAAACTTTTTGTTCCGTATTTGTTCCACTGTTTTTCCGAAAGTGGAGTGGTAGTAAACGTGCTGGCTTCGACATAATCAGGCACTTAAATGGTTACATACGATGTGGCGCTGGCTCGCAGTTTCTCAATTTGCGCCATCAGATTGGCCTGCCCGGTATCGGCATATTTTTCCGGTGGTGGAAAAAATCACCACCTATAACCTCGCGCGCATGAACATGCTGGTGCATGGAGTGAAAGATTCGGAGTTTGAGATTTTCCACGGTGATACGCTGCTGAATGAATGGGAGATGCTGCGCGAAGCTAACCCGGCAAGTTCGACGCTGTAGTGGTTAATCTGCCCTTCAGCTAATGCTGGGAACTCATGGACGGCGTTGCGCGATGTCAAGGTCAACGCCCGAACTGATTGCGGCAGGATGATATCTAAAAGATCGTTTAAACTACCGTATCAGAAAGAGATTTTCAGGCCACCCGTGCAGAAAAAGTCATTTCCGCCCGGTTGCCCAATTGTCTGCGACAGGTTCAGCATGACGGCGATTGCGCTCGTCAGATTGGCATTGGCGCCAGAGGCGAGCCGGACAAAAGCATGGTTCGGTGCTCCTGTCGCCGTCCATGAATTGACGATCAGGGGCGCAGAGGTAGCGCTGTATTGGATGACACGGTCTGAACCCTCGAAATTGTTTTCGACGGTGCAGTTCAGATAGGAGTCGAGCTTCGTGCTTCCCAGGTCGAAAGCGCAGCGTGCCTGTGCACCAACACTACCGAGCACGGTTTTGGCGGTTTGCTCGTTCAGACTGAGTGTGAGAACCTGATCACCAGTTTCCCTGTAACCGTTAACATGCGCCTGAACATAGGTGATCCCTGCAATTGGTCCGAATTTCACGGACGGCGCGACGTCAAAAAGATAGCCACCTTTATAAGCCGCCGAAAAAGTCTGCCCGTCCGGATTGGCGGTGATTTTACTGACGACGCCCGAACGGCTGTTGGAATAATTCAGCCAGCCGTAAGAGACCAGGCCCTGAAGGAACAGGTTTTTCTGTGTAAAGGTACCGTAGAGTCCAAGCTGTTTGGCATCTGCGCTGGTGGTTCCGCCATTCTGGCTCAGGTTCAGAGAGGGATTGTCAAAACTATAGGCCGTGGCAACCATTGTCTCGGAGGTCGGGCGATATTCAATGCCGAGCGTTGTGCCAAGGTGATCCGAATGATACCCTTTCGAATTGTCTCTGGAGGAACGATTGGATACAACGCCATTGCCCTGCACAAACACGGACCATGAGTTTGACCCGATTCCTGATGCGCCGGAGCTTTTTGCGGTCGCGAAGTTGAACAGATCAAGCCGGTCGAACATGGTGTCGACAAAGGATTCGGTTACACCAAGCCCAAGTTCGCAGCTTGAGGCGAATGTCTCAGGGGCGTTGAGGCGATTGGCGATGTAATTTGCCACAATGGCAAAGCCAGCCGAAGTCAGATGCACCTTATCAAGATAGAACAAATATTGGTTCACCAGTTCTGGATTACCCAAGTTGGATTCAGGGCTAGCCGAAGCGTCTTTCAGACCGTAAAGCGACGGATTGTCCTTTATCTTCGATTCGATCATGGCAAGGTCGACATATTCGACCCGCACGCCTGAGGCGGCCACTTTCGACAGATTTTGTTTCATCAAGTTATTATAGGCCTGGCTATAGGCCGAACCAATGGGGGCGGGATCCTTGTAGGGCAGGTTTGCTGCCTCCGGGAGGTCGGCGACATTGCCAGCGGTGAAAACAAGCGTTTTGGCACCCGCGCCGACAAGTGCGTTGATTCCAGCTATTGCGTTGTCTGCCGAAGCTGCGGCGGCAGATGGGACGCCCGCCATTAAAGCACCGGGGCGTTGATAATAATCGCGCGCGTCATTTCCACCGATGTTGAGAGTCACCAGCGCATTCGGTGAGATGACTTTACCGGAATTCACAAAATCGTTCCACTCATCGCTGAAGCCAGCCGGTAGAGGGGGGAAGACCGTCAGGTTAAATTGATTCAGTGACCCGGTCTGCGCACCTCCGATGGCATAATTTGACTGTGAAATGCCATAAAGGCTCGACAAGGTGTCGACATAATTGGTTCCGCCGCTGAACCTTCCAGTCGGATAGTACGTGTTTAGATAAGGGAGATAATAACTATCGTAGGGAGGGTTCGCCACCATGATATCCTTGATTTTGCCGATATCGGCATAGCTATCGCCGAAAGCAACGATCGAGGAAAATTGCTGGGCATTAGCGCCAGAGAAAGGCGCGACGCTCAGGGCAAGTCCGCTCATCAACGCGTATCGAACCTTTCTTGGCGAAAAATGGCGCCTGAAAAGCGTGGCAAAAAATCTCACCGAACGTTCCAGAAGGAACTCTTGTTTGTCCCGTTGAGCCATCGTCATTTTTTTGTTTGATTTTCTGTTCCGCAAAGAGTCGCCTTCATATACCGCCAAGTTATCGAAAATATGGAAAGAAAAGTATCGTTAAGGAGCGAATTCCTCAAAAGACAAGTTCAGGGTTCCTGCTTTGGCACTATCCAACGTTCATATTGCTATAAAACAATTCATTCTCTATCTTACCCCATTAAAGCCGCCTTGAACTGATGACTTGTACAGAATTTGTTTCATCTTTGTTCCGTTGATGGTATAGAAATTGTTAACTTATTCAAAATAAAATGGATAGAATGGCTGGCGCAAATATAACCGATAAATTTGTTGTTGTTGGTGACAGAGTGTTAATCAAACCAAAATCTCTGGACGAACGGACAAAATCGGGAATTTATCTTCCCCCTGGCGTTCAGGAAAAAGAGAAAATCCAGACAGGTTATATCATTAAAACAGGGCCGGGTTATCCTGTAGGGCCACCACCGGAGTCTGACGAACCATGGAAAGAGAGGGTTTCAACGGCCCAGTACATTCCTTTGCAGGCAAAAGTTGGTGATATGGCTATTTTTATTCAGAATAGCTCTTATGAGATCGAGTATCAGGAGGAGCGATATATTATTGTCCCCAATTCGGCTATTCTGCTTTTAATCAGGGAAGATGACGATCTTGACTACTACCTTAGATGAGAATACCGATATCCCTGTTTGTAACCCATTCTAACTCAGACCATGTCCATAGATTTTGCTTCAGATCGTGCTGCTCAAGGCAATTATTCGCAAGAAGAGCTGTTCGTGCGGATTAATGCCCTTAAAAAAGAGATGAACGCTCTGGTTCTTGCTCATTATTATACCGTACCGGAAATACAGCAGGTTGCCGATATTGTTGGCGACAGTCTTGCTCTTGCCCGTGCGGCTGAAAAAAACGATGCCGATGTCATTGTTTTTGCCGGGGTCTATTTTATGGCTGAGACAGCAAAAATCATTAATCCCTCCAAACTGGTACTGATGCCTGACGCTCATGCAGGGTGCCCGCTTGCTGACAGTTGTCCTGCAGATGAGTTCAGGAAATTCAAGGAGTTGCATCCGGACGCTGTCGTTATTACCTATATCAATTCGACTGCAGAGATCAAGGCGCTTTCCGATATTACCTGTACCTCATCCAATGTTGAACAGATTGTTCGCCAGATTCCTGAAAACCAGCCGATTATTTTTGGCCCTGACAGAAATCTCGGCGCTTATATCGCCAAAAAACTTGGCAGGGAGATGATTCTCTGGCAGGGGTACTGTTATGTTCACGAGGCTTTTTCTGAGCACTCTGTTCTCAACGCTTGTGCCGGGTATCCTGATGCTGAACTTGTTGCCCACCCTGAATGCCGTGAAGAGGTGCTTCGTCATGCGGCATTTATCGGCTCAACACAGGCGTTATTGAACCATACCGTTTCAAGTTCTGCCAAAAAATTTATTGTTGCCACTGAGCCGGGTATTCTTTATGAAATGCAGAAGCGATCGCCCGAAAAAACCTTTATTCCTGCGCCCAAAGATCCTGATAATCCCCGAAGTGTCTGCACGCAGATGAAACAGAATACTCTCGAAAAGCTTTACCAGTGTATGCTGAACCGAAAACCTGAGATTGTTGTTGACGAAGCGCTTCGTCTTGCAGCCCTGGGTTCTATCAGGAGAATGCTCGAAATGTCTCCGGGATAACAGGAATGGCTAATGCTGAACATCTGAAACTCCTTCAAGAGGGAGTTCCTGCCTGGAACGTGTGGCGACAGGCGCATGCGGATATCCGTCCGGATCTGCACGATGCTGTTCTCTCTGGTCTCGATTTGCGGGGCGCAAACCTTGCCGGGGCGGACCTTGGTGGAGCGAACCTTGCAAAGGCAAATCTTGTGGCGGCCAATCTTGCCGAAGCGGATTTGCGTGGAGCGGATCTCCGGGGAACGAATCTCAGCAGAACCAACCTCAGCGGAGTCAATTTCAGTAAAAGTACCATCGATATTTTCACGCTCTATCGAGATGTTCAAGGATGTGATATTGGTGTTAATGGACTTTATTCGCCCCTTACCGACTCAGCCGCACTGTTGAGGATTGATCCCCCAGGCAACTCAATGCAGGGAGCCAACGCCGATGCGGTTATCGAAAGCCTCCGCCATGCCCGCAAGCTCCACACTTTTTCCCTTTTGCTTGCAGGGATTGCCATGCTCTTTATTGTCATCAAACCAAAAACCATCACGCTGCCCTACCTCGCAGGATCGTTCAAGTTCGATGATATCAGCTACTCCTTTCTGGCCATGATCCTTTCCACCGTGCTTCTGAGTCAGGTCTCCTCCTTTATTGATTCAGCACTGCAAGGGGCTCACTATCTTAACGACCGAAGGTCTGCCATGCTGGTAGGCCATTTTCCCTGGCTGCTCTCAAAGTATGAAAGTGAAGAGGCAAACCGGCGCCAGTCAAAAATCATGCGCTTCTTTCTGGTTTTTCATCCGCTCATTTACCTCTACTTTTTTACGAAATGGGATGTGCTTTTCAGCGGGAGCTGGGAGGTGCTCAGGCAACACTACCAGGAGATGCCGGTCGTCTTCGGTGAGTATCTGATGCCGGTTTTCTATGTTATTCTTATCAAGCTCTGCATTCATATTTTTCGTCTTTCGGAAGGGTTTCAGAAACCGATTCTCTTTGATACCCAGACGGAACGCGGGCGACACTCCGACATGGAACGTCTTGCCGTAGCTGTTGAAAAGCAGGCATCACGAACCGCAGAGCTTGTCGAACTTATGCGCAAAAGGGAAGAGTGAGCTAATTACAAGCCCCCCTTCTCGTGAGTATACTTAGTGCCTGACAGAAAACCCCTGTTTTTTGAAAATCTGAGAATACCACCACGATCAAAAACTGTCTATTTTTGACCCTGCGGAGGTGTTTTTGAGCTTACCGAGATTTTCCAAAATCAAACTACGGAATTTTGCTTTCA
>CAILRB010000098.1 GCA_903836465.1 uncultured Chlorobiaceae bacterium
AAACATGTCCGATATGTCATTTGGAGAAGCTGCAACAGAACCTAAATAACCCGGCAAGCTCTGCTTCGTTGTATCAAAAAAGAAGTCTTGAAAAACTTCATAACTGCTTGAAGTACCAACTGGCGTACCATTGAAATCAATGCTAATCCCAGTGCTTCCGCCAGCAGTCGTAAAGTCATAAGTCGCAGTACCAGCGAAGCTGTTCCCGGCCAAATCCTTGACTGAACCATTCGTAAAGGTGACAAAATAGTGTGTGCCATTCGCCAGATTCTCTGTTGGGTTGATGGTCAACGTCTTGCCCTCAATCGTGAGATTGTGGCTTGTCGCTGCGTCGTAATGCGCAACAAGCGCACCCGTAGCCGATCCGCTGTGTATTTCAATAGCGCCAGGACCAGCCTGAATCGCTTCGCTGAACGTCAAAACGATGTTACTGCCGACAGACACTCCGGTAGATGCATCCGAAGGACTGAAAGTGATAACGGTTGGTGGATTTGGATGAATTTTCTCAAGCAGATAATCAATAGTATCAGAAAACAGGGGGAACTTTGCTTCATTAATGCACCAGTCACCATTCTGGTCGACATAAATCATGTCACTGCCAACCCAATCAACAAGCAAATCCTTGAGATTTAACGTTGAAGCATCATAATAATTGCCATTAACTAAAATGCTGAGATCTTGAATATCGGCAGACTCTACTCCCTTTGCACCAAAACGGATATCACCAATACATTCAATAAGAACATCACCAAGCTGCACATCAATCTCATGAACACTTCCCGACAAGCCAAGGCCATGTTGCTCATCAAAGGCGCACGAAAAGTCACCTTTAATTGCCAAATCTGCGCCATTTTTACTAATACGAATTTCCGTCGCACCACCGTCATAATGGAACTGACCTGAAGCATCCTGGGTATAGTTTATATCGCCAAGAATTGAGAGCAAGAATTTTTCGTCAGGATACGTTATGGAAAGCGCATCAAGAGCACCGACAACATTGACAGATGAAAGCACAGAAGAACCTGCAACAGAAATTGATCCAGAAGCAGTGACATCAAGCCAGGGTGTCGTAAAATGAAACGAGTGAAAAGTTCCACTGATTGCGCCGGTATCCAGGTTTGCAGAGATCCCGGAACCCAAGCCTGAAAAAGCTAAATGAAGCGATTGTGAAGGATAATTAACCGCTATACTTGAGACAGAAATGATTCCTGTTGTCAAAGTATTTCCAGACAAATTAAGACCATTTTGATCATCAAAAGTACACGACAAATCACCTTTAATAGTTAAATCGGCCCCATTTTTTCCAAGAGATATTTCAGTCAGATCTCCACTATAATTTATCTTGCCTAAAGCATCCTGGTAATAATTAATTTTCCCGACCAGTGAGAGCAAAACACTATCTTGAGGATAAGATATTGAAAGATTTTGAAGGGAACCAAAGACATCAAGTGGTGAGGTAACCGAAGAACCTGCAACAGAAATAAAGCCGAAAGCGCTGACATTAATCAACGGTGTCGAAAACCAAAAGGAACGAAAACCTCCACTGATTGCGCCGGTATCCAGGTTAGTAGAGATACCAGAACCTGAAAGGGAAAAATGAACAGCTTCTGAAGGATAATCAACGGTTATGCTTGAGACAGAAACAATTCCTGTTGTAATATCACCACCAAAAAGCTTATTTATTCCACTTCCATTAATTCTGAGCTGTACTTGATGAGATCCATATTCAGCATAATATTGCGTTGCAGAAATATGTTCATAGGTTGGCAAGACTGAACCCGTAAGATGAACAATCTCTGTCAAAGATCTTTCAATATCTGACTGTAATGAGGCAGAATATGACTGGAAATCAGAAAAGAATGGACCAAAATCTTTATCTGCCGATTCAAACGCTGACAGAAAGGCCAGGTAAACATCATTAACTTTCATTTCTAAAAAAAGTTATTGTTATAAAAGTCACAATAATATCCCCAAAAAAGCCAACCCGCCAAATATACCATAAGACGCATTCATCCGATATTTCTGATTTTCCAAATCAAGAGTCTTTACTGAGTATCGAAAACCTGCACCAGCAAATAGATTTAAATTTATTTTATACTCTACTCGACAATCAACTTCCGCGATATGCCCTGCAATTTTTTTTAATTCTATTGGCAAATAATCTGCACGAACAGAATACTGGAGACTTTTGTTCTGTTGATACGTAGCATAAGTACCAACACAAGGCAATACAATAAAATAGTGTTCTTCACTATAACCAATAACCGGAATTGATGCATGAGCATTACAATAAAGTGCCTGCAAACCACCTGAACCTCCAAACTCAAAATTACCTGATCGCACAATCGCATGAAAATAGCGCAATCGCATGGTTTCCACATCAATATCAACAGGAGCCATAACTGTTGGACGCAATAAAAAAAACAAAAAACGAACATTTTTTCTGCCCAATAGCACAGAAGAAGTCCTGTCCTTTGTATAAGTTAACTTGATACTGGAATATTTACTTAACCTCCTTTCAACATCAACATAAGAAAATGGTTCTACGATTTCATTATTATCGCCCTGATTAATATCAAGAGTTGGGTTTGATGAATCATTGAGCAATTCATAATGCAAAGCCGGCTCGTGTTGACTCCACTGCATACCCAATAACATACGCCAACTTTCAGCATTAGAACAATTATCTCTTGAGCCGGAATCCGCAAATGCAACGTCAAAGTTGATTAATAAAAAAAATAACAAGAATACGATTACAACATTAACCAATCCGTTCCTTTTGAGTATCATCAACAGCATATTGGGAGGCTATTTATTCCACGACAACCACTTGACTACCTGCACGATAGCCGTAATGATTTACAGTATTCTATAGAATTAACCCGTCCAATGCGTTGATCAGCCTCTGGACGCCGCCACCTGTTTTGCTTAATTTTACTTCATCCACCAAAGGGTTGGTGCAAGGATGATTGGTGCTCTGGAATAAACTGAAGGCATATCACTTGCCGTTTCATTACCAAAACATTAATAACCCAGACAACATCCCGCTTAAAGCTGTCGAGCGTGTTGAGATAAATCATAGCTACAAAATAGGGAAATAAAACGTAAGAAATCTGTGTAACCTTAAAGAAAAAAAATAATTTTTGACTGATCTTCTTCTTTTTGGTTGTCCTTTTTATTCCAATCGGCATAGGGGACGGCCAGAAATCCTGTCCGTTCCCACCGGGTCGCAGGCCCGGTCTCCCGGTACCTGCTCCCACACAACGTAGCGTGCAGATTTCCCGCACTACGCTCTTCAGAAGATGGCTCACAGAATTGCAAGTCCTTGCA
>CAILRB010000099.1 GCA_903836465.1 uncultured Chlorobiaceae bacterium
GGCAGTTTTTTCATCGTCAACCTCGTTGTAACTCATTAGCCCATCAGAGGCATAGGTACGTTGACACACCAACACCTCTCCACACTTTTTTTACTACGCAGGGAAATATAATACTTTTTGACAGAACACTTCGATACGGGCTGGTGCGCTACTCAGTGACCGGAATACTCACCGATTATTCTTCTCTCCCGATGCCGAGCTGGAGCTCGGCGTTCCCGGGAATGTGAAGGGCGTATGCGATACGCCCATGCGGGGGGATTTACCGGCAGATGTTATGCGGAATGCGGAAGAGTTATTGAAAAACGAGGACTACTCTTTACTCACATCAACGTTGTAGCCATTGGCTTTGAGGAGGGCGTGCTGTTTGGCAAGGTCAAGATCGTGGGCTACCATTTCGGCAACCATTTCGTCGAGGGTTATTTCAGGAACCCAACGTAAATCAGCTTTGGCTTTAGAGGGGTCACCAAGCAAGGTCTCTACTTCTGCGGGACGGAAGTATCTCGGATCAATCCGAACAATAATTTGCCCTGTGCTCAGCGATGGGTAAGATTGGGGAGAGTTGAGAGCGGCAATAATGCCAACTTCCTGAAGAGCAGCTCCTTCCCAGCGAAGGGTTATACCGAGCTGTTGGGCGGCTTTCTCAATAAACTGGCGCACCGAGTACTGAACACCGGTAGCAATAACATAGTCTTTCGGCTCCTCCTGCTGCAGCATCATCCACTGCATACGGACATAATCTTTAGCATGACCCCAGTCACGAAGAGCGTTCATGTTACCGATATAGAGGCACTCCTCAAGCCCCTGCGATATGTTCGCAAGACTACGAGTGATTTTACGGGTCACAAACGTTTCGCCACGTCGCGGTGATTCATGGTTAAAGAGGATGCCATTACAGGCGTACATGCCATAAGCTTCACGATAGTTGACCGTTATCCAGTAGGCGTAGAGCTTGGCGACCGCATAAGGGCTGCGGGGGTAGAATGGCGTTGTCTCCCGCTGCGGGATCTCCTGCACCAAACCGTACAGTTCCGAGGTCGATGCCTGATAAAATCTTGTCTTCTTTTCCAGCCCAAGAAAACGGATAGCTTCGAGCAAGCGCAACGTGCCCATGCCATCAACATCAGCAGTATATTCAGGTGACTCAAAACTGACCGCAACATGACTTTGCGCCCCAAGATTATAAACTTCATCAGGCTGCACTTCGGCAATAATGCGAGTCAAGTTACTGCTGTCGGTGAGGTCACCGTAATGCAGCACAAAATGACGATGATTGATATGCGGATCCTGATAGAGATGATCAATCCGCTGCGTATTCAAACTACTTGCGCGGCGTTTTATACCGTGCACTTCGTATCCTTTTTCAAGCAGAAATTCGGCCAGATACGATCCATCCTGACCAGTAATTCCAGTAATAAGAGCAACTTTCATTGGAAATTAATATGGTTTTTCAAAAAATCGTTATACGCCAGCCTCAGCCCATCCTCGAGGGAGACACTGGGCCGCCATCCGAGCGTGTTGAGGCGGGTGTTATCCATGAGCTTTCTTGGTGCCCCATCGGGTTTAGTAGGATCGAACTCTATGGCACCCCCATAACCGACAACCTTTGCGATAGTCTGCGCCAGCTCTTTAATCGTAATATCTTCACCTGAACCAACATTGATATGACTCTGCATCGGTGAAGTATGGGCAGAATAGGTGGCCTTGTCAAGATTCATGACATGCACACAAGCCGCTGCCATATCGTCGATATAAAGAAACTCACGACGAGGAGTACCTGTTCCCCAGATGGTAACAACAGGCGCACTCGTGAGTGCTGCCTCATGAACACGACGGATCAGGGCCGGAATGACGTGGCTGTTTTCGGGATGATAGTTATCTCCGATGCCGTAGAGATTGGTAGGCATAACGCTTCGGTAGTCAGTACCATATTGGCGGTTGTAGCTTTCGCACAATTTGATACCCGCAATTTTCGCTATAGCATAAGGCTCGTTCGTTGATTCAAGCGGCCCAGTGAGAAGCGCTTCCTCGCTCATCGGCTGTGGCGCACACCTCGGATAGATACAGCTTGAGCCAAGAAACAGGAGTTTATGTACCCCAGCCAGCCATGCCTCATGAATAACGTTAGCCTCAACCATCAGGTTCTGGTAAATAAACTCTGCCGGATACGTGTTGTTGGCATGTATCCCACCCACTTTGGCCGCTGCCAGATAGACCTCATCAGGCTTTTCCTCCTGAAAAAAGGCACGAACTGCCGACTGGCTGGTCAAATCAAGCTCATGATGCGTTCGGAGAACAACATCCTGCATACCCAACCCTGCCGCCTGAAGATGCCGGAGAATCGCTGACCCTGCCATACCCAGATGGCCCGCTATATAGACTTTATGCATCCCGATTATTCCGCTGGAACGATTATATGCGTAAAAACATACATCGAAAGAAAAACCGTAATCGCCACGCCAATAATCATGGCAAGCGTTTTGTGCTTGCGCACAAACTTGAACAAGGATTCCGTCGTGATCTCTTCATGTACCCTCTTATGATGCTTTTTCCGGGAACTATGCCGACGATGACGGTGATGAGATGAAGTACTCTTTTCCATACAGTAAAAATGTTTTCAATGACCGGGAAAAATTCGATATGCCAACTATAGCCGCCCATCAGCATCACCCGCTGGCAATGCGCCCTTAATATCGTAGAGCACACAATCCGATTACGGGGTACTTTTTGACAAATTGAACCCCAAGAGGGAGGTCAACATAACCAAGACCGATAATGGCAATTCAAGGGGCATCATGAGGTAAGCAAATGATTAGCCCATAATGAGCCAGGCACAAAAATCGTACCAGTTAAAGTCGGGGAACCGTATATAAGGAGGATAGAGCTGGCCTTTTCTCGAATACATCCCACGTATGGCCCACCAAGGTCGAGTAAGATATGATGGAATGGTATCAAATTCTGCGGTACGTTTCCAGACATCATCAGCATCGACGACTTGGCCATCACGGGTCAGGGCGATCCAGTTTGTATTGGAATCGATAAACATCCACCCCTTGCTGGTCTTAACTTCAGTGACAGCATGTGATGACTTGCTATGAAACATGGAACTCCAGAACCCTTCTCCACCATCCCGATAGAGCAGGAAAATATGCCGGGATGGTAATCCAAGATATTCAAGTGCCTTATCCGTCGTGCGGCTGCGGTCAAAACAGAGCCCTTCACGCTTTCCGATAAAATCGGCAGGCTCACGTGGCTGATAGTCAGGGATACCAGCACCTAACGGAGCAATGGCGAATGTTCTCTCCTGAAGCTGCCTGATTGCGAGAATCTCCTGAGCAAACGTCTGTGGGTTTTTTAATGGCTTAAGGTGCAACACGTACTCAAAAACAGCATCATCCGTTGCATCACAGGCGGTTGGCACATTGGTAACAGCAGCCAACGAGAAAAGCAGGGCAAAAGCGACAACAGCAATGCCAAGCGCAATATGCCAAAGCTTCTTCATTGACGAGTTGCCCGCCGAGCCAAGCCCTCTTTGTTAATGGACTCAATCACCTCCATATACTTCTCAATAACAATCTTTTCATCGAATTCACGTTCCATTTTTTTGCGCCCGTAGAGAGCCATTGCATAGCGCTCCTCCTCACTCAGCAGAAGCATACGCTCCATTTTTTCAGCCAAATCTTGAGCATCATGCGGCTTGCACAAAAAGCCATTTTTGCCCTCCTCCACCACATCGCGACACCCAACCGTATCCGTGGTAATGAGTGGACGGCCAACAGCAGCCGCTTCCAGCAATGAATGCGGCACACCTTCGCGGTAAAACGACGGCAACACAATGCAATCAGCCAGTGCTATGTCACACCTTACATCATCACTTTCACCAAGGTACCGGATGTGGCCTTCAGCAACCCACTCGTTGATTTGTGACAGGGATATCGCTGAGAGGCTTGGGAGATCGACAAATCCGAGAAGAGAGCACTCAGCCTCGGGCCAACGCTTGTGTAGAACCCTGGCTGCTTCAACAAATTCGGCAACGCCTTTGTCATAAAGCATCCGGCCAATCAAGAGAAAACGCAACTTGCCAGACTTCCCTGTCGAAACAGCAGGCTGAAAGTAAAATTTTTCAAGGTCAACTCCTGAACCAGGCAAAGAATCAGTCACCCCTGATGAAAGCAAGCTTCCGTCGATAAAGAGCTGTCGATCCTCCTTATTTTGAAAAAACACCTTTTTTGATCGAGAAAATGCCACACGGTAGAGAAGACGAACAAGTAAAGTCAAGAAATTATTATCAATAAAAACACTTCCCAAACCAGCCACATTATTCACCACTGGCACCCCAACCAAATTAGCCGCCAAAGAGCCATACACATTTGGCTTAACCGTATAGCCTAAAAAAATATCCGGGCGCTCACGCATAAAGAGTTTGATCAAGCGAAGTACCATCAAGAGATCACGCACAAAGTGAGTACCCTGATTATCCATATTCAACGGCACGTACCGACAACCCAACTGAACAAGACGAGCCACATAGCCATCAGGAGGTGCCACAACAAGAGTGTCATGCCCAGCCGCCACCAGTGCCCGAACCAACCCCTCCCTGAAGTTCACCACATTCCACACCGTATTCAGAACAATTACTACTTTCATACACGCAGGCAAAGAAAATCTTAACAATTCAAAAAACGACCATCTGAAAATAACGGAACAATCATTTTCAGCAAGAGGTGGGTGTACGTAAAATTATTCCATAGCGTTCAAGAGCAGCAAGATATTGCTCAACAACCTTCTTCTCTTCAAAACGGTCAATCATATATTCTCGACCAGCCTGACCCATCGCCTTGCGCTCCGCTTCGGTCATCGACAATATTTTTTCACAACAGGCAACCAAGGCGGGAACATCTTTAACTGGGCAATGCCAACCGGTTATACCATACCTGACCACTTCACGGCACCCTACATTATCAGTCGTAATAATTGGTTTACCCATGGAGGCGGCTTCCATCAACGTGCGAGGCACACCCTCGCCATAATAGGAGGGCAACACCATACAATCTGCCTGAGCAATCACACTTCGGACATCGTCCGTTGTGCCAAGATATTCAATGACACCATCCCGATGCCATTGGTTCATCTGTTGTTCATTGATGACACTAGGGTTATGTACATCACAGGAACCCAGCAACTGAAACAGTGCATTGGGATGGTGTTGGCGAATCAACCGAGCCGCTTCAACAAACTCACCGACTCCCTTGTCCCAAAGCATCCGGCCAACAAAGATAAAACGAACAGTGTTGTCTGGTTTTGGTTTTGGTCGTGGAGAAAACCATGTGGTATTAACACCCTCACTGTCGAGCAGCACTGCTTTGGAGGGCAAGACCAATCTTTTCTTCAAAAAAATTGCACGGTCATCCTCATTTAAAAACCACACTTCGAGCGGAGAACGAAATGCTTTTTTGTAAAGTAATGAAACAACCCTGGTCAACCAGTTGAGGGTAACAAACGAATAGCCCAAACCCGTTGTAACAGCAATGGACGGCACCCCGGCCAGCCGCGCCGCGAGAGAACCATAAATATTCGGCTTGATCGTGAAGTGGATGATAAATTGCGGCTGAATTTTTTGGTAACACTGCATCATGCGGTAAAGAAGCAACAGATCATCTACAGGGTTTATACCCTTGGCTGACATTGGCATGTCAATAACCTCACACCCCATCGCCCGCATCTTTATGCTGCACGCATCGGGCGGCG
Source organism: uncultured Chlorobiaceae bacterium (assembly GCA_903836465.1). Lineage (GTDB taxonomy): Bacteria > Bacteroidota > Chlorobiia > Chlorobiales > Chlorobiaceae > Chlorobium. Next base: position 5,746 of record CAILRB010000099.1, read on the forward strand.
CGACGACATACACTTCACACTGCCGATCAAGCAACGTTTGAAGCAGGCCATAACGGAAATTGAAGATTGACCAAGCTGTGTTGGATACGATAGCGATCCGCTTCATTCAGTCAACCAATAAAGACTCATTTCAGTGATTATCCTCTAGCCAAGCCTGAAACATTAACACATCCCACAAATGATATTGCCAATTACGCGAACCCGATAGGTGCTCAGCCCATTTTTGCCGTATTGGTGCAGGGTAAAAAAAACCTTCCCGCCGCAATCTAGCTTCGTCAAGCAACTCTTCAGCCCAATTTTTTAGCGGCCCGCGCAACCATTCCCCGATCGGAACACCAAACCCCATTTTTGGTCGTTCAAGTAATTTTTCAGGTACATACCGATACAGCACCTGGCGTAACACCCATTTTCCAACGCCATCTCGCAACTTCATGGACTGTGGCAAAGTCCAGGCAAATTCCACTACCCGGTAGTCCAGAAAAGGAACACGGCCTTCCAGTGACACACCCATACAGGCCCTATCCACCTTAACCAAAATATCGTCAGGAAGGTAGGTAAGCATATCCATGGCCATCATTCGCTGTATGTCATCCAACCCTTTTAATTTCGGTACGTTGCCTGTAAGAAGGGTTAATCGCTCTTGGCCACCAATCACGACACTGGCCGGATCATCCCAGTGCGACACCAGCCCCAAATAAAGTGCATCCACATCCGCAGAGGCCAACACGCTGGCTGCTCTGTGCAGCTTGTCGCCCAAACTGGCTTGGCGGAGACTAATTGGCAGCAAATCCTGCACCGACCACAGCAACTTATTCAACCTTTCGGGAGTGAAAGCAGTCAGACCCCGAGCCGCAATACTGCGACTGGCCACAGGCAACAACGAAAACTTTGCCCACAATTTACTCGCCAGTAAATAACGGTTGTAACCACAAAAAAGCTCATCACCCGCATCACCCGAAAGGGCTACAGTAACATGTTGACGCGCCAACTGCGCCACTAAAAAAGTTGGAATCTGTGATGAATCAGAAAACGGCTCACAATACAACGTGGGTAACAGAGGTATCACATCCAGTGCCTGCTGTGGCGACACATACAACTCGGTGTGCTCGGTATCCAAATGTTTGGCAACCGCCCTAGCATGAACAGCCTCGTTGTACCCATCTTCTTTAAAGCCTATAGTATATGTCTTTACTGGCCGGACAGACTGCGCCTGCATCAACGCTACCACGGTAGATGAATCAACACCACCAGACAAAAAAGCACCCAGCGGCACATCAGCTATCATCTGCTGTCGCACAGCAGAGGTAAGCATCACCTCCAGTGCATCCACCGCTTGCTCAGGGGTTCCTGTAAACGAAGTGGCACAGCCTGCCATCGCAACAGCAGAGGCTGACCAATAACGCACTATCGTAGGCTCAGGCTGTGCCAGCGACAATGTCAGTAAACAACCCGCCTCAAGTTTGGATATGCCTTGATAGATAGAATATGGGGACGGAATATAGTTATGACGCAAAAACAAACATAGCGCATTGCGATCAATAGCTGCGTCAAAAACTGGATGCGCTTTTAATGCCTTCAGTTCTGAGGCAAATAAAAAAGAAGCATCTTGGCCTTTGCCTTGCCAGCCGTAATAGAGCGGTTTTTCACCCATACGATCACGCCCTAACGTGAGCGTGCAAGTTTGCTTATCCCACACAGCAAAGGCAAACATACCAATACAGCGCTCCACCATGCGCTGAATCCCCCACACTTCAAACCCCGCAAGCAGTATTTCAGTATCAGTGTGACCACGCCACCCGATTTCCGTCCGGCCAGCAAGAGAAGATGTTGAGGAATGGAGGCAACCTTCCAACTCTCCCCGCAAGTCCAAATAGTTATAGATCTCTCCATTGAATGCAATCACATATCGCCCACTGGCCGACACCATAGGCTGGTGCCCAGTTGACGACAGGTCAAGAATCGCCAAACGCCTGTGCCCAATTGCAATCCCCGCCTCAGCATCAAGCCAATGGCCCTCCGAATCCGGACCACGGTTTTTGATTGCAAACGTCATAGCGTTGAGCCTAGCTCGATCTTCATCTATCAACAACTGCGCACTTAAATACCCTGCAATTCCACACATATTCAGTAGCTCCGAACTGCTAACCATATCAGAATCGGTAGGTTACCTAATAAATGAAAGATTGTTTCGGAAATACTATACCCAAAACTAATAACCATATTTTTGATATTCAAGAAGTTTCTTCTTTTCTGTAAAATAGAAACTCTGGAGTATTTTATTTATCGATGAGCTTGAGTGAGTGACAGATTTTTCTTTGTTAGATTTACCCCGTTGTATAACATAGCACAGCAGTGTTTTCTTCGAATTCGGCAGTGGGGACGTCATTGTTGATGATTCAGTTTAGGAACTCATCATTTCCTCCTGCACAGGGCTCTCCGCACATTTTAGTGGAATGAGGGGATAAAATCGTAGATTGCAGTATTTCAATCCTAACCTCCAAGATGCAAAAACTAACTGAGCATTACCAACAATTACTGGGATTTCCTGCCATTTGGGAGGTAGACAATGTCAACCTTTCCGTCTCTGGTCTGAAGATAGAAGTCCACCTCCGTTTTGTAGGATATGAAGTAATTCCATTTCTAAATCAATAATGAATCCATAATCCAAGGCCATGCGACGATGGAATGAACTCTTGGTGTATCATGTTCCATCTCCCTTAACGAGGATTCCAAATGGTCTTCAAGAGCATGCAAGCTGTTGAAGACTACATTGCCAAAAGCTTTCTCGCGAAGTTCGTCCCACAGGTGCTCGACTGGATTGAGTTCCGGCGAATAGGGTGGCAATGAAATCAGACGCATATTTTTCGGAGTTTTTAATATGGACGACTTGTGCCAACCAGCCCCGTCCAATATCATCACTATCCTGTCTTCAGAATACCTGGACGATATTTCATCAAGAAATATTTGCATGCATCTGCTGTTGACAGTCGGCAGGATCAACGTGTCAAGCGCCCCATCTCTAACCGACACTGCTGCATATGCATAGGTGTACTCTTGGGTCACCGTGACCATACTCAGCGGGCGAACCGGTCGCGGACACCAGCATTGACGCGTGTCGGTAATACGGCCAAAACGTGCTTCATCCTGAAACATCAACCGAAGTGGCTTGGTACCAGGCCACTCCGTGTTGATCAGGGAGAGGAGGGACTGGAGTTTTTTTTCCACTCTATCTGTGCGTCGACATCGGTTTTCGTATGTCTCTTGTCCGGCGCAAGCTTCCGCCAGTTATTCCTGTGCAGAAGATTATAGGTCGAAGCAAGTGCCGTTTTACGGCCCATTCGTTTGTCCAGAGCAATCTTGATCTTTCCGACAATCAATATGCCGCCATGGATCGCTTTATCAAAAAAGGGAGCAAGAAAGGCAGCCTCTTCCTCTTTGCTCATAATTTCCCGATGCCGTCCACCCCACTTTGGTTTTGATTTTGCTGGAAGGCCACCGGCCTGAATAAAACGCCTCCTCAATTGACAGGCCCAACCCTTTGAAATACCCAAAACAGCGGCCACTTGGGCAATAGAAAAACCGTATTCCAGTGGCAAGACCACCGCTTGTGCCTGGCGCAGCTCTTCTACAGTTCGAGCATTCGCCAATGTTTCCTTTGCCTTTTCCAAAACCTCCTTACCACTTGCTGGCCGTGCCATATACCCACCTCCTTTTAGGGCACGTTATAACACTTTTGTTTTAGAAATGGAATAACTCCTTCATCACTAATCCCCTTTTGGATTTGCAAATTTCAAAAGACAATTGAATTCACCTGCAAGCCCGGTAACGCTTAAGGCATTATAAATCTTTCCAGCGGGATGCGAATTTCGCTCACCAAAATGTGCGCAGGAACGTGGCCAGAACCATTCTTTCTACCGGGCTATTGGCACCAGAGTAAAGAGCGGCAATACTGCTCGCAATGAATTCACCGCCAGCAATTTAACGCTTTTTTGTTCAAGGTCCGTGTGCGGTAAACGGTCGGATACGGGAGGCTTTCTATCAGTTCACCTGCCGGGGTCTCCATCGGGGCCTTGAGCCACCGCTCTACATACAGGAGAACCCACGGGGTTTGGCAATGTTTCCGAAGAGCACACAGTAACAACTCATGGTCAATGTTGTATCCCGGTAGGGAC
>CAILRB010000100.1 GCA_903836465.1 uncultured Chlorobiaceae bacterium
TAGTCTCTTGCTGAATTGCTTCTTGAAAAGGGCTGCGAAGTGCACGGCATAAAGCGTCGGGCCAGTAGTTTGAATACACAGCGGAGATCATCTCTATCAGGATACTCATGTTACTCATCGCAACGTTGTGCTTCATTATGTTGACCTGACTGATAGCAGTAACCTGACCCGCATTGTTGCCGAAATGGTAACTCATACCTTCCTCAAAGCCAACGGCTACCACATCGACCTCAGCAGAAGCAGCCCGTATCGAAGTGCCCAGGCTGCTTCTGCTGAGGAAAATGGTTATATGTCAATAATTTTTATATTTCGATGTGTAGTAAACAAGTGTTAAACGGTATTGCTGATCTGTTGGAGTGTTTATGCGCGCGATGGGCTCATGTTTTAAATGGAGGAGAATGATGAAAAAGCTGCCGATAGGAATACAGACGTTCAGCGAGATCATAAACGAGGATTACCTGTATATCGACAAAACAGGGATCGCCTATAGCCTGATTGACAACTTTAAATATGTTTTTCTGTCGCGGCCACGCCGATTCGGGAAAAGCCTGTTTCTCGATACGCTGAAAAATATTTTTGAGGGAAATCGGGAGCTGTTCCGGGGGCTGCTGATTGAGGATCAGTGGAACTGGGAGGTGAAATATCCGGTCATCAACTTAAGTTTCAGTGGGGGAATACGCAGTCAGGAAATTCTTCGTAAAAAACTTTTCTATATCCTGAAGAGCAATCAGAAACGGCTTGATATTCACTGCGACGAGAAAGAGGATCCCTGCCAGTGTTTCGCAGAATTAATCGAGAAAGCTTATGAGAAATATCATCAAAAGGTGGTCATCCTGATTGATGAGTACGACAAGCCGATTTTGGACAATATTGAGAACATCCCTCAGGCTCTCCTCATCCGGGATGGATTGCGTGAATTTTACACAAACATCAAGGATAACGACCGCTATCTCCGCTTTGCCTTCCTCACCGGGGTGAGCAAATTCGCCAAAGTCTCGATCTTCAGCGGCCTGAACAATCTTGAAGACATCAGCCTCAACCCTGATTATGGCAATGTCTGCGGTTACACCCAGCTTGACCTCGACACCACGTTTGTCCCTTATCTCGAAGGGGTGGATATGGAGAAGGTCAAACGGTGGTACAACGGCTATAACTTTTTGGGTGACAGTGTTTATAATCCGTTCGATATCCTGCTTTTTATCAAGAACCATTTTGAGTTTGATAATTACTGGTTTGAAACTGGTACGCCGAGTTTCCTGGTTGAGCTGATCAAAAAGAACAGCTATTTTATACCCCGGTTTGAGGGACTGTGCGTCAATAAGTCTCTGCTTAACAGTTTTGATATTCAAAATCTCAATCTGGAGACCATTCTGTTTCAGAGCGGCTATTTGACCATCAAACGCCAGCTTCCGTTGGATATGGGATTTGGTTATGAGTTGGGATTTCCCAACATGGAGGTGCGGATCAGTTTTAACGATTATATCCTCCAATCGATGACCACCGTTTCGGAAAATGAGCCGATCCGCCGTTCGCTGTTTGCTCTCCTGATGAGTGGTGATGTTGCAAGTCTGGAACCCGCTATCAAACGCCTTTTTGCCAGTATCGCCTATAATAATTACACCAACAACGATATCGCGAGGTATGAGGGCTTTTATGCCAGTGTGCTCTATGCTTATTTTTCCAGTATGATGCTGGGCATCATCGCCGAGGACGCGAGCAACATGGGCAGAGTTGACCTGACACTGGTGGTCGGAGGGAGAACCTTTCTCTTTGAATTCAAGGTGACCGACGGGGAGCCACTTGAGCAGATCAGGAAGATGAAATACTATGAGAAGTATGAAGGTGAACGGTATTTGATTGGCATTGTCTTTGACCCCAAGTCAAGAAATGTCAGCAGGTTTGAGGTTGAGAGGGTGTAAGAAAGCTCAGGAGTACGGCTACCACCCGGAAATTATTCTTGCGGGCAGGCATCTCAATGACCAGTCAGTGCGTGAGCGGATCGGGTTATCCCGGGATGAGTTTGCTTCAATGATGCGGGTCAGCGTTAGGACGTTGCAAAAGTGGGAAAAGCATCGCAGCAACCCGAGTGGTCCTGCTGCGGCTCTTCTCAAGATTGTCGTTGCGGCACCAGATGTGGGGAGCGTTCGCTGTTGTGGACTGTTGAAAACGCATGGTTTGCTTGATGCGTTTCTGTCTGCGCCGACTGATGAAAATCGCAAGATTTATAGTATAACGTTTGTAGATTAACATTTTGAACATTCATACCGGCAGATTATCAGGAAACTGAAAACTTTCGGTTTTGAATTGTACAGGCAAGCTGCCGGGAGTCATGAACTCTGGCTTCATCCTGCCAGAAAGATATTTACATGTCTGTGATTTATCTGTTGCAATGATGCAGGTCCGGAATGGTTGAAAAGCGCTTCCGAAAAGGATTTGGAGGCTTGGAGTGAGGTTGTTCTCACCGCCCCGACACTCGAAGCTGTTTTACGCAAAACGATACTGATATTTAATGGGAGAAGCTTTAGCGCTCTGCTCTATAGCGGAGGAGTTGCACGAATGCAACGCTGATAAAGAGAGAAAAAGTACCATATTTTTTACCAGTGGAGAGAGAATTATGCTCGACAAAGACAATGACCCCAGTGGTGGCGTGGCGCAATTTCAGCCTTTTGCCAGCTGCGCCGAACAAGAGTTCAAGGCAATTGGTATGGACAGCTTTTTTGACACCAGCGAAGACGATAATGTTGACTGGGAGGATCTGTTTGATGTCAGTTAACACTGAGGTGTCGGTCTCATTTTCTGACAAAAAATTTTATATTTCAGCGTGTAGTAAAAAAAGTGTGGTGTTGTGGTTGAATGCATAAGCCAGGGGTGGGCTAATGTTTTAAATTGAGATTGACGATGAAAAAGCTGCCAGTAGGCATACAGACTTTTAGTAAAATAATTGAAGATGATTATCTCTACATAGACAAAACGGAGATTGCCCGTAGTCTGATCAACAGATATCAATATGTTTTTCTGTCGCGGCCCCGGCGATTCGGGAAGAGCTTGTTTCTGGATACGCTGAAAAACATTTTTGAGGGAAAACGGGAGCTTTTCCGGGGGCTGCTGATTGAGGAGCAATGGAACTGGGAGGTAACGTATCCGGTCATCAAGATTAGTTTCAGTGGCGGGATTCACTCGAAAGCCGACCTGGAGGAGGATTTGTTGTACCTACTCAAATCCAATGAGAAGCGACTTGGGCTGGAGTGTGAAAACAGAGTCAGGTCACAACACTTCTTCGCAGAATTAATCGAGAAGGCGTATGAGAAATATCATCAGAAGGTAGTTATTGTGGTTGATGAGTATGACAAGCCGATTCTCGACAATATTGAGAATATTCCTGAGGCTCTGGTTATTCGGGATGGAATGCGTGATTTTTACACTAAAATCAAGGAGAACGACGAGTATCTGCGCTTTGTGTTTCTTACCGGTGTGAGTAAATTCTCGAAAGTGTCGCTCTTCAGTGGTCTGAACAATCTTGAGGATATCAGCCTTAACCCTGATTATGGCAACGTTTGTGGTTATACCCAGCTTGACTTGGACACCTCATTTGCCCCTTATCTCGAAGGGGTGGATATGGAGCAGGTCAAACGCTGGTACAACGGGTATAACTTTTTGGGTGACAAGGTGTATAATCCTTATGATATTCTGCTCTTTATCAAGAACCATCGTATGTTCAAGAACTATTGGTTCGAGACAGGAACGCCAAAATTTCTGATTGATCTCATCAAAAAGAACAACTATTTTGTTCCCAGGTTGAATAGACTGCGCGTTAATGAGTCTCTGGTCAACAGCTTTGACATTGAGGCTCTTGATCTGGAGGCCATTCTGTTTCAGACTGGCTACTTGACCATAAAGCGGTTGCTGCCGTCAGGCATGGGAGTTCGATATGAGTTGGGGTTTCCTAACATGGAGGTGCAGATCAGTTTTAACGAGTATATCCTGCAATCGATGACCAGTGGTTCGGAGAAAGAGCCGATCCGCGATGAGCTGCTTGATCTTATTGACGCCGGAGATGTTGGAAGTCTGGAACCTGTTATCAAACGTCTTTTTGCAAGCATCGCCTACAATAATTTTACCAACAATGATATAGAGAGGTACGAGGGCTTTTATGCCAGCGTGCTCTATGCCTATTTTGCCAGTCTCGGGGTAGACATTATCGCCGAGGATGTGAGCAACAAAGGGAGAATTGACCTGACGCTGAAGGCCGGGGGGAGAACTTTTCTCTTTGAATTCAAGGTGAGCGACGGGGAGCCTCTTGAGCAGATCAGGAAGATGAAATATTATGAGAAATATGGTGGCGAACGCTATCTGATTGGCATTGTCTTCGACCCGAAAGCGAGAAATGTCAGTAGGTTTGAGTGGGAGAGGCTCTGATGCTTTTTATTAGTTGTTCTTCTTACTGGAATAACTGGTCAGGATGGATCGTATCTGGCCGAATTTCTCCTTGAAAAGGGCGACGAAGTGCACGGTATAAAACGCCCGGCCAGTAGTTTGAAGTTATCGCCACCAGCGAGCAATACACGGTGCGTCAGTTCATTGAAAAAGCGGTACAACAGCTCGCTATAACCCTTCGCCGGGAAGGAGCTGCTCTTCAGGAAGTCGGCATTATTGCCGCTCTCCACTCTCCCTCTTCTTACCCATCGCTGAGCACAGGGCAAATTATTGTTCGGATTGATCCGGGGTACTTACGTCCCGCAGAAGTAGAAACCCTGCCTGGTGATCCCTCTAAAGCAAAAACCGGCCTGGGTTGGATCCCTGAAATAACCCTCGATGCAATGGTTGCCGAAATGGTAACCTACGACCTCAACCTCGCCAAACAACACGCCCTCCTCAAACCCAACGGCTACCACATCAACCTCAGCAAAGAGTAATGAAAGAGGGCGACAGCCCGTATCGAAGGCTACGGTCACTGAGTAGGGCGATAGCCCGTATCGAAGTGCCCAGGCAGCTTCTGCTGAGGAAAATGGTTATATGTCAAAAAATTATATATTTCAAAGCGTAGTAAAAAAAGTGTGGAGTTGTGTCAGTGTCTTACAGTGCCGATGCCTGCGATCGGCTAATGAGTTACAACATGAGATTGACGATGAAAAAGCTGCCAGTTGGGATACAGACCTTCAGTGAGATTATAAACGAGGATTACCTGTATATCGACAAAACCGGGATAGCCTGTACCCTGATCGACAGCTTTAAATATGTCTTTCTGTCAAAGCCCCGCCGATTCGGGAAGAGCCTGTTTCTTGATACCCTGAAAAATATTTTTGAGGGAAAACGGGAGCTATTCAGGGGGCTTCTGATTGAGGACCAGTGGAACTGGGAGGTGAAATATCCGGTCATCAAGATCAGCTTCAGTGGCGGGATTCACTCGAAAGCCGATTTGGAGGAGGATTTGTTGTACCTGCTCAAATCCAATGAAAAGCGACTTGGGCTTGAGTGTGAAAATAAATCCAGAGCACAATACTTTTTTGCAGAATTAATCAAGAAAGCGTCCGAAAAATATCAGCAAAAGGTTGTCATTCTCATTGATGAGTATGATAAACCGATTTTGGACAATATTGAGAACATTCCTGAGGCTCTGGTTATCCGGGATGGAATGCGGGACTTTTATACAAAAATCAAGGATAACGATGAGTATCTGCGCTTTGTGTTTCTCACCGGTGTGAGCAAATTCTCCAAAGTCTCGCTCTTCAGCGGTCTGAACAATCTTGAGGATATCAGCCTGAACCCTGATTTTGGAAAAGTCTGCGGATACACCCAGCTTGATCTGGAAACCTCTTTTGCACCATATCTTGAAGGTGTTGATATGGAGCAGGTCAAACGGTGGTACAATGGGTATAACTTTTTGGGTGACAGTGTTTATAATCCTTACGATATCCTGCTCTTTATCAAGAACCAGCGTACGTTCAGGAACTATTGGTTCGAGACTGGAACGCCAAAATTTCTGATTGAACTCATTAAAAAGAAGAGTTATTTTATCCCGAAATTTAATGGATTACAGGTGAATGAGTCTCTGGTCAACAGCTTTGACCTTGAAAATCTTAATCTGGAGACCATTCTCTTTCAGACCGGCTATTTGACCATCAAGCGTCTGCTTCCGCTGGATATGGGATTAGGCTATGAGTTGGGATTTCCCAACAAGGAGGTGCAAATGAGTTTTAACGATTATATCCTGCAATCGATGACCAGCGTTTCGGAAAATGAGCCGATCCGCCGTGAGTTGCTTGCTCTCATGAACACTGGAGATGTTGGAGGTCTCGAACCCGTTATCAAACGTCTTTTTGCCAGTATCGCTTATAATAATTTTACCAATAATGATATCGAGCGTTATGAGGGCTTTTACGCCAGCGTCCTCTATGCCTATTTTGCCAGTATCGGGGTTGACATTATCGCAGAGGATGTCAGCAACAAGGGCAGAATTGATCTGACGCTGCTGGCCGGGGGGAAAACTTTTCTCTTTGAATTCAAGGTGAGCGACGGGGAGCCGCTTGAGCAGATCAGGAAGATGAAATATTATGAGAAATACGGTGGAGAACGATACCTGATTGGCATTGTCTTTGATCCGAAGCAGAGAAACGTCAGCAAGTTTGCGTGGGAGAAGCTGTAACGCAAAAAGGTGGCTGTAGTTGACAGAGTCTCTTTTCGTCTGAAAAATATTTTTTTCATGATTGGATATCGTTAACAATCGTATATTAAAGACATAAGCTTGCTCCTTTGTAGCATGTATCGAACATTTTCTGTTGCAGGCCCTGCGGGAATGTTTTTATAACCTTCAGGTCTCTGAAAAACAAACATTTACTGTTTCAATTTCAAAACGGAGGTAGTAATGCAAAGCAACCAGACCTTTGCTGATCTCTTCAGGGCCAGTGGAGTAAGCCGCAGGGATTTTCTCAAGTTTTGTTCGCTTACTTCGGTTTATCTTGGTCTTTCACCCTCGATGGTGCCGACTATTGTTCAGGCGATGGAGAACAAGCCTCGAACTCCCGTTATATGGATGCACGGTCTTGAATGCACCTGCTGCTCCGAGTCGTTTATTCGCTCTTCCCATCCCACGATTGAGGATCTGCTCTTCAACATGATCTCTCTTGATTATGATGACGTGCTGAGCGCCGCTGCGGGTCATCAGTTGGAGGATGCGCGCCGCAAGATCATGAAAGAGTACAAGGGGAAATACATTCTTGCCATTGAAGGAAATGCTTCAACCAAAGATGATGGTGTCTACTGTATGGTTGGTGGCGACTCATTCCTCAATACCCTGAAAGAGACTGCTGCGGATGCGGCTGCCATTATTGCCTGGGGCACCTGTGCTTCATTCGGCTGTGTGCAGAATGCCGATCCGAATCCCACTGGTGCGGCGCCGGTTTCTGATATTATCAAGGACAAGCCCATTATCAAGGTGCCGGGCTGTCCTCCGATTTCAGAGGTGATGACTGGTGTTATCACCCATTTTCACACCTTCGGTACCCTTCCTGAACTTGATCGCCTCGGTCGTCCCAAAGCATTTTACAAGACGCGGGTTCATGATAAATGCTACCGCCGCGCCTTCTTTGATGCGGGTATGTTTGTGAGAAGCTTTGATGATGATGCGACAAGAAAGGGGTGGTGCCTCTATAAGATGGGATGCAAGGGGCCGACGACCTACAATGCCTGTTCAAAGATCCAGTGGAACGGTGGAACGAGCTTCCCGATTGGTTCCGGTCATCCCTGTATCGGCTGCTCTGAGCCTCATTTCTGGGACAGGGGTCCCTTCTACAGCAGACTTGCCGAAGTTCCGTTCCTTGGCAGCGACAGCAATGCTGACAAGATTGGCATAGTAGCCGTTGGTGCTGCTGCGGCCGGTGCTGCCGCTCATGCGGTGGTCACTGCGGTGAAGAAGGCGAAGTCAGACAAGCTTGATAATGATAAAGCATAATCCGGGAGTAAGCTCATGGCCAAAAAAATAGTTGTTGATCCAATTCCCCGTATTGAGGGGCACTTGAGAATAGAGGCGACGCTGAACGACAGCAATGTGATTGAGAATGCTTACTCCAGTGGTACGATGTGGCGCGGTATTGAGGTGATCCTCAAGGGGCGCGATCCGAGGGATGCGTGGGCGTTTACCGAGCGTATCTGCGGCGTGTGTACCACGGTGCATGCTCTTGCTTCGGTACGGTGCGTCGAGGACGCTCTTGGCATTGATATTCCGACCAATGCACGAATTATCCGAAACCTGATGAATGCGACGCAGGTGACTCAGGATCACCTGGTGCATTTTTATCATCTTCATGCCCTTGACTGGGTCGATGTGGTCAGTGCCCTGAAGGCCGATCCGAAACAGACTTCGGTTATTGCGCAGAGTATCTCTTCATGGCCGAAATCGTCGGTGGGCTACTTCAAGGATCTGCAGCAGCGCCTTGTCGGCTTTGTCGAAAGTGGTCAGCTTGGCATTTTCTCCAACGGTTACTGGGGGCATCCGGCCTACAAGCTTCCTCCTGAAGTGAATCTGATTGCGGTGGCGCACTATCTTGAGGCGCTTGATTTCCAGAAGGAGATTGTCAAGATTCATACTATTTTTGGCGGCAAGAACCCTCATCCCAACTATCTGGTGGGCGGTATGGCCTGCGCCATAGATCCCAACAGCGATACGGCGATCAATATCGAGCGTCTCTCGATGATCAAGAAAATCATTGACGATACGACCACGTTTATCGACCAGGTCTATATTCCTGACCTTATCGCCATTGCAGGATATTACAAGGGGTGGCTGCATGGCGGCGGTCTTGGCAACTATCTCAGCTATGGTGATTTCCCTGAGACCACTCTCGCTGATTTCAAGACGCTGCTCTGGCCGAGGGGCGCTATTCTCAACAAGGATCTTACGACCGTTCTCGACGTTGATCCAAGGGATGCCTCGCAGGTGACTGAAGAGGTGAGCCACAGTTGGTACACCTATTCGGGTGGTGATGGCAAGGGGCTTCATCCATGGAAGGGTGAAACAACTCCGCGTTATACTGGCCCAAAGCCGCCGTTCGAGCATCTTGATACCGACAAGAAGTACAGTTGGCTGAAGACGCCACGCTGGAAGAATCATCCAATGGAGGTTGGCCCGCTTGCCCGTGTGCTGGTTGCCTACGCCAAGGGTGATCCGATGATCAAGGATACGGTCGGTCTTGTGCTCTCGAAGCTTGAGGTTGGCCCTGAGGCGCTCTTTTCGACGCTTGGCCGAACTGCGGCTCGCGGCATTGAGTGCAAGCAGACGGCAGGCTTTATGCGCCATTATTATGATCAACTGATTGCCAATATCAAGACCGGTGATTACCGCACCTTCAACAGTGATCGGTGGGAGCCCTCATCCTGGCCTGAAGAGTGCAAGGGATTTGGCTACACTGAGGCTCCGCGCGGTTCGCTTGGTCACTGGATTCATATCAGCGATAAAAAGATCAAGGAGTACCAGATTGTGGTGCCTTCCACCTGGAATGCCTCTCCAAGGGATGCCAATGGTAATTCAGGGGCCTACGAGTCGGCGCTGAAGGGGACGCCGATGATCAATCCTGAACAGCCGCTCGAAATTCTCAGAACGGTGCACTCCTTTGATCCGTGTCTTGCCTGTGCCTCCCATCTGTTCGATATGAACGGCAAGGAGATCACCTCGGTCAAAATCGTTTAAACGGAGCTTGTCATGGGGAGATTAATTGAAGAGATCTATGTCTGGAGGTTGCCTGTCAGGTATTATCACTGGATCAATGCCCTGTGCACGGTTGTTCTTTTTGTAACCGGCCTCTATATTGCCGCTCCCGTGCTGAACCCTCCGCTTGGTGAGGCGGTCTGGTACAAGGGGCTGGCGTGGTGGCGCTATCTGCACTTTGCCTCAGCCTTTCTTTTTATCGCCAACTTTCTTTTCCGCTTGTATTGGGCGATCTTCGGCGGTGACCGGTATGCGCGATTCGGCGGATTCAGGCCCTGGTCCCCAGCGTGGTGGGGAAAACCTTTTCTGGAGCAGGTTGAGTCTTATCTGTTTATTCGTTCGGAAGAGCCTAACTATGTCGGTCACAACCCGGTTGCAGCCCTGGCGCACTTTCTTTTCATTTTCTGCGGCTCAAGCTTCATGATTTTTACCGGCCTTGCCATGTACGGTGAAAATAATCCGGGAGGGTTCGGTGATGCCTGGTTCGGGTGGCTGATCCCCCTTTTTGGTGGCAGTTATACCCTTCATTTTGCCCACCACCTGATGGCCTGGATTTTTCCTATTTACGTGATCATGCACCTGTATGCGGTTTTTCGTCATGATGTGGTTGATCGTACGAGTGTTACCTCTTCTATTATTACCGGCTTCAAGCATAAGGTCGAGGAAGAGCCAGGATGAACGCTCCGCTGATCAATGTTATCGGGCTTGGCAATCTGCTTTATGGTGATGAGGGATTTGGTGTTGCCGCTCTCAACAGTTTCAGGGATTCGTTTGATTTCCCTGAAACTGTTCGCTGTATAGACGGTGGAACGCAGGGGATCTACCTGCTTGACTATATTGAGTCGTGCGATGCGGTGATTGTTTTTGATGCGCTGATTCCTCTCGACTATGATCGTCGAGTCTATGTCTATCGGAATGAACAGCTTCCGGCCTTTATTCACCGCAAGATGTCTTCCCACCAGATGGGACTCAGCGAGATGCTCGGCATCGCCAGGCTGCGCGGTACAATGCCGAAGGAGATTGTTCTCATCGGTGTTCCTCCCAAAGAGCTTGAACTCAATGTCGGTCTCAGTCCCGAACTCTCTCTCTTGCTTCCTGAAGCAGTAGAAGAGGCCCGGGCAATTGTGCAGGGGTGGCTTGCCTCTCCGGTGGCTATGACTTGATCAGCCGCAGAAATTCGCTTCTTGTAGACTGTGAGGTGATGAATTGCCCCGACATTGCTGAGGTGGTGGTAACTGAGTTGAGTTTTTCAACCCCCCGCATCACCATGCAGAGATGCTTTGCCTCAATAACGACTCCGACACCTTTCGGGTTCAGGACGTTCTGGATGGCGTCGCGGATCTGCTGGGTAAGCCGCTCCTGCACCTGAAGACGCCGGGCAAAGACTTCAACCACCCTCGCAAGTTTTGAGAGGCCGACAATCTTTCCGTCAGGAATGTAGGCGACATGCGCTTTTCCGAAAAAGGGGAGCATGTGGTGTTCGCACATGGAAAAGAGGTCGATATCCCGCACCACCACCATTTCATCATAGGCCTCGGTAAAGACCGCGTTTTTTAAAAGCTCTTCAGGATTCTGACTGTATCCTCCTGTCAGAAAGCGCAAGGAACGGGCAACCCGTTCGGGCGTTTTCAGGAGTCCTTCGCGGTGCGGGTCTTCACCGAGTCCTTCCAGCATGGCATAGACGGTCTCTGAAAGCCTGTCTGTCATCAGGGGATCCGTTTCAGGAGCAACTGAACAGCACTCGTCGTCATGACAGCAACAGCCTTCAGCAGATTGCAGGGGAGGGTTACTCTCCGAAATAACTGACGGAATTTTTTCCTGTTTCATAGATCTTGACTTCATGGAGAGAGATTTCCCGGTTATTGATGTTGTGCAGTCGTTCTGCAAGGATGTCCCAGATCAGCACGGCCAGCACTTCGGTTGTAGGTACGCACTCCTGAAGATCCGGCACGTCATAGTTCAGGTTCTTGTGGTCAAACCTCTCCATAATCTCCTCTTTCAGGATGTTTTTCAGCTCTTTCAGGTCGAACAGAAAGCCTGTTTTGGAGTCAACAATGCCGCAGATCGTTATTTCAAGCTGGTAATTATGCCCATGCCCGTTTTTGTTGCTGCATTTGCCGTAAATGGCAAGGTTTTCTTCTTCCGAACAGAGCGGATTGAAGAGCCGGTGAGCAGCATTGAACTCGATTTTTCTTGAAACGTAGACTTTCCTTGGTTTCTGCAAAAGATCATTCATGATGCGCTCTTTTCAGACTCCGAAATCTTGATTTTTTCAAGGTGAGGGGCGATCTCGAGCATACGTGCCTGGTGGTTCAGAAGTTCATACTGGATGAACTTCTCGGCTTGGTACTTTTTCATTTTTTCGAGAATTCTGGCCATCATCACCACATCAAGATGGTGGGAAACCTCGCTGAAATATTCAAGCGGCAGGTCGTTGGCATAGCCGGTAGCCTGGTCGACTCCCATTTTAATGCAGACTCCTGCGGCAATTCTGGGGCGGATGTGCTCGACCATAAGCGGAATAACCATAAAATTCGGAATGAATTTGACGATCATGCTGATGGCGTTGTAGAGATCATCAAGTCCGTCTGTGTTATGGCTGACAAGGTTTTTTGCCCATGACACCACCTCCAGTTTCTGGTGAGGTGGTAACTGATGCAGTACCTCAGGCACCGGCAGAGGGCTAAGTGCCAATAACTCATTCAATTCACTCATCGGTCTTGTTTTGTTATGGATAGTGTGTCGGCCGGGGTTGCAGGGTGTCCTGCCTTTTGTTTTGTGAATCTTGTTAAGTTTATCAAAAAAAAGGAGAATAGAAAACAGTAAAGCATTAAAGACGCATAATGAGATGACTGCAAAACGGAAACCAATAGCTATATTCCCCTTTTTTGAAGGGTCATGAACATATAATGTAAGGAATGGTGAACAGGTATGGTGCTTTTAACGGTTGAAGGGTTGGAAAAAAAATATGGTCTGAAGCATTTGTTCGAGGATGTCTCGTTTGGTATAGATGATCGTGACAAGATAGGTATTATAGGGGCGAACGGGAGCGGCAAGAGTACACTGCTGAAAATTCTTGCTGGTGTTGAAACCCCGGATAAAGGGAAGGTGATGGTGGCGAACCAGAAGCGGATTGCCTATCTGCCGCAGGATTCACCCTATAATCCTGAGGATACCGTTCTTCAGGCTATTCTGAAGTCAAGCGACAAGGTGATGGATCTCATCTATGAGTATGAGGTGGTCTGCAAGGAGCTTGAGACGAAGCACACCGATGACCCTTCGTTACTCGAGCGGATGAGCAGGCTTGCTCACGAGCTTGATGTGACGGGTGCCTGGGAGCTGGAGTCGAATGCCAAAACGGTGCTTGGCAAGCTTGGCCTCTACGATTTGACGGCCATCATGGGGACGCTCTCCGGTGGTCAGCGCAAGCGGGTTGCGCTCGCTCATGCTCTTGTGGTGCCGAGCGACGGACTGATTCTTGATGAGCCGACCAACCATCTTGATGCCGACAGTGTTGAGTGGCTTGAGCAGTATATCCGGCGTTATCAGGGCGCGGTGCTTCTCATTACGCATGACCGGTATTTTCTTGACCGAGTGGCGACGCGCATGATTGAGATGGACGGGCGCACAGCGGTCACCTATACCGGTGGCTACTCAAGTTACCTGCAGCAGAAGGCTGAACAGGAGGAACAGGCGGTGCGGGACGACCGCAAGCGTCAGGCGCTTGTCCGCCAGGAGCTTGACTGGATGAGGGGCGGTTGCAAGGCGCGAACCACCAAACAGAAAGCGCGTATGCTGCGGGCCGAGAGTCTGGTCTATGCGCCGAAAAAGGAGAAGACGAAGGCGATGGATATTGGCTTTGGCGCTGGCCGTCTCGGCGATAAAATCATTGAGTTTCACAAGGTGTCGAAGTCGTACGGCGACAAGGTGCTGCTTCGCGACTTTGAATATCATCTGCAGAAGGGCGACCGTATCGGTATTATCGGGCCGAATGGTTCGGGTAAAACCACCCTGTTTGAGATGATTACCGAGCGAGTCCAGCCTGACAGCGGCCACATTGACATGGGCAAGACGGTGAAAATCGGCTATTACGATCAGCAGAGCCGTGGCCTTGACGATGACAAGCGGGTTATTGAGTGCATTCAGGCTGAGGCTGAGCAGATTACGACAAAGGACGGAACGGTGGTCTCGGCATCAAAAATGCTGGAGCGATTTCTTTTTGCTCCCTCCACCCAGTACAGTTATGTCCGTACCCTTTCCGGTGGAGAACGTCGTCGCCTCTACCTGCTGCGCCAGCTTATCGGTTCTCCCAATGTGCTGCTGCTTGATGAGCCGACCAATGATCTTGATATTCCCACACTGAGGGTGCTTGAGGATTATCTCGACACCTATCAGGGCTGTCTTATGGTGGTGAGCCATGACCGTTATTTTCTTGATCGCACGGTTGAGTATATTTTTGCTTTTGAGGCAAACGGCACCATTCGTCGCTATCCCGGCAACTACACGCTCTATCTTGAACTGAAGGCGTCGGAGGGAAAGAGTGAGCAGAAACCGTTGAAAAAAGCGGCTGAAGCGCCGAAGCCGGCAGCGCCAGCGTTGCCAAAACAGAGCAGGCTCTCCAGCAAGGAGAAGCGTGAACTGGAGCAGCTTGAACGTTCTATTCATGTGGCTGAAACCCGCCAGTCGGAGATAGCGGCGCAACTCGCCTCCGCTGGAGCTGATTTTGCCTTGCAGCAGAAGCTTGGAGCCGAGCTTCAGAAACTCCAGCAGCAGCTCGAAAAGGAGATGGCCCGTTGGAGTGCACTTGCCGAGCAGGCGTAATCGTTAAAAACTTGAATGTCATGAGTGTTACAGCATCCATGATTATCAACAATCTTGAAGCGCTCTCAAATTCTGAGGCTGCGCTCTTTGCCCGGAGATATTTCAAGACCGGCCCAGGTGAATACGCTGAAGGCGACCTGTTTCGAGGCATTCGGGTTCCGGTGCTGAGAAAAATGGTTCCTTCGCTTGATGGCACGCCATTGCCTGAGGTTATCCGTCTGCTGGAGTCCGCTTTTCACGAGGATCGCCTGCTTGCCCTTCTGCTGCTCATGCGTCGTTTTGCGAAGGGTAATGAGGCGCTCCGTCAGCAGATCCACGAGATCTATCTGGAGCATACCCGGTACATCAACAACTGGGATCTGGTGGATATTTCAGCGCAGTATCTTGTCGGCGCTTTTTTGCACTTGCGAGACAGAGCTTTGCTCTACCAGCTTGCCGCATCAGAGAGTTTGTGGGAGCGGAGGATAGCTGTCATGGCCACCTTTCATTTTATCCGGAAAGGTGAGTTTGACGAGACGCTTGCTCTGGCAGAGCTTCTCCTTGATGACCCGGAGGAGCTGCTCCACAAGGCGACTGGATGGATGCTCCGTGAGATCGGCAAGCGCGACCTGCCAACCCTCGAATCGTTCCTGCGGCGCCATTACCGCCGGATGCCGAGGGTGATGCTCCGCTACGCCATTGAACGGCTTCCGGAAGAGAGGCGGCTGCTCTATCTCAAGGGTATAGTCACTACCCGGTGAGGGTGATCGCGCGGATTTTCTCCAGCGCAAGCTGCATATCTTCAGGCAGAGGCGCGGTGAACGAGAGTTGTTCACGGCTGGTGGGCTGCTGAAACGAAAGGGTTTCGGCGTGCAGCGCCTGGCGCGGCAGCAGTTCCAGCAGGTTTCTGACAAAGCCTTCGCTTTTACTGAAGGGGAGGGTGCGCAGTGAAGCGCCTCCGTAGGTGTCGTCGCCGAGGATCTGATGCCCAAGGTGCTGCAGGTGCGCCCTGATCTGGTGGGTTCGTCCGGTATGGAGTGTCAGCGAGAGGAGTGAAAACCAGTGAAGGTTTTCGGTGACGCTGTAGTCGGTGATGGCGGTTTTCCCGTCTTTTCCTTCAAAAGGGAAGTTTGCCATCACTTTACGATCTTTTCTCGAACGTCCGATATTGGTGGTTATGGTGCCTGACGGAGGGAATGGTACGCCCCAGACAATTGCTTTGTAGACTTTTATCACTTTGCGATCAGCAAACTGGCGGGCAAGACGGTGGAGTGCTACCGGATTTTTTGCGACGATGATCAGCCCGGAGGTGTTTTTGTCGAGCCGGTGCACAATGCCTGGCCGCAGGTCAGATTTGTCGAGCTCTTCGGCATCTTTGCCGAGGTGGTGCAGAATGGCGTTGGCCAGCGTGCCTGTCCAGTTGCCGAATGCCGGGTGGACGACCATGCCCGGTTTTTTGTTGATGACCATCAGATCATCATCCTCATACATGATCTCTATCGGAATGTCTTCCGGTGCCAGTTCCGGTGCCGGTGGCCGGAGAAAGGTCATCTGAATCAAATCACAGGATTTGATGCGGTAGTTCGATTTGACGATTTTGTCATTGACCAGCACCCGCCCTTCCTCAATGGCCTCCTGCACCTTGTTGCGTGTGGCGTTTTCGACCTGGCGTGTAAGGTATTGGTCGATGCGCATCGGTGTCTGCACCCGGCTGACCTGAAGGGTGAGTTTTTTCGGTTCAAGAGGAGTCCCTTCTCCCGGTTCAGATTCGTTTTTTATCAACTGATTTTGCATTTAGCGAAACTTGAACACCACGGACGGCACACTTGCGGAGTCAGTATAAGAAAACCATCTCATATCTGCTATGCTTTCCAACCGGCTCCTGCCTGAAAGATATTTTCTGTAAGAAGAAGATTGGCTGGCAGAAAATGCTCTGCCTGAGTTACTTTTTGAAAACCATTTTCTATTGTCTTTCTAAAAGCATAAATTCAGTGTCAATTATTTAACTCCTTAAAAACAGTAAACCTTTTTCGGTGAATCAGTTCATTGTTCACGGGGTGAAGGTATCAACTAAATGATCAATTATGACTCAGACTGAAACGGCTGCAAAAAAAACTGCACCAAGAAAAACAGTTGTGGCAAAAGCGAAGGCAGGTTCAGATGCGACGGCAACTTCGGAACCGATAAAAGCAGTAAAGCCTGCTGCAAAAAAGAAATCCGGACAGGCGTTTCCTTTTACAGCAATTGTCGGTCAGGAGGAAATGAAGCTTAGTCTGATCCTCAATATCATTGATCCGAGAATCGGAGGTGTGCTGGTAATGGGCCACAGGGGTACAGGAAAAAGTACTACCGTCAGGGCGCTTGCCGAAGTTCTTCCTTTTATTGACAGGGTGGAAGGTGATACCTATAATCGTACCATCGACCAGTATATTGAAGGTGAAGAGGCTAAAAAAGGTCGGAAGGTCATTGATCCTGCTTCGCTGAGAACTGAGAAAATTCCTGTTCCGGTTGTTGATCTTCCCCTTGGCGCTACTGAAGATCGCGTTTGCGGTACTATTGATATTGAGCAGGCGCTCACCAGCGGTGTAAAAGCATTTGAGCCAGGTCTGCTTGCCCAGGCGAACCGTGGATTTCTCTATATTGACGAAGTTAACCTGCTTGACGATCATCTTGTTGATGTACTGCTTGATGTGGCAGCAAGCGGCCTGAATGTGGTTGAACGTGAAGGCATCAGTATCCGCCACCCGGCCCGCTTTGTGCTTGTCGGCTCCGGTAACCCTGAGGAGGGCGAGCTTCGTCCCCAGCTTCTTGACCGTTTCGGTCTGCATGCCCGTATCATCACGATTCTTGACGTTGCCAAACGAGTTGATATTGTCAAACGCCGCCGTGAGTTTGATGAAGATCCGGATGCTTTCATGAAAAAGTACAACCGCGAACAGCAGAAGCTTCAGAAAAAGATTCAGACCGCTAAAGAGCTGCTGCCGGCCGTGACCATGGATGACAGCGTACTTACCGATATCGCCAAACTTTGTATGAATCTTGGCATTGACGGTCACCGTGGTGAGCTTACCATTACCCGTACCGCTTTTGCTCATGCGGCTTTCCTTGGTGAGACCGTTGTGACCATGAAGCATGTCAAGGAGATTGCCGGCCTCTGTCTGCGTCACCGTCTGCGCAAGGATCCTCTTGAAACCCTTGATGCCGGTGAGAAAATTGATCGTGAACTTGCTAAAGTCCTTGGAGAAGCGGAAGCCGTATAATGATAGCATTTACCGATATTGTAGGGATGGATCTGGCCAAGCAGGCGCTGATGCTGCTGGCCGTTGATTCTGAACTTGGCGGAGTTGTTATCCCTTCGGCTGTAGGGTCGGGGAAATCAACCCTTGCCAGGGCGTTTGCTGATATTCTTCCCCCGGGCACTCCTTTTGTGGAGCTGCCCCTTAACGTGACCGAAGATCGTTTGATCGGAGGCGTTGATCTTGAGGCAACTCTTGCCACCGGCGTTCGTGTGGTGCAGCATGGCGTGCTTTCAAAGGCGCATGGCGGAGTGCTCTATGTCGATTCCATCAGTCTTCTCGACAGCTCGGCGGTGTCGCACATTATGGACGCTATTTCGCGCGGCGAGGTTCTTGTCGAGCGTGAGGGGCTCAGTGAGGTGCATCCGGCAAAGTTTATGCTTGTGGGCACCTATGATCCCACGGATGGAGAGGTTCGTATGGGACTGCTCGACCGGGTAGGCATTATTGTGCCGTTTACCGCCCAGAACGATTACAGGGCGCGCAAGAAAATTGTTAACATCGTGCTTGGTACGAGAGATGAAGAGGATACCCGTGATGAGCTGAATATGCTTGCCGGTTTTATCCAGGCAGCCAGGGAGCAGTTGCCGCATGTTTCGATTACTGACGAGCAGATTAGAGCGCTGATTCAGACGGCCATCAGCCTCGGGGTTGAGGGCAATCGAGTTGATATCTTTACCGTTCGAGCGGCAATAGCTTCGGCGGCACTTGCTCAGCGGAGTGATGTCGAGGAAGAGGATATGAAGCAGGCCATCAAGCTGGTGCTTATTCCCCGTGCTACCCGTATGCCTGAGCGGGAAGCCGAGTCGAATGAAGCGCCTCCCCAGGAGGAGCCGCCGCAGCAGGACGAGCCCGAGTCTGAGGATGAGGAGGCACCGTCGGATACTCCTGACGCTGAAGCGGAGGAGGAGCAGAAGGAGACTCCCGACATGATTGAGGAGTTGATGATGGATGCTATCACGATGGAGCTCCCTGACAATATTCTTAATATCTCGCTGGCTTCGAAGAAGAAGACGACAACGGGCAGCCGTGGTGAGGCGCTCAACTTCAAGCGAGGTCGTTTTGTAAGGGCTCAGCCAGGCGAAATGCGCAGTGGCAAGGTTGCGCTTATTCCAACCTTGATTTCCGCAGCACCGTGGCAGGAGACTCGCCGTCGCGACAGCAAGATGGCAGGCAGACCAAAAACCGCGCTGCTCATCACCAAGGATGATGTGAAGATCAAGCGCTTCCGAGACAAGTCTGGTACGCTCTTTATTTTTATGGTGGATGCCTCGGGTTCCATGGCGCTGAACCGTATGCGTCAGGCGAAGGGCGCTGTTGCCAGTCTTTTGCAGAACGCTTATGTGCACCGCGACCAGGTTGCCCTTATTTCATTCCGTGGAAAGCAGGCTCAGGTGCTTCTTCCCCCTTCACAGAGTGTCGATCGTGCAAAACGTGAGCTTGATGTGCTTCCTACCGGTGGTGGCACACCGCTTGCTTCTGCGCTTTATCTTGGCTGGGAGACCGCCAAACAGGCTCGTACAAAAGGAATTACACAGGTGATGTTTGTGCTGATTACGGATGGACGCGGTAATATCGGCCTGCAGGCAACTTTTGATCCGACGGCGGAAAAGGCTTCAAAGGAGGATCTTGAAAAGGAGGTTGAGGCACTGTCACTCTCCATCCAGGCCGATGGTGTGGCCGCTATCGTCATCGATACCCAGATGAACTATCTTTCAAGGGGTGAGGCTCCCAAACTCGCCCAGAAGCTTGGAGGACGTTATTTTTATCTGCCGAATGCAAAAGCCGAACAGATTGTTGAAGCTGCAATGAGCTTTTGATCCTCGAAGACCTTTCCGATGAGTGAATTGGAAAGGTCTTTTTCGGAATTATTCCCCTTCTTTTATACATTTAAGGTATAGTGTCCTGTCTCCGTGATAAACGTGATACATCTAATGCATACCTACTCCCTTTATTATGTCTGATCTCCGCAAGATTGTTGCTATTGTTGGTCTTGAGCAGTACAACGCCGGCCTCTGGAAAAAGATCAAGGGGCTTCTTTCAGGTGAAGCCGAACTGACCCAGTTGAGTGATATTGACCTGGAAAAAAAGAATCCTGAAGCGGCAACAGCAATTCAGGAGGCTGATTGTGTCTTCATGAGCATGATCAACTTCAAAGAGCAGATCGACTGGTTTAAACACCAGCTTGATCTGGGCACCAATGAAAAGACTATCTTTATTTTTGAGTCCATGCCTGAAGCCATGGCGCTGACCAAGGTTGGAAATTATTCTGTTGGCGACGGCAAGGCCGGCATGCCTGATATGGTTAAAAAAGTGGCGAAAATGCTGGTGAAGGGGCGCGATGAGGATGCTCTCTACGGCTATATGAAGCTCATGAAAATCATGCGTACCATTCTGCCGCTTGTGCCCAAAAAGGCGAAGGATTTCAAGAACTGGCTGATGGTTTACTCCTACTGGATGCAGCCGACCGCAGACAATATCGCCAACATGTTCCGGCTGATTCTTCGCGAATACTTTGATGAGCAGATTATTGTCGGCGCAATTGTTGATGTCCCGAACATGGGGCTCTACCATCCGGATGCACCGGCATATTTCACCGATGTCAAGAGCTATAAAAACTGGCTGAAAAAACGCGGCATAAATATTGATAAGGGTCAGAAAATCGGTCTTTTGTTTTTCCGTAAGCACCTGCTGCAGGAAAAGACCTATATCGACAATACCATTCGTGTGCTTGAAAAGCAGGGGATTCATATTTTCCCCTCTTTTGTGATGGGCGTTGAAGGCCATGTACTGGTGCGAGACTGGCTGGCAAAGGAGAATATTGATCTGCTGGTCAATATGATGGGTTTCGGTCTTGTGGGTGGCCCGGCGGGATCGACCAAGCCTGGAACGGCCGCTGATGCTCGACACGAGATTATGACAAAACTTGATGTTCCCTACATTGTTGCTCAGCCTCTGTTGACCCAGGGGTTTGAATCGTGGAAGGAGCTCGGTGTCTCTCCGATGCAGATTACCTTTACCTACGCTATTCCGGAAATGGATGGCGCAATATGCCCGGTTATTCTTGGCGCCCTGCAGGATGGCAAGATTGAGACGGTTCACGAGCGTATCGAGCGGCTTGCACTTCTGGTCAAACAGTGGCTTCGGCTGCGGGCGACGGCCAATCGCGACAAGAAGGTGGCTTTTATCGTTTATGATTATCCTCCCGGTCTTGGCAAGAAGGCCAGTGCCGCGCTGCTTGATGTTCCAAGAACCCTTTTTGCTGCGCTGCAGAGACTGAAAAAAGAGGGATACAATGTTGGTCAACTGCCGGAATCTGCTGATGCCCTTTTTCATGTCCTTGATCAGGCGACCGATCATCAGGTCAAGCAGAACCAGCCTGATGCGCTGAAAGTCAGTTATGACAGCTTCAGGGAGCTGACCTCTTCAAGAGAACGTGAGCGCATTGATGAGCGGTGGCAGAAATTTCCCGGTGAAATTGTGCCGATCGGAGATCATGATGTGTTTATCGGGGGTATACAATTTGGTAATATCTTTATTGGTGTTCAGCCGCGCATCGGGGTGCAGGGCGATCCCATGCGCTTGTTGTTCGACAAGTCAAATACGCCGCACCACCAGTATATTGCCTTCTACCGCTGGATAAGCCGGGAGTTTCAGGCGCACGCCATGGTGCATGTTGGTATGCACGGCTCTGTTGAGTGGATGCCGGGACTTCAGACAGGCCTTACCGGCGACTGCTGGCCAGATGCTCTGCTTGGCGAGGTGCCGCATATTTATATCTATCCTGTGAATAACCCCAGTGAGTCTACCATTGCCAAACGGCGCGGTCTTGCCACCATGGTTTCCCATGTGGTGCCTCCGCTGTCACGCGCCGGACTTTACAAGGAGCTGCCCGCGTTGAAAGAGCTGCTGGTCGATTTCCGGGAAAGAAATTTTTCTGCTTCTGCCTCCGGTGACGGGCAGGGGGATGGTTCTGGTTTCGAAGAGGCCATTATGCAGAAAGCCGAGCTGCTTAATCTGACTGACGATTGTCCCCGGCGTACGAGTGAAGGGTTCGGTGATTATGTCAGCAGGCTGTATATGTATGTCAGCGAACTTGAAAACCGGCTTATTTCCAATTCGCTTCATGTCTTCGGTGAGGCGAGTCCTCTCGAAGCCCAGATTATCACCGTCACTGAAACCCTTAAAAATCGGGCGGAGGAATCGAGAACGCTGCCCTCTCTGCTGATGACCGCATCGGGAAAGAATGGACATTTTAACAGCTATGAGGAGGTGGCCAGCCGGTCGAGAAAGGGCGAAGAGGAGGCAATCCGACTTCGTGAATGGATCGATACGGCATGTCGGGAGTTTGTTCAGCAGGTCCTCTTTGACCGGAAAAATGCTCTGGCAGCCTTTGCCTCGATAACGGGAGGCTCTAAACTTCCTGCAGAATATATGCCTTTTATTGAGCAGTTGATCAGGGAGGGATCGCAGCTTCTCTTTGCGCTTCGCGACAATACGGGCGAGATGGATGCGCTGCTGAAGGTGCTTGACGGGCGTTATATCTCTTCAGGGCCGGGAGGTGATCTGGTGCGAGATGGTGTCAATGTGCTTCCTTCGGGACGTAATATCCACTCGATTGATCCGTGGAGAATTCCTTCGGTTCTGGCTTTCAAGCGTGGTTCGCTTATTGCGGACAGTATTGTTAAAAAGCATCTTGAGGAGAATGAGGGACAATATCCTGAAACTATTGCCCAGGTGCTTTGGGGCCTTGATACCATTAAAACCAAGGGAGAGGCTGTTGCTGTGGTGATCAGGCTGCTTGGGGCGGAGCCATCCTATGACGCTTTTGGAAAAATCAGCCATTACAGTCTGGTGCCGCTTGACAAGTTGCGCCGGCCGCGTATTGATGTGCTGATGCAGCTCAGCCCTATTTTCCGCGATGCGTTTGGTCTTCTCATGGATCAGCTTGACCGGCTTGTCAAGGAGGCTGCAAGGGCCGATGAACCGGTTGAGATGAACTATGTCAAGAAACATGTTGATGAGGCGCTTGCCTCCGGTATGGAGTTCGAGAGTGCCACGGCCCGTCAGTTTACCCAGGCTCCAGGGGCTTACGGCACCTATGTTGATGATATGATTGAGGATTCAGCATGGGAATCTGAAAACGATCTTGATGATCTCTTTATTCGCCGCAACAGCAGCGCTTATGGCGGGGGAAGGAAAGGGGAGAATGAGTCGGCGATTCTGCAGAAAATGCTTGGTTCGGTTGACCGGGTTGTGCATCAGGTCGACTCCACCGAGTTTGGTATTTCCGATATTGACCACTATTTCTCCTCGTCAGGGTCACTCCAGCTTGCCGCGCGCCGCAGAAACACGAAGGGCGGCGATATCAAGCTCAACTACGTTGAATCGTTTACCTCCGACATCAAGGTTGACGATGCTGAGAAATCGCTTCGCATTGAGTATCGTTCAAAACTGCTCAACCCAAAGTGGTTTGAAGGGATGCTCAAGCATGGCCATAGCGGCGCCGGCGAAATCAGCAACCGCGTTACCTATATGCTTGGCTGGGATGCGGTCACCAAGAGTGTGGACGACTGGGTCTATACAAAAACCGCCGAGACCTACGCGCTTGACCCGGTAATGAAGGAGCGGCTTGCAACCCTCAATCCGCAGGCGATCAAGAACATCGTTGGCCGTATGCTCGAGGCGCACGGCCGCGGTATGTGGAAAGCTGACCAGAGTATGATTGATGAGCTTCAGGAGATCTACGCCGATCTTGAAGACCGGCTGGAAGGCATGACGGATGACAAATAGTTCTTGTTCCTCTGTTGCGGGACTTATAGCGTTCACCACGCTATAAGTCCCGTTCTCTTTTTACATAGTCGTCGAATAATTCGGAGCCTCTTTGGTAATCTTGACATCATGAGGATGGCTCTCCCTTAGACCTGCCGAAGTTATCCGCACAAACCGGGTGTTGGTTTTCAGCTCTTCAATGCAGGTGACTCCACAGTATCCCATAGAGGATTTTAGTCCGCCGATTAACTGGTAGACCACTTCGTCGAGCGAACCTTTTGCAGGAATCCGCCCTTCAATTCCTTCGGGCACATATTTTTTCGATTCGCTTGAAGCGTCCTGGAAATAGCGGTCGCTGCTTCCTTCCGGTTCAGACATGGCGCCAAGAGATCCCATGCCCCGATAGGTCTTGAATTTTCTTCCTTCATAGAGAATAATTTCTCCAGGACTTTCGTCGGTTCCGGCGAAAATGCTGCCGATCATGACCGAATCTGCGCCTGCAGCAAGAGCTTTGGCGATATCGCCGCTGTATTTGACGCCGCCGTCAGCTATAATTGGTGTGTTGGTTTTTGCCGCCTCTTCCGCGCAGTTCATGATGGCGGTCAACTGGGGCATTCCAACTCCGGCAACAATTCGGGTGGTACAGATACTGCCAGGACCGATACCGACTTTTACGCAGTCAGCGCCAGCTTCGACAAGATCTCTGACAGCTTCAGGTGTGGCGACATTCCCGGCGATAACCTGCAGGTCGGGATAGAGGCGCTTGATGCTTTTAACCATGTCAAGAACGGCCTTGCTGTGACCGTGAGCCGTATCGACCGCAACGACATCAACTCCGGCATCAACCAGAGCGCGTACCCTTTCAAGCGTATTTGCGCTGATACCTACGGCTGCGCCGACTCTCAGGTGCCCCTGTATGTCCTTGCAGGAATTAGGGAACTGTTTTCGTCTTTGAATATCCTTGAAGGTAATCAGCCCTTTAAGGTTTCCGTTAGTATCAGTAATGAGCAGTTTTTCGATCCTGTTGGCAAGCAGGATCTCTTCAGCATGTTGAAGGTCAACATCCTCACCTGCGGTAATGAGGTTTTTGCTGGTCATGATATGTGCTATTTTCGCGTCAGGTTCCGGCTTGATGCGAAGATCCCTGTTTGTGACAATCCCTTTGAGCTTCATATTCTGGTCGCCCTCATGTTCTGGTCGCCCGATAACAGGTATACCGGAAATGGAGTGACGATGCATCAGATCAAGCGCATCCTGCATCGTGGCATCCTCATAAAGGGTAAATGGGTTGCGAATGATACCGCTCTCATATCGCTTGACCTTTGCTACTTCACGTGCCTGCTCTTCGATGGTCAGGTTTTTGTGAATAATACCGATGCCTCCGGCACGAGCAAGTGCAATAGCCAGTCCCGACTCCGTTACCGTATCCATTGCTGCACTTACCAACGGTATTTTCAGCATAATTGTTTTGGTGAGACGACATGCAGTGGTCGTCTCCTTTGGCAGAACACTTGAATATGAAGGAATAAGAAGTACATCGTCAAACGTCAGCGCTTCATAGAGAATCTTCGTCATGGGTAGAGCAGAATTAATGGATGGCAGTAAAATCAATTTCGCCAATTTACAAAATGTGAGCGTAGAATGACAATATTAATCATGGTTCCCATCGCTCATAGAGAAAATATGTCGAAAAGAGAGGGTAAAATAGAGTTTTGACAGGCTCTTCGCTAACAGAATACTTGTGAAACTCACAAATAGAATGTAAATTCCGAACCTTTTATTATTACGGAGAGGTCGCATAGTTGGTCTAGTGCGCTCGCCTGGAAAGCGGGTAGGGTGTTACAGCCCTCGAGGGTTCGAATCCCTCCCTCTCCGCCAGGAAAATTGCTTTTGATATCTTTTTTTCTGGCTTTTTCAGAAGGATTAACTATCTTTTGCACCTGTTCTTTTTGATACACCTGGAGGATTAGTCTAATTGGTAAGGCAGCAGTCTTGAAAACTGCCGGGCTCACGCCCTTGGGGGTTCGAGTCCCTCATCCTCCGCCAGACCATCAGGAGAGGTGGCCGAGCGGCTGAAGGCACCGGTTTGCTAAACCGACGTAGTTCTTATAGGGCTACCGAGGGTTCGAATCCCTCCCTCTCCGCCATATAACCAACGTTATTGAGTAGAATGACTTGGTGTCCAGAACGCCCGCTGCACGCGGGCTTCTGTGTTTTTTTACTACATTGACAGGGTTGACTGTGTATCGGCTTTCACCGGGAACATTGAACAGGAGCAGATTTTGCCATCCTGCTTGATGATGAAATGATCAAGGTTCAATTAAAATAATGGAGTTATGTCCGATTTTACCTTGCCCTGTCATTTTGAATCTGCTGTTTCGCTTGCTGCCAGAACGTATTACGGAATTGGCGGTACCGCCCGTTTTCTTGCTGTTCCAGCCTCTCTTTCAGAGTTCTCCAATCTTTTGATCTGGAATCGTACTTACCGTTTTCCGCTTGCGCTTCTGGGGAGTGGGAGCAATATTCTCTTTTCTGATCATGAGTTTCCCGGTATTGTAATCTCTTTGGAAGGGATGCAGCGTCTTTTCTGGCTTTCTGATAATGAACTTTTCTGCGAGGCGGGTGTGGACAATACCCTGATTGCTGAAGAGCTTTTTTCTGCCGGCAAGGGAGGGGGAGAGTGGCTTTATCGTCTGCCGGGTCAGATCGGGGCGACGGTAAGAATGAATGCGCGATGTTTCGGGGGGGAGGTTTCGGAAATTACGGCAGGTATTCTGACGCTTTCGGTTGATGGCCGGTTGCGATGGAAAAGGCCCGACGAAGTTTTTCATGGCTACAAGCGCACCTCATTGATGGATAATCCGGAAATTGTCGTTGCTGTTGTCTTGCGTTTTCCCGAAAGTCGCCCTGCTGAAAAGATCAGGAGTGAGATGCTTGGTTATGAAGAGGAGCGTTCAAAAAAGCACCATTTTGATTTTCCAAGTTGCGGTTCAACGTTCAAGAACAACTATGCCGCAGGCCGGTCGAGTGGCATGATTTTTGAGGAACTTGGCTTCAAGGGGCAGTCGGAAGGTGGCGCCATGGTCAGTGAGTATCATGCCAATTTTATCTATAACACAGGAGGGGCCACGGCGGAGAATGTGCTCAGGCTTGCTGCACGGATGAGGACTGCGGCTTTTGAGCAGGCCGGTGCTGAACTTGATCTTGAAGTTCAGTGCGTCGGCTTGTTTGATGCTGAACTTCTTGCTTCATGTGGTGTGGGGTTTGAAGCTGATCATCGGGACTCTTCACAGGGATGGGTCGGACTGTTGTGGTCGCCCACGCAAAAGGAACATACTCTTCAGGAGCCTCTTTTTCCCCGTCTTCTCATGCAGGGGCCACTGGCAGGTTATTTTGGTTTCGACAGGGAGTTTCCTGCTGGTGTTGTTGTGGAGGTTGAGCAGTTGTGTTCGTTAGAGGATGCGGCGGCTGCTCCTGAAACACCTTTTCTTCGCTGGATAACCCGCAGCAATGATCCTTTGCTGTTTTCGTTGAAAGCTCCTGCTCCAGCAGGGTTTATCGATGGATTATGGCAGTATAGTGTTTCTGAACTGTTTATTGCCGGAACTCCGGGTGGAAGCTATCTTGAGTTTGAAATGACTCCGGAGGGTCACTGGGTTGCGCTGCGTTTTGATACCCCAAGAAAAAGGGCAGAAGGTTTTGAGGTGCTTTCCGCTGAACCATGGAACAGGGAGCTCTGTCTGGTGCAGGAGGCGGGGGTGTTCGGCATGGAGTTCTGCTGGCATCTACTCAAGCCATTCATGAGCGAAGGGCATGTTATTGCCTTGCAGTGCGCGGCCTCTTCCGGCAGGGGAGAGTTTGGCTTGTTTCCCTGGTGGCAGATGCCCTCTTCACCGGCCGATTTTCATCAGCCAGATCAGTTTTTCCGGATTTCTTTGCTATGAAAAACACCATTAAACCTGAAGAATTTTCGGGTCTTTCAGAGGTGGAAGCCGCAGAACGACTGCTTTCAGAAGGATTTAATGAGCTGCCCGCTGCGGGGCAACGAGGTATTTTCTCTTTAGCGTTTGGTGTTATCCGGGAACCCATGTTTCTGTTGCTGGTTGCCTGTGGAGCGGTCTATTTGGTGCTTGGCGATATCCAGGAGGCGTTGATGCTTCTCGGCTTTGTCTTCTTTGTTATGGGTCTTACTCTCTACGAGGAGCGAAAAACGGAGAATGCTCTGGATGCGTTGCGGGATCTTTCAAGCCCGCGCGCCCAGGTTGTCAGGGATGGCAAAGAACGGCGTATTGCGGGGCGTGAGGTGGTGCGCGGTGATATTCTTGTTGTCAATGAGGGTGATCGTGTTCCTGCTGATGCACGACTGCTTTCGTGCCTGAATCTTTCGGTTGATGAATCTCTTTTGACGGGCGAATCTGTTCCGGTCAGAAAATCAGATGATGCCGGGGAGGAAAAAAAGGTTTGTCCCGGTGGAGATGATCTTCCTTTCATCTATTCAGGTACTTTGGTGGTTCAGGGGCAGGGTATTGCACAGGTTATCGCAACCGGCATAAAGACCGAAATCGGGAAAATCGGCGCTGTCTTGCAGAGTGTTGAGCCTGAAGAGACGCTGTTGCAGAAAGAGACTGATCGATGGGTGCGTACCCTGGCTGTTTTTGGATTGTCGTTGTGTTTTCTGGTGATTATTTATTACAGTCTCACTCGTGGCGACTGGCTTAATGGATTGCTTGCCGGCGTTACTCTTGCTATGGCAACGCTCCCTGAAGAGCTGCCTGTTGTGCTGACTATTTTTCTTGCCATGGGAGCCTGGCGCATTGCAAGAAAACAGGTTCTTACCCGTCGTATGCCAGCCATTGAAACACTGGGTTCTTCAACGGTGCTTTGTGTGGACAAAACCGGTACGCTTACCATGAATCGCATGTCAGTCAGCAAACTCTTTGCGGCCGGAGAGCTGCTTGATGTCGGCTCGGTTGTACGGAATTCCATGCCTGAACAATTTCATGAACTTCTGGAATTCAGTATTCTGGCAAGTCAGCTTGATCCGTTTGATCCTATGGAAAAAGCTATCAAAGAGACTGGAGATGACTATCTGACAGAGACAGAACATTTGCACAAGGACTGGGAGCTGGTTCATGAATACGCTTTGTCAAAAGAGTTGCTTTCACTTTCCCGGGTCTGGAAGTCAGCGGAAAATGAACATTATACTATTGCAGCCAAAGGTGCTCCTGAAGCAATTATCGGGCTTTGTCATTTTGATGACTCTGCGAGAGCAGAACTTTTTACTCATGTTGCCGAAATGGCTGATCGTGGGTTGCGGGTATTGGGCGTGGCAAGGGCATTTTTTCAGCAACCGGTTTTACCCAATGCACAGGGTGACTTTGTTTTTGAATTTCTTGGTTTCATAGGCCTTTCTGACCCGGTGCGTCCGACTGTTCCTTCCGCCATTTCGGAATGTTATAGCGCCGGAGTTCGAGTGGTGATGATCACCGGTGATTTTCCCGGTACGGCACGCAATATTGCCCGGCAGATCGGGCTGAAAAAAGCTGACCAGTCTCTTACTGGTCCGGAACTGCAGGGTATGACGGACCGTGAACTGCAGGAGAAGATCAATGAGGTGAATATTTTTGCGAGGGTGGTGCCCGAGCAGAAGTTGCGGCTGGTAAATGCGTTCAAGGCTAACGGTGAAATAGTCGCCATGACGGGGGATGGCGTGAATGATGCTCCTGCGCTGAAAGCGGCCAACATTGGCATTGCCATGGGTGGACGCGGAACGGATGTTGCCCGTGAGTCGGCGTCACTGGTTCTGCTGGATGATGATTTTTCCTCAATTGTGCAGGCCATCAGGCTGGGGCGAAGAATTTTTGACAATATCAGAAAAGCCATCGCCTATATATTTGCAATCCATGTTCCCATTGCCGGGATGTCGCTTTTGCCTGTTCTTTTTCAATGGCCGCTGCTCTTGCTGCCAGCGCATATCGCTTTTTTACAACTCATCATTGATCCTGCATGCTCAATCGTTTTTGAAGCTGAGGGAGAAGAAGCTGATGTGATGAATCGTCCGCCCCGAAACTCCAGGGAGCCGTTATTCAGCAGAAAGACTGTTGTGCTCAGCCTGATGCAGGGAGTTATGGTGCTTGCGGTTATTCTGGGTGTTTTCTGGTTTGCCCGTTCAAGAGGAGCTGACGCGCAGGAACTTCGCGCAATGACCTTTACGACGCTGATGATTTCCAATCTCGGTTTGATTCTGACCAACCGCACCTGGAGTCGCACGTTTGCTTCTGCAACGCGATCTGCCAATGCGGCATTGTTTCCAGTGGTCGCCGGAGCCATACTCTTTTTGGGAATTGTGCTGTATGTTCCTTTTTTTATTCACCTTTTCAGGTTTTCATCATTGCATCTCCCTGATCTTCTGCTTTGTCTCGCTGCAGGGCTTGGAAGTGTTCTCTGGGTTGAAGGGTTCAAGCGTGCTTTCAGAAGAAGTGGCAGGTGATCGGAATAGCCTCCTTTATATTTCCTTTTTTCGTATGTCGCATAGGGCTTTTTCCCCGATTCGTCCAGCAGTCGGGAAAAGGCGAAGCAGCGGAATGCGTTGTCTGGCGCAAAGAAGCCTCTGTTCTCAAGCATTCCTGCGCTGAGGAGGATCTGGTCGATCTGCTGCCAGTGGTTGTTGTAGAAGTAGCTGCCGATTCCCTCGTATCCGTTCCAGCAATTGTAAAGAAATGCAGTGCTGTTTGCCTTGACTTTTGCGGCATCAAAGGACGAACCAAGAACCTGTTTTATTGAGCGGTCGCCGGGCTCGTCGTTGAAGTCTCCCATGACAATAATATCCGCTTTCGGGTTGCCGACAAGCAGGCTGTCAACAATGTGTCGGGTGACCTTTGCGGCGGCAAGTCGTTTTGGTTCGGTCCATCCGGTATCGAAAGCGCGTGATGGCCAGTGGTTCAGAATCAGGTGAAACGGGTAACCGTCAGCGGAAAACCCGGCAACAATGATTTTTCTTGTCTGCCGGGCAAGAGGAACGGAGTAAGCTTTTGATACGGTTGGACGGAGCGTTTGCGGATTGTAGCCAAGGCCGATATCGATGCCTCTCGGGTCTGATGACTCAAAATAAATGCTTTTGTACCTGATTCCCTGAAGCCGGGAGAGCGTTTCTTCAAAGACGTTGCGGTTTTCAACTTCCGCAAATGCTACAATGTCAGGATATTTCCGGTACTCAGGGTGCGCCTCAACTGCCGTGAGAAGGTGGCGGATGCGCATCTCTTTGAGAAGAAGTTTTTTTTCTGTCCACTGAAGCTTTCCTTCCGGGGTGAAGTCGTCATCGTCAGTCAACGGGTCATTCTGCGGATCAAACAGATTTTCAACGTTCCACCACAGGAAAAGCACGCTTTTTTCCGGTTTTTGATTCCCTGAGGCAGAATGGGAAATCAGGGATGCTGCGCTGAAGAGGAGAAAAAAGTAACAGAGTAATGTTCGCATAACCTCTTTCTATGTAATTTTTTTTCTTTACCATAATGATTATGTAACTTAATCGGGATTTTGCTGCTATCAATATTTTTTATTACCAAACGATCCGGAAAGCATTATGACCCACAAGAGTGATGTCAAAGAGCGGGCGAAAGATATCCTCGATGAAACCCTTGACAGGGAGGCGGTTATTGTGTTGGCAAGGATTTCCGAAGAGATGCAGTTGCTTATTCTGGCACATCCGGAGCCGGAAGCCGATAAGGTTAAAGAGATTGTGACCGGTTTTTTCCTTGAGAACGGCAGATCGGAACAGTTCATTGATGACTGGATACACACCTCTGAAGAGTACAGCCGTACCAGGGGGCTGAGTGAACAGGATCAACCGAAAGCCATGTTGTCAGATCTTGGTGTGTTCAGATTTATGAATTTTTTGAAGGACAAAGGGCTGACCGACGATCAGATTACTATTGTGCTTACCGGAGCGGTTCAGCAGGCGGCTTCTGATCAGTCAGTATGAGAGGGGATAATTTTTCAGGATATACAGGGTTATCGGCTGCGATAGCCACTCAAATATAAAAAAGTTCACTATGACAAAGACGACACAGCTCTACGAAGGCAAGGCTAAAAAGGTTTTCTTGACAGATGACAGCAACCTGGTGATACAGGAGTTCAAGGACGATGCGACGGCGTTCAATAACAAGAAAAAGGGAACGATTGCTGAAAAAGGTATTGTGAACAATGCTATCTCTTGCAAGCTTTTTACCATGCTTGAGGAGAACGGGATACGTACTCATCTGGTTGAAAAGCTTTCTGATCGTGAGATGCTTTGCCGGCGTCTCGATATTATCAAGGTTGAGGTTGTGGTCCGCAATATTGCGGCTGGTTCGCTGGTGAAGCGGTATGGGTTTGCAGAAGGAACCGTGCTTGAAAGGCCGATTGTAGAGTTCTATCTTAAAGATGACGATCTTGATGATCCGCTGATGAATGAATCCCATGCGGTGGCGCTTGGTGTTGCCACTCTTGAGGAGCTTGCGGTTCTGAAACAGCGTGCCGAAGCGATTAATGTTGTGCTTCGTAAATTTTTTGCAGAAAGAAAACTGAAGCTGGTTGACTTCAAGCTGGAGTTCGGTCGTCATAACAACGAGATTCTGCTTGGCGATGAGATAAGTCCTGATACCTGCAGGTTCTGGGATCTTGAGACGAACGAAAAAATGGACAAGGATCGTTTCCGTTTTGATCTGGGCAGTGTTGAGGATGCCTATAGTGAGGTGCAGAGAAGAGTTCTTGATCTTGACTGATACAGTAACGACAGACGGGGTGTGCCATGCTTGAATCTGCGATTTTCTGGCTGCAGCATGCAGACCCTTTTGCGGTCTATGTTTTTCTTTTTCTGATTGCTTTTCTTGAAAACGTCATACCGCCGATACCTGGTGATGTCCCGGTAGCTTTTATCGGGTATTTGATATACGGCAGTCAGCTAACGTTTGCCGGCGCCCTGTTCTGGTCTTCGCTGGGCTCTACGGCCGGGTTTATGGTGATCTATATGCTGAGCAAACATCTCGGCATAAAATTATATGCCGCCGGCGATACTGAGGTGCAGCACCGGTTTTCGAAAAGCGTTCACCGCTTTTTCCCGCCGTCAGACATGGTACTGCTGCGCCACAAATTTACTACTCATGGTTACCTTGCTGTATTGGTGAACCGGTTTCTGTTCGGGTCCAGGGCAGTTATTTCTGTTATGGCAGGTCTGATGCATCTCAAGACGCCATTTGTTCTTCTTGCGGCGTTGACCAGTGCTGTGGCATGGAATGTATTGTTGCTCTACGGTGGCTTTTTCCTTGGAAGCAACTGGCAGCATATCGGTGGTTATGTTGCTGTATACAGTATTCCGGTCACGATTATTTTTGTTGTGGTGCTTTTATTTTCTTTATGGAAGTTTCTCAGGGAAAGAAAGTTGAAGCATGAATAATTTTTATTAATTCACAAGAATTTTGTTGACATATTATCAATTATGGCAAAAGACGTAAAACTTTATCCTGCTGAAAAAAAAGGCGTGTTGCTTGAGCTTGCAGCAATTGAGGACCTCAAGGAAATGGCCCGGCAGGTTCGTCGGGATATTATCCGAATGCTTGCTATGGCTAATTCCGGTCATACCGGTGGTTCGCTTGGCATGGCTGATATTTTTACTGCGCTCTACTTTCGGGTACTTCAGCACAAGCCTCATGAGTTCTGGCATCATCATGATGAGGATATGGTTTTTCTCTCCAATGGTCATATTGCGCCGGTTTGGTACAGTGTTCTTGCCCGTTCAGGTTATTTCCCTCTCAGCGAACTGAACTCCCTGCGGCAGGTTAACTCCTACCTGCAGGGTCATCCAACCTCTGAATCAAGACTTCCCGGTATCAGAATCGCTTCCGGTTCTCTTGGTCAGGGTCTTTCTACCGCAGTGGGAGCAGCCCTTGGTCTCCGTATGGATGGAAAGGAGAACGATGTCTTCTGCCTGATGGGTGATGGTGAATGTCAGGAGGGACAAATATGGGAAGCGGCGATGAGTGCTTCCCATTACAAGCTTGACAACATTATCGGTATTGTCGATTACAATAATTTGCAGATTGACGGCGAGGTCTCCTCTATCATGGGTGTGGAACCGTTTGCTGATAAATGGCGGGCATTCGGATGGGATGTCTGTCAATGTGATGGCAATGATATGGATGATTTTGTCGGCACCATTGAGAAAATCAAATCGAACAAAAGCCGCAAGAGACCAACGGTTGTTCTTGCAACAACAATTATGGGAAAAGGGGTTCCCTTTTTTGAGGGTTCCATGCCTGACAACAGCAACTGGCATGGAAAGCCGCCATCAAAGGATGATGCACTCAAGGCTCTTGCCATTCTTGGCGAGACCGTCTATGGTGATTTTTAGGCAGAAACAGTTTCGTGCAGATTCTGGCGGGTACATATAAAGGGCGAAAAATCAGGAGCTCATCGTCGCTTGCTATACGTCCATGCAGCAGCAGGGTGAAGAAATCGATATTTGATACGCTGGCAGCAAGAATTGACTTTGATGGTGCTTCTGTTCTTGATTTGTTTGCCGGGTTCGGTTCTCTTGGTTTTGAGGCGCTGAGTCGTGGTGCAGGCTCCGTCTTTTTTGTCGATCAGCATGTTGATGCACTGAAAGCCATGAAGGCAACGGCTCTTCAGCTTGGTGTACAGGAGAGTGTAAAAATTGTCAATGCAGATGTTCTGGCATTTCTCAGGCGTTCGACCGGTCATTTTGATCTTCTTTTTTGTGATCCGCCCTATTCCTGGCCTGATTACGATCAGTTGATTGAGATGATTTTTGGAGGCGCTCTTCTTTCCGATGGGGGAATGCTGCTTATCGAACATAGTACATATTTTGATTTCAGGTTGTCGTTGCACTACTCTTTTCACAAGGATTACGGCATGACAAGAGTAACTTTTTTCAGCAATAACCTTTGAATGACGATGAAATCAAAAGCGATTTATCCAGGAACATTCGATCCGTTTACCAACGGCCATCTTGATGTGCTTGAACGTGCCCTGAATATTTTTGAAGAGGTTATTGTGGTTATTGCCGAGAACAGCCAGAAACACGCACTGTTTACCATAGAGGAACGGGAGGTGATGACGAAAGAGATAACCGGAGGGTACCTTGGCGTCAGTGTTGAGGTGCTTCATAAAGGATTGCTTGCTGATTATGCCCGGCAGGCTGGCGCAAAATCAATTGTTCGGGGCGTACGGCAAGTCAAGGATTTTGAGTATGAGTTTCAGATGTCGCTGCTTAACCGTCAACTTTATCCGGAAGTTACCACTGTTTTTCTGATGCCCAATGTCAAGTATACCTATGTTGCATCATCAATAATCAAGGAGGTGGCCATGCTTGGCGGTGATGTCAGCAAGTTTGTGCACCCTTGTGTTCTGGAGATGATGCATCAAAAACGTGAAGAATTGAACCTGAAACATTTATAACCAACTATTTTTTATATATGTCGACAACAGTTTTGCCAGAAGAACAATATCTCACTCGCCGGGTTCTTGGTATGCAGGAATCGCAGACCATGCGAATCAGCAATCTTGCTGCTAAAATGAAGGCTGAAGGTATGGATATTGTCAGCCTTTCAGCAGGCGAACCTGATTTCCCTACCCCCGCCCATGTTAATCAGGCGGGAATAGATGCAATTAATGCCGGATTTACCCGTTATACGGCAAATTCAGGTATTGCGGATCTTAAAAAGGCGATTATCGAAAAGTTCAGGCGCGATAACGGTCTGGAGTTTCAGGAAAACCAGATCATTGTCAGCAATGGCGGCAAACAGACCCTTGCCAATACCTTTCTTGCGCTTTGCGAAGAGGGTGATGAGGTGATTGTTCCAGCTCCTTACTGGGTGAGCTTTCCCGAAATGGTTCGTCTTGCGGGTGGTATACCGGTTATTGTTCATACCACACTGGAGACTGAATATAAAATGAGCCCGGCCCAGCTTGAGGCAGCCATTACTCCGAAAACAAAGATTCTTGTCCTGAATTCTCCCTCGAATCCCACCGGCGCGGTGTATAGTGAAGTTGAGGTGCGAGCCCTGATGGCGGTTGTCGAAGGTCGTGGAATTTTTGTGCTCTCCGATGAAATGTACGACATGATTGTCTATGGTGGTGTTCGTCCGTTTTCTCCTGCAAGAATTCCTGCTATGAAGGAGTGGGTTATTGTGAGTAATGGTGTGTCGAAAACCTACGCGATGACTGGCTGGAGAATCGGATACCTTGCCGGGCCGAAATGGTTGATTGATGCCTGCGACAAGATACAGTCACAGACCACCTCCAATCCCAATGCCATCGCACAGAAAGCGGCTGTTGCGGCGCTCAATGGTGACCAGGGAATTGTTGAAGAGCGTCGCGCTGAATTTGAAAAGAGGCGCGATTACATGTACAAGGCCCTGAACAGCATTCCGGGTTTTAAAACTGCTTTGCCGCAGGGAGCGTTCTACATTTTCCCTGATATCAGTGGTGTGCTTGGCCAAACCTTTAATGGTGTGGTCATGAAAGACTCCGCCGATGTTGCTGAATATCTTCTGAAGGTGCATCATGTCGCCACAGTACCTGGTGATGCTTTTGGCGCTCCGGAAAACCTCCGTCTCTCGTATGCGGCCTCAATCACCGCGCTTGAGGAAGCGGTAAACCGTATCAGGAGAGCTTTCAAATAGGGCGCCGATGCTGAAAGTTCGTCGCAGTCGCCTCTATACGTCATGGTTTGGCTGGTATTCCCGCCGCCAGTTCAGAAGGCATTTTAATTCGGTACGTGTTTTTATGCAGCCCGGAGTGCAGGAGATGGATCTTCGTACTCCGGTTATTTTTTATGCTAATCACGCATACTGGTGGGACGGGTTCTGGTCGCCCTTGTGCACCGAAAAGTTTTTTCACCAGCGGCTGCATATTATTATTGAGTTTCAGCAGTTGCGGAAACATCGTTTTTTTACCCGTATAGGAGCGTTTTCTCTTGACCGTTCCCGCCCGAAAAGTTGGCCAGCTACGCTTCGTTATGCCGCTGAATTGTTGACCGACGAACACGAGCTGCAGAATGCGTTATGGATTTTTCCCCAGGGAAAGATTGAACATGTCGATAAGCGTCCGCTTGTTTTTTTTAAAGGGGCGGCTTTCATTGCCTCTCAGGTGCTTGAAAAGATCCCGCAGCTTTACGTTGTTTCAATTGTCAGTCGGATTGAATATCTTGACGAACAAAATCCGGAGCTGTTTTTATCTTTCAGGGAGCCACGTTTGGTTTCCCGGAAGGAATATACTGGTGCCAATGATCTTACCGCATATATGCAGAAGATGACGGAGAGTCATCTTGATGAACTCAGCGAGAAGATTCGGAACCGAAAGCTTGATGACGCAGTGACTCTTGTCAAGGGGAGTGCGTCTGTAAACAGAAGGAGTGAAGCATTCAGGCGATTCATAGGTCTTGACAGCTAATAAAAGGTTGCCGGATCATTTTGCAAGAAGTGGTAAATACACAACATCAACAACGTTCCCCTATTCATGAGTAATGTTATATGCAGTTGTCTTCTGGGCGATAATGCAAAGGTAAGGTTGAGGCTTTCACAATTGTTGCACAGTGAGATGGAATCGATTTACGGGGCTTCTCCCGATATTGTTTCTGATGATATCTGTGAAGTTGAGTTGCAGGGTTGCAGGCGTGAGTTTTTTATCAATAATACAGGCATCCCTTTCAGTATCGGGCAGCAGGTTATTATTGAATCGGATGGAGGCTATGATTTTGGAGTTGTTTATTCGACAGGCCAGATTGCCCGTAAAAAATTTCAACTCAAGGGGTTAGATAAAAATGGCCAGGAGTTGACAGCCGTGCTGCGAATTGCTGACGAAAATGACTGTCAGGCAATTATTGAACTGAAAAAACGGCAGTCTGATATCCGGGAAGTCTGTATGAACAAGATTAAAAAGCATGAACTTGATCTAAAGCTGGTTGATGTTGAATTGCGTATGGACCAGCAGAAACTTTCGGTCTACTATACCTCCTCACACCGGGTTGATTTCAGGACGCTTGTGCGTGATCTTGCCGGAGAGTTCAAGGCAAGAATTCAGATGGTGCAGATTACGACACGAGAAGAGGCCAGAAGGGCAAATGCTTTGGGACCATGCGGTTGCCTTTTGTGTTGTT
The DNA here is from genome assembly GCA_903836465.1 of uncultured Chlorobiaceae bacterium. Lineage (GTDB taxonomy): Bacteria > Bacteroidota > Chlorobiia > Chlorobiales > Chlorobiaceae > Chlorobium. The sequence continues at coordinate 37,724 of CAILRB010000100.1, forward strand.
CGAGCTGGCTGCAGAAAATTCACGCCAATCCATTTGCTGAAAAATCTCAATATTCCGAAGTCGCAGGCAATGAGAGCCATGCTTTCAATATCACCGGCATCTGTAATCGTCCGAAATGTTGTCTTGGTTATTCGAAACATGAGAAGGGCTGTCGTTCTCACGCTTCAGGTCCGTCACTTGTTCCTTCTCAAGGAAGCATGGTTTCAACACCCGAGGGGCCTGCCATGGTAGAAAGCATTGACGCCCAGAAAAAACTTGTCTGGCTTCGTTACCAGATTAGCGATCAGACTCGCAGGTTTTCTGTCGAAAAGTTCAATGCGCTGTTTGTTAAAAAATAACGGTTCCTCTCTATGCATCAGTTTACAAGAACCCTTGTCACTTCAGCCCTTCCTTATGCCAATGGCCCGGTTCATCTTGGCCATCTTGCCGGTGTGTATCTTCCTGCGGATATTTATGTTCGTTATAAAAGACTCAAGGGGGAGGATATCATTCATATCGGGGGGTCGGACGAACATGGTGTACCCATTACCATTACAGCCGAGAAAGAGGGAATTTCACCACAGGATGTTGTCGATCGATACCACAGGATGAACCAGGATGCCTTCTCCAGGTGTGGTATTTCGTTTGACTATTATGGCAGAACCTCTTCAGAGGTGCATCACAAAACTGCTCAGGAGTTTTTTCTTGATATTGAACAGAAAGGCATTTTTCAACAAAAGACTGACAAGCTTTTTTTTGACCGGAAAGCCGGGCGTTTTCTTTCTGACCGTTATGTGACCGGAACCTGTCCGGTCTGTAATAATCCCGAGGCTAACGGCGATCAATGCGAACAGTGTGGAACCCATTTAAGTCCGCTCGAACTTATTAATCCGAAAAGCAAGCTTTCGGATGCAACGCCGGAGCTGCGCGATACCATGCACTGGTATTTTCCGCTCGGGCGCTTTCAGGAGCAGCTTGAAGGTTATGTACAAGGTCATGAGGATGACTGGCGCTCGAATGTTGTTAATTATACCCGTACCTGGCTTACGCAGGGGTTGAAAGAGCGGGCGATAACCCGTGACTTGTCATGGGGTATAAAGGTGCCCCTTGAGCGCGAGGAAGCTCTTGGCAAGGTACTCTATGTCTGGTTTGATGCGGTTCTGGGTTATATCTCCTTTACCAGGGAGTGGGCGGCTCAGCAGGGCGAGAGTGATCTATGGAAATCATACTGGCAGGATCCGCAGTGTCGCCTTGTTCATTTTATCGGCAAGGATAATATTGTGTTTCATACGCTGATGTTTCCGGCCATTCTGCTGGCATGGAATGAAGGGCGTCACAGTGAGCTCTATAATCTTGCCGACAATGTGCCTGCCTCGGAGTTCATGAATTTTGAGGGAAGAAAGTTTTCGAAGTCGAGAAACTACGCAGTCTATCTTGGCGAGTTCCTTGACAAGTTTCCCGCTGATACCCTGCGCTACAGTATTGCGATGAATTATCCTGAAAACAAGGATACCGATTTCAGTTGGCAGGATTTTCAGAACAGAACCAATGGCGAACTGGCCGATACTCTTGGCAATTTTATCAAACGTTCGATTGATTTTACCAATGCCCGTTTTGACGGGGAGGTACCCTGTGACTCTACTGCTGAAGAGTGGAACTCTCTCGGGATTGACTGGCCTGATACCCTTCAAAAGCTTGATCTCGCCTATGAAGGCTTTCACTTCCGCGAAGCAGCCTCTCTCGGGATGGATATCGCAAGGGCGGCCAACCGTTTTCTGACGGTATCGGAACCATGGAAAATAATCAAGATCGATCGTGAAGCAGCGGCAAGAACGATGGCGCTCTCGCTTAATCTTTGTCATGCGCTTTCCTTTGTTCTCTATCCGGTTATTCCTGAAACCTGCAACAGAATTCATGCCATGCTCGGGTTTGAAAGGCGTATAGAGGATCTTGTGACATCAGGAAAATCAATTTTTTCAGAGCTTCTGTTGCCCGGGCTTAAAAAAGGAGACAATATCAGGGCGAAATCTGAAATTCTTTTTACTAAAATTGAGGATAGTGCTCTTGCGCCGGAACTTGAAAAAATTGCAGGGTTGCTGGCCGAAGCGGAAAAACGGGAAGCTGGAGTCGAACAGAGTCGTATGGAGTTCAAGCCGGTGATTAATTTTGACGATTTTCTCAAAGTTGACTTGAGGGTCGCCAAAGTTATCGCTGCTGAAGCGGTCAAGAAAGCGGGTAAACTTCTGAAACTGCAACTGCAGGTCGGTTCGGTCACAAAACAGGTGCTGGCTGGTATTGCGAAGCATTACACACCGGAAGAGATGGTCGGCAAAAATGTTGTACTGGTTGCTAATCTTGCCGAACGCTCCATTCGAGATGAGGTTTCAGAGGGGATGATTCTTGCCGTCGAGGGTGATGATGGACGATTATATGTTGTTGAGCCCGGAGGAAATGAAATAAACGGCAAACAGATACAATAACTGTTTGCAAAAGAGAATTTATTGCTTAAATTAAAAGACAAACATCGTGGGGTGGAGCAATTGGTAGCTCGTCGGGCTCATAACCCGAAGGTTGCAGGTTCAAGTCCTGTCCCCACCACCAGTAAAAGCCGCCCAGTTTTGAGGCGGCTTTTTTTGTGCATATTTTTTCAAAGGCACGCAATGACTCTTGATAATCGCTCGTTTTCGATGCTTTACGATATTGGAAAAAAGAGCTTTTTCATACTCTTTCTAACTCTTGCAGCTCTCTTCCTTGTTCCGCATCCTGTTTTTGCTGAACGGTTGCTCTATGGTATTGATCGGCTTGAAGCCTCCGGGTGTCGGGAGCTTTCAGGCTTGAGAGTTGGCCTTATTACCAATACGGCAGGCGTTACCCGGGGAGGGGAACCGGATTACTCGGTGCTGCTCCGGAGTGGCGTCAGGCTGAAATTTCTCATGGCTCCCGAGCACGGTTTTTCGGCTGATATCGAAGCGGGTAAAATGGTCGGCAGCACGGTTGTTGCCGATACTCTCCCGGTTTATTCACTCTACGGCACCTTAAAAAAACCTGACATCCACCAGTTGCGGCAGATTGATGTGCTTGTTTATGATCTTCAGGACATCGGTACACGGTGTTATACCTACATCTCGACCATGAAGATTGCCATGGAGGCTTGTAATGAGGCTGGCATAGCGTTCATGGTTCTGGATCGTCCCAATCCGGTTGCGCCCCTCTCGCCGGAAGGGTTCATGCTGACGCCCGGATATGAGTCCTTTGTCGGGGCCGTCAATATTCCATTTGTTCATGGAATGACGGCTGGTGAGATTGCCTTGCTGTTGAAGGAGCAGCGCTACAGGACGCTTGATCTCAGGGTGATACCCATGCAGGGGTATCGCAGAAACAGGTTTGCTGATGAGTATCCGGGGTTCACCTTTAAGAGCCCTTCGCCGAATATCAGAACCGTTGATGCGGCCATAGTCTATCCCGCTACGGTCTTTCTTGAAGCGACAAGCGTTAGTGAAGGGCGTGGCACCGATGCTCCCTTCATGCAGTTTGGTGCCCCTTATATCAAGAGCGAGGAACTTGCTGTTGCTCTCAGGAAATACGAGCTTCCCGGAGTGTCGTTTGATAACGTTGTTTTTCAGCCATGCTCAGGCAAGTTCAGTGGAGAGCGTTGCGAGGGCCTGAAGCTTTCTCTGACCGACAGAAAAACCTTCAGCCCGTTCAGAACCGCAACAGCGCTTCTTCTGGTACTTCAACGTCTTTACCCTGATAACATTGCTCTTGACAGGAGGGGCAAGTTTTTTGATAACCTTGCAGGAACACCTCTTTTCAGGGAGATGATTAAAAAACAACTGCCGCTTGAGGTTATTATGGAAGAGAGCTGTCGTCAGGCAGGGGAGTTTAGCCGAAGTAATCCATCACGTTTTTTTCTTTACCACTGACCAGTTAGCGGGGAATGGTTACTCGGCCTCTCAGACCGTTTTTTGAGAGCAGTATCTGCCAGACCTGGAGAAAATGGGTCCGAAACGCACCTGAACAGCTCAGAAGGTAGAAGCACCACATACGGTAAAATTTCTCACTGTAACGGGATTGCAGTTCAGGCAATTGCTTCTCCAGATTTTCATGCCATGCCTTGAGCGTCAAAGAGTAGTCATAGGTAAAGACATGCCAGTCTTCGAGTATGAAGAGCCCTTCGTAGTTTTTTGTTATCTGGCTTGCAGACGGAATCATTGAGTTTGGAAAGATGTATTTGCTGATCCAGGGATCGGTATTTGCACAGGGCAGATTTCCCCCTATGGTATGCAGGAGGGTCAACCCATCCGGCTTCAGGCTCCTGTTGATTATCTTGAAGTACTCACGATAGTTTTTATACCCGACATGTTCGAACATACCTATCGAATAAATCCTGTCGAAAGAACCCTGTATATTGCGGTAGTCGGTTAGTCCGATGGTCACCGGCAGCTCTCTGCAACGTTCCCTGGCAATTTTAGCCTGTTCGGTTGAGACGGTTATTCCTGTTACCGAAACTCCATAGTGTTCTGCGGCAAATTGGGCGGCGCCTCCCCAGCCGCATCCGATATCGAGTACCGACATGCCGGGCTGAAGCTGCAGCTTGTCGAATACCAGGCGGAGTTTCCCTTCCTGGGCTTCGTCAAGGTTGTTGGCCTCTTTCCAGTATCCGCAACTATAGATCATGCGTTTGTCGAGCATGGCTTCAAAAAGATCGTTGCCGGTGTTGTAATGTTTTTCGCCTACGGCAAAAGCCCTTGAAGGAGACTGCAGGTTGTAAAGCTTTCCAATAAGTTTACCGGTCAGCTTTGATGGAGTCACTATTTTTTCATCAGCTTTTGAACTGAGGAGCCTGAAGAAGAACTCCTCAAGGTCATCACAGTCCCACCATCCCTCCATATAGGCCTCTCCCAGACCAAGATTTCCCTTTGTGATTGCGCGTTGAAACACAAGAGGGTGGTTGAATTGAAAATCCCACGGACGGTTGCCCCCTATGGTGATATCGGCCGGTTCGAAGAGTCTCTTAAGCTGTTTTCTGAAAAAGGTGTCTGACATGCCCCAATATTTTTGTTTTGATAAAGGGTGATATGATAATCTCTTCGCTGGAAATTATGATGCTGTACATCGCAATATCCGGAAAATCATGTCGCTGATTGTTCTGTCGCTATCGGAAGGAGGGGCAACAAACCACTTACTTTATTGTACGTGATATTATTGTATATGTCAAGTTTTTTTTGGGCGTCCCCTTTTTTTTAAGCCAGACTCTTTCCCTGTCAGGGGGTCTGCTCTTTCGGCTTCACTGGATATTTCATCTGATTCCACAAGATGTTCCTCAAGATGTTCATCGAGATGTTCGTCATGAAGATCGGGTTCTACAATAAGGTCGAGGTCTTCGCAGAGGAGTTCATCTATAATTTCATCTGTTGGAGTCTGTGATTTTCCCCGAGCACCACGTTTGCTTTTCATTGCCGGTTCGATGAGGGTCATAACCTCATTGATGGATGAAAAAATATAAAGCTGTTTGTCCAGATTGGTCAGTTTCAGAAGATCTTTGATCTGCTTGCAGAGGGAGACAAAAATTGCAAGTCCCGTGGATTGATTGGCAAGCTGATGGGCAAGCAGCATTGAGCTGATGCCACAGGAATCTATAGCTTTTACCTGGGAAAAATCGATAATCAGGTTTTTGCTGCTCTCCTTGTTAACCATACTGTCAATTTCCTGCTTGAATGATTCACTATGACGAAAATCGAATACCTCTTCCTCAATTTTCAGAATAGTTAACTCTTTACGCGTCGATATTGAATGTTTCATGGTGAGTTCCTGCTATAAAACATGTAAAATATTACTGCTAAAACAGATTAAGAACTTTTTGACCTGATGGTTTTGATACTCGTTTATAAAAAGCTGACAGAGCTGGATGCAAAAACATTATTAATAGGTAAGGTAAAAAAAAAGCTCATTGTTAATATTTTTTTAAGCCCAAAATTTACTGTTTTCCAACCCCTGCCAAAGAATATCTGTATTCACCCAGTTAATGGTAAGTCTGTTGTTGAAAAAAGTCAACTGGCGTTTGGCATAGTTGCGGGTATGCTGTTTGATCAGTCTGACTGCTTCATCAAAGTCAATGGTGTTGTCGAAATATTGAAACAGTTCCTGGTATCCCACCGATTGCAGTGCGGATGTTCTTTTGTCGGCAAGAAGTTTGTAATACTTGTGATAGAGCAGTTCAGCCTCCTGGCAGAGACCAGCTTCAAGCATCTTGTCAGTGCGCTGGTTGATACGTTGATAGAGCGTGTCGCGGGGTATTGAAAGCCCTGTAGTCAAAAAGTGGAGGTCGGTTTGCTGCTTTTTTCTTCTTGACTGCAACTCAGTAACGCTCAAACCTGTTATCTCAATGATTTCAAGGCTCCGAATCAACCGCTGTGTTTTTGTGGGGTCAAGGGTTGCTGCCTGTTCAGGATCTTTCTGAAGCAGCTTTTCATAGAGGCGCTCTTTTCCAATATTTTCAAGTTCAATCAACAGCCTTGCTCTTATTTCCGGGTTTGCTGGCGGTAAATTCGCAAAACCTTTGAGTACTCCTTCAAGATAGAGGGTAGAGCCACCTGCTATAATGGCACGTTTACCCCGTCGGTGAATATCCCGGATTCTTTCAACAGCTTCAGTGGCAAAGTCTCCCGCAGTGAAGGGCTCCCCGATATTTTTCTCATTGACAAAATGATGTGTCACCTCCTGAAGCGCTTCAGCCGAAGGTTTTGCCGCGCCGATGTCGAGTTCCCGGTATATTTGTCGTGAATCGGCAGAAATGATTTCAGCCCCGATTTTTTTTGCAACAGCGAGGGCAAGTTCCGATTTGCCGGAAGCCGTAGGGCCGAGGATCACAATGACTGGCGGCTGAGCTGCTATGGAGCGCATGATTATCCGGGGGTGCCGATTTTAAAAAAAGGTTTTCAGCGATTTACAGACACGCGAAATCGGGAGCCCGACGACATTATAATAGCACCCCTCAATGCGCCTCACATGACAGGCTATCAGGGGATCCTGAATGCCGTAGGCTCCTGCCTTGTCGTAAGGTTTTTCTGACAGAATGTAGCGTTTAATTTCATTGTCGGACATTGGCTCAAACTCTACCGTGGTGCTCACGCATTCGGTGTGGGTTTGGTTGCCGTAAAGAAGCACAAAACCGGTATAGACCCGGTGGGAGCGATTCTGGAGACTTTTGAGCATGGTGAATGCCTCTTCGAATCCTTCAGGTTTTCCAAGAATGCGATTCCCTTTTGCCACGACAGTGTCAGCAGCAAGAATAATGGTATTGCGACCCTGGTCGGGCAGCAATAGCTTTGCAGCTTCGGCTTTTTCGAGAGCAATTCGGGTAACATTCTCTTCAATTGACTGTGAAGAGTCAAGTGTCTCATTGGTGGCAACCAGCACAGTTTCAAATGGAATGAGCATCAATGAGAGAATATCATGTCGTCTCGGTGACTGCGAGGCAAGAATCAGGGCTGGTTTTCCCATGGTTGTTTTTCAGTTCAGGTTGTTCCAGCCCCGCCGGTTCAGGTCTGCAAAGATAAGGGATCCGGCAATTACTCCAGTACCAAGGAAAAGCGATCCCTGAAGGATGTCGCCGAAGATGACTTTTCCCGTACCGAAAAGAATAGCGTAAATCATTATAATTCCGAGTCCCCAGTCAACAAAGAGCATGACAAAGCCGCTGTCGGCCACAACATCGGGCAGATTTACAGAGACTTTTTTCCAGAGTGCGCCGCCGACTCGCGTGGTTCGGTAGAAGGTCTCTAATTGCGCGGTTTCGGTTGGCGGTGTCAGAAAAGTAACGATAAGGGTTGCCGCAATGGTAAAAGCAACAATAATAAAAATCGAGAAAGGAAAGGTAATTGAGGTAAAAAGTCTGATCCAGGTGAACGCGATAAACGGTGCCACCATGGAGGTGATTTCCGACCAGGCATTCAGTCTCCACCAGAACCAGCGGAGGATAAGGACAAAACCAGTGCCTGCTCCGCACTGGATAATGAACTCCCATGCTCCGGTGATGGAGTCGAGCACAAAAAAGGTGATATAGAGAGCGAAAGCTGCGGTCAGGAATGTAGTGATTTTGGAAACGGCGACATAGTGCTTTTCATCCCCGTCTGTTTTCAGGAATCGCTTGTAGAAGTCGTTGATCAGATAGCTTGTGCCCCAGTTCAGGTGAGTTGAGAGCGTTGACATGTAGGCCGCCAGAAAAGCGGCAATAAGCAGTCCTTTCAGCCCGGGGGGCAGCACTGCTTTCATGACATAGACGAAGCCGTCCTCTTTCTGGTTCATCGGCAGGTTGGGGAACATGACGAGGCTCACAAGGCCGACAATGATCCATGGCCATGGTCTCAGACAATAATGGGCTACCGTAAACCAGAGGGTGGCAAGAAGCGAGTGTTTCTCGTTTTTTGCGCTCATCATGCGTTGGGCGATATAGCCCCCGCCTCCTGGTTCGGAGCCGGGGTACCATGATGACCACCACTGGACAAACGCCATAGCTGCGAACGAGATGAAGGGGAGAGCTACTGCGCCGGTGATGCTTTTACCTGATGTCGAAGAGGTGAAGGTGGGGAAAAAGTCAAACATCCATGCCGGAAGGGCTTTGGTGAGGCCTCCGGCTGAGACCACTGCAGGTGAATGAACGGCGAGGACGGCAAGAATGATACAGCCTGTCATGGCTATGACAAACTGCACAGCATCGGTAATGGAGACTCCCCATAGCCCTGAGAGGCCCGAATAAAAGGTGGTCAGCAGGACGAGAATGACAATGGCGACTTCAGGGTTGAGTTCTGGTACCATGATCCGGATGATCTTGAACATGGCAAGGTTGACCCAGCCAATAATGATGGCGTTGATGAAGAGTCCGAAATAGATGGCCTTGAAGCCGCGCAGAAAACGGGCTGCTGCGCCGCTGTAGCGCAACTCAATGAACTCAAGGTCAGTAAGAATTTCTGCCCTACGCCACAGGCGGGCAAAAAAGAAGACAGTCAACATCCCGCCAGAAACAAAGGTCCACCAGACCCAGTTGCCCGCGATACCGTTTTTGGCTACAAATCCTGCGACGGCAAGCGGAGTGTCAGCGGCAAAGGTTGTCGCTACCATCCCGGTACCGGCAATCCACCAGGGGAGCTGGCGCCCCGAAAGAAAAAACTCTCCGACATTTTCCGAAGCGCGTGAGGAAAACCACAAACCAATAACCAGCGTCAGCAGGAGGTAGCCGACGATGAAACTGTAATCGAGGATGTTGAGCTGCATATCTGTTTTTTACCTGAAATATTTTCTTCCCTCCCTGCTTTATTCGTCTATTCTTGAAAGTTCACGGAAGCTTTGGAACCGGTCTTCGATTTCAAGCAGATCAAGTGCCGCAATTTTTTCGGTTCCGAACTTTTCAACACAGAAGCTCGCCATGGTGCTGCCATAAAGAACCGCCCTGCGCAGTTCAATATCGTTGATGGTTTCACATCTTGAAAGGTGGCCGATAAATCCGCCAGCAAAAGTATCGCCGGCACCGGTAGGGTCAAAAATGTTTTCGAGAGGGAAGGCGGGAGCGGCAAAGATACCATCGTCGGTAAAGAGCAGGGCGCCGTGCTCGCCTTTCTTGATGATCAGAATTTTCGGGCCCATCTGGCGGATGATTCTTGCTGATTTGACAAGGTTTGGGTCGCCGCTCAGGAGTCTTGCCTCCCCATCGTTGATGATAAAAATATCAACACGCTTAAGAGTTTTTTTAAGTGCCTCCAGTTTACCCTCAATCCAGAAGTTCATGGTGTCACAGATGACGAGTTTCGGTTTATTGATCTGGTCAAGCACCTTGAGCTGCAGTACCGGGTCGATATTGCCGAGGCAGACAAATTTGGCATTCTGATACTGATCAGGTACAACAGGATCGAAATCTGCAAAGACGTTCAATTGGGTGTCGAGCGTGTCGCGGGTGTTCATGTCATAATGATACCGGCCCGCCCAGCGGAAGGTTTTTCCGTACTCGATTTTCTGGATACCTTTTGTGTCTATGTTTTTTGAATGCAACACTGAAAAATGTTCATCCTCGAAGTCGTAGCCGACAACACCAACCATCTGTATCGTTTCGGTAAAATAGCTGGCCGACAGGGCGATATAGGTGGATGACCCGCCAAGGGTGTTGTCGGAATGTCCAAAGGGGGTTTCGATATCGTCAAAGGCAAGAGAGCCAACAATGAGAAGAGACATAGCGGTAGTAATGTTTGGTTATTGAAAACTTACAAAAGTTCAAAAAGCATGCATTGTCCAGGTTTGCAGGTGACGCCAAGCCGATGTTCCTTGATCGGAAAGGATTGTTTGCTGATCAGGTCGTACATGGTACCATTTTCCATGCTGAATTCAAGAAAACCGCTTTTGGTGTCGTAAAGGTTACTGTTGCCGATAAAAAGCAGTGATTGAGCAGCAGTTGTTCTCATTACGGCAAAAAGTTCAGGTTCGCTGGTATAGGGGATGGTCATCGAACCGGGTTCTCCGCACAGTACCAGATCAAGGTAGTGTGAACGTATCTCCAAAATGTTACGGATATAGCTGTTAAGGGGATTTAGCCCATTGCTGTTTTCCCAGTCGTAGCTGAAGACGCTGAAGAGCGGAAGTTTTTCGGGAGGATAAAGAGCCCTGTCTTCATCTCTGAAATTGAGTCCGAGGTTAACCGGGTACCATTCGCAGATCTCCATGCCCGACTGCAGAAAAGGTATGGCTGGCAGTACGGCGCTGAGGGTAAAGATAAAGATCGAATAGTTTCGTCCGGCTTCCTGACGGGGATAGCGGAAACAAACACGCGGGGTGTTGTGATTTTCTCCTGTCCCGAAAAATGGCAGTGGGACGCCGGTTTTATTCAGGTTGTTTAATAATCCCCGGAGAAAAACAACATCATGGATGACAAACGGGAGCGTGCCGAACACCACATTAAATCCTTCCTTGCGCACTTCAGCGGTTGGATCAAAATTTTCATCCCAGAAAGCAAAATCCGGTTTTTTTTCGCGAGCCTTTTGAACAATTGTTCGTTTCAGAAGGGCAGGCAGGGCGTGGCCCATATCAATCATTGCGCCGTCAATCTGATATTGCTCTTGATAACTCGGTATAATATCCAAAATTTCGTCCCACAGGCCGGTATTGAAGGTTTCCGGATTGTCAAGTGCACTGTCATACATCCTGATGGTGTTGTAGGCAATGTAGTTGAACGTCTCATGGTTATGCATTTTCAGATAGGTAACGTCACTCCATGGAGGCTGCTGGTCGTCAGGAGGCCAGTCGGAGAAGGCGCTTGCGATATGACAAGGTGCACCTGTTTTGGTGGTTCCTGAAATCTGGCCATCCGCGTCCTGTACTGTTACGGGTTGAGCAACGAACTGCTCCCGGTACTCCGCTTGTGGAGCAGGAAGGTTGCGTAACTTATGGCATTCGACAAGATCATAAATCTTGCTGAGCGTCACAGTGTCAAAATGTGGCGGGCCGTATTTGCCGGTATTGTTTCTCAGCCAGTAAAACCATTCAGGATGATCCTTTATCCAGTCGCTGTCAATGGATGTTGTTCTGAAGACAAATTCAAGGACAACGTGCATGTCAAGAAGATGTGCAGCCTCAACAAATGCTTTAAGCAATATTTCTGAAGAAAGTCCGAGGGCAGGTTCGTTGAGCAGTGGATCAAGCTTTCGGGGATTTTTAACGGCATAAGGAGAGCCGAGAGTGCCCTTTCTGCTTTGGATACCTATTTCAGTAACCGGCAACAGATAGAGAGTATTTGCGCCAAGACTTTTTATATAAGGCAGAAGAGCAATCGCTTTGAGGAGTGTACCCGTTTCTCTGAATCCGGATTCAAGCGGGTCGGCGCTGATGACTCCGTCGCCGTCATGATCAAACGCGGCAGTGAGGCGTACAAAAAGGTTGTAAACCACCGCAGTGGTTTTCCATTCAGCTTGTTTTGGTGAAGCTGTTGCGGCGTTGTTCAGGATGTTTTCGATAATGTGACCGAAGTATTCGGCAGGATTGACCTGTTCCGTGCCGGTCGTTCTGCCAGTCCAGATACCGGGTACCCGGTAGGATCTTTCGGTCAAGCGCTCAGGCAGTCCTTTCAACGCCAGAAGAAGCGATTCAAGATGAGTTGTCTGCAATATTGTGCTGTGTTTTTCGGCAAGATGGAAGATAACGAGAAGATAATTATTATACGGAATGCAATGTACTAAATTCTCTTTTAAGGCAAGGCAACTGGACAGAATGAATCATCTTCGCGCATGAAAAATATTCGGATTACTGTTGAATATGACGGCACTTCTTTTGCTGGCTGGCAAAGGCAGTCTGGAAGGATTATAACTGTTCAGGGGGAGATTGAGGCCGCACTTGGAAAGATTCTGCAGGAAAATATCTCTCTTGCTGCTGCAGGGAGAACCGACAAGGGAGTTCATGCCAGAGAACAGACAGCAAACTTTGTTACCGTTTCATCAATGGAGCCGGCAAGAATTGTGCATTCACTCAATTCTCTGCTGCCCGGTACCATCAGGATCAGTAATCCTGCTGAAGTACCTGAGGATTTTCATGCCCGGCATAGTGCTAAAGAAAGGCATTATCGTTATTTTCTCATCGAGAAGCCTTCAGCGATTTACGGCCGGTTTGCGGGGTGTTCCTATGGGACACTTGATCTTGCGGTTATGCAGCAGATAGCCGGGCTACTGAAGGGGACGCATGATTTTTCTGCTTTTTCAAAGGAAGACAGGGATAATCCCGATCGTATCTGCCATGTGAATGCTTGCGAATGGTATCGTGACAATGGCTTTCTGGTTTTTCAGATTTCAGCGAACAGGTTTTTAAGGAGTATGGTTCGTTACCTTGTTGATGCCATGATAAGTGCAGGAAAAGGGAGGCTTTCCGTTGAAGAATTTAGTCGAATGCTTGAAACCGGAGTCATGACGAGTCAACTGAATCCGGCTTCTCCTGGTGGACTTTTTCTCTGGAAAGTGAACTATTGACATACTGACATAAAAGGAAACGGTTATTGCAATAGTGGAGAACTGTTTTTATGTTGTTTCTGACATTTCAACAGGGATTTTTGCTGTCGCAGCATTGATCGTTTGGAGACCATTACTTTAAATCAAACTGCCGCTTGTGAAAATCAGCATATATTATACAATATTCAGGGTGTTGTTCTCGGCACTTGTTTTTCAGTTTCTGGCTCAGCCGGTTCTTGCTGTGGATCCTGTTGTCGTCAATAACCGGGGAGAGCTCAGCAAGTCCTCAGTTACCGATATTCTTGACAGCCTTGTGAATGCTATATACTTTAAGGATGAGCACTTTTCCATTCCTAAAGAGTCTGAAAAGTTCGGATTTCCCTCCTCTTTCGTGCCACAGTACAGTGATTCGGTCTATACGGCAAGAATCGCCACATTGAACCGCAAAACACCGCTCCATTTTGTCTACAATGCTCAGGTAAGGGGATTTATAAGACTTTATGCTGTCGAAAAAAGAAGCATGACTTCCAAAATTCTCGGATTGAGCAAAATCTATTTTCCGCTTTTTGAGGAAAAACTTGATGCTAACAATGTTCCGCTTGAGATGAAGTACCTCGCCATTGTTGAGTCAGCACTTAATCCGACGGCGGTTTCTCCTGCAGGAGCAAAAGGGCTTTGGCAGTTTATGTATGGAACTGGTAAAATGTATGGCCTGCAGTCATCATCCTTCATTGATGAGCGGTACGATCCCTACAAGTCTTCAGTTTCAGCAAGCAGGTATCTGAGAGATCTCTACAATATTTATGGTGACTGGTTTCTAGCGCTTGCAGCATATAATTCTGGTCCGGGAAATGTTAACAAGGCAATCAGGCGGGCTGGCGGGGTAAAAGACTACTGGGCAATATGGGATTACCTTCCGGCTGAAACAAGAGGTTATGTCCCTGCTTTTATTGCGGTTAACTATATTATGAGTTATTATAACGAGCACAATATCCGACCGGTTGAACCGGGTTTTTTGTATCAGGATATCGATACCTTAAGAACCTCACGTCTTTTGTCGTTCGAGCAGATCAATGAAACTATCGGAGTGCCGATGGCTGATCTTCAGTTTCTTAATCCGCAGTACAAGCTTGGTATTATTCCTGCTGCAGGGAATTCCGGCAATGTTATCAGGCTTCCGAAAAAATTTATCCCTCAGTTTCAGAAACGGGAAAATGAAATATATGCCTATAAATCTGCTAAAACGATTGAACGTGAGGCGCTGTTTGCCCGTCTTGAAACTCTCCATGCCAGCTCAGTCCACAGGAATAGAGATGAAGGAAAAACACAGAAGGTTCATATCGTCGAACAAGGTGAAAGCCTGGGCTCAATTGCAAGGATGTACCGTACCTATATCAGCCAGCTCATCGCCTGGAACAGCCTGAAGGATTCTGATGTCTCTCCCGGCCAGAAGCTTATTGTTTTCGGTGGATCTGACAATGCTTTTTCTTCACAACCCAATGTTTCGAAACGAAGGGCAAAGAATAAGCGAGGAAGTCGCAGGTTGAAAAAAGAGGTTATACTTCAGAGAAAATATATCGCTCAGTCCAGGCCGCAGTCTCAGCTTCTGCCCCAGCCGCCACCTCAGCACCAGCCAAAGTCTCAGCCACTGGTGAAAGAGATCGTCGCCCAAAGGTTGGCTATAACTGTTGAGCGTGATGTGCTGTTTGCTTTCGTTGAAATTCAGAAGGATCTGAAGGCAGTATCGAGCGTTCCGCCAGCAAAACCTGAACTGAAGTCAGTGCCCGGCGTTCCACCAGCCAAGCCTGAACTGAAGGCAGTGCCCGGCGTTCCACCAGCAAAACCTGAACTGAAGGCAGTGCCCGGCGTTCCGCCAGTAGAGCCGGATTTGAAGTCAGTACCCGGCATTCCGCCAGCCAAGCCTGAACTGAAGGCAGTGCCCGGCGTTCCGCCAGCCAAGCCTGAACTGAAGGCAGTACCCGGCGTTCCGCCAGCCAAGCCTGAACTGAAGTCAGTGCCCAGCGTTTCGCCCTCAGAGCCTGATGCTGAAGGGCAAGTATATATAACGCATGTTGTTGAGGAAGGCGAAAACCTCGGATCCATTGCTGCGAAGTATGGTACTACTGTCAGCCAGCTCATAGCATGGAACAGCCTGACAGATTCTCAGGTTGCACCAGGTCAGAAACTTATTGTATTTGTCAATGACGGCAATAGTGCTTCCTCCCAGGCGGTATCCGGAAAGGGAGATGTTTCAAAGCCGTTACAGTAAACATCAATTTAGGTGAAGTAATTGTTATTTCATGATATTCAATAAAGGATAATTTTCTTATCTTTAAATTCACAGGTTTATGTTAGTCAAGGGACCCAGAATAATTGTTGGCAGAAACCGCTGTAATTCAATAATTCTTTAAATGAGAAACCATTAAAACGTATGCGTAATATCATTTTTACCGGAAAGGGTGGAGTTGGTAAAACCTCTATTGCCGCTGCAACAGCGCTCAAGGCAGCAGATATGGGGTACAAAACCTTGATCATGTCTACCGATCCGGCACACAGTCTGGGTGACTCGCTTGATGTTCAGTTAGGGCCTTCACCTGTTAAAGTTGCAGAAAATCTTTGGGGCCAGGAGGTCAGCGTTTTTGGTGATCTCAATCTGAACTGGGATGTTGTCAGGGAGCATTTTGCTCATTTGATGGAAGCCCGTGGTATTGAAGGTGTTTATGCTGAAGAGATGGGAGTGTTGCCTGGTATGGAAGAGCTCTTTTCACTCTCCTATATCAAGCGTTATAATGAGCAGAATGAATACGATCTTCTTGTTGTTGACTGTGCTCCTACCGGAGAAACCCTTCGACTGCTTTCCCTGCCTGAAACATTTGGATGGTTTATCAAGATGATCCGCAATGTAGAGAAATTCATGGTCAAGCCGGTCATCAGGCCTCTTGCCAAAAAAGTCAACAAGATCAATGATTTTGTCGCTCCTGTGGAGGTTTATGACAAGGTTGACAACCTTTTCTCTTCAACTGAGGGAATTATTGACCTGCTTGCTGACGGCTCCAAAACAACCATGCGTCTGGTCATGAATCCGGAAAAGATGGTTATCAAGGAGTCCATGCGCGCCCTGACCTATCTTAACCTTTATGGTATTACCGTAGACAGGATTACCATTAACCGTGTCATGCCCGATCAGAGCCCTGACCCGTATTTCCAGAAATGGCGTGCTATTCAGCAGAAATATATTGTGCAGATTCAGGAAGCATTTGCTCCGATTCCTATTGTCGAAGTTCCGTTGTTTGATGATGAAGTTGTGGGGCTTGCCATGCTTCGCAGAGTAGGTCAGAAAGTCTACGAAGAGACGAATCCTCTTGATATATTTTTCAACGAAAATCCGATTGATATCAAAAAGGTTTCAGATGGACACTACAAGGTGCGTGTCAGGCTGCCGTTTATGGAGCACATGGGGCTTGAACCAAAAATTCTCAAGCTCGGAGATGATCTTACGATTCGCATCGGTGATTACCAGAAGATTGTTGCTTTGCCGATTTTCCTTGCGGGCATGGAGTCAACAGGCGCCTCTTATGAAGACAAGTGGCTCAGCATTGATTTCGCGAAGTCCAAATAATTTTGTGTTTGCGAAGCGATCAAAGTAGTACCAATAAAAAAACCTGCTCGTGAGGGCAGGTTTTTTTATTGTCATTTAAAACTCTTCAGAGCGATACAAGATTGGCAATGCTGACGCCATTCACCTTTCTTATTTCGTCAAGCAGCGCTTTTGTCACTTCGCCGTCGACAACAATTGCTGTCATAGCGACCTTTTTCTCTTCATCCCTGGAAAGCGCCACGTAGGCGACATTCAGGTTGTGCTGTAACAAAAGCTGAGTGACATTGGCGATGACACCTGGTTTGTCAATGTTATTGTAAATAATGATATTCCCTTCCGGTTTGAACTCTACGAGAAACTGGTCAATCATCACAATCCGTACCTCTTTGTCGCCAAAGACAGTTCCGCCAATCATCCGTTTCGTTGTGTCGTTTTCAAGCTCTATGCGGATCAGGTTGGTATAGTCCAGATTTTCCTTTTCAAATTTCTGGTTCAGGCTGATGCCGCACTCCTTTGCCATCGTGAACGCATTGATATAGTTTGTATCCTTTGACTGCCGGATATCAAGAAATCCCTTGAGAGCTGCAGCCGTGATGACTTCATTGAATTTATGAAGAAATTCACCGGAGGTTCTGATGGTCATCTTGTCTGCATTAACCGGTGCCATCTGCGCCAGTGTAGCACCGAGTTTTTCGGCAAGGTTCAGATATGATCGTACGCCTGGAGCCTGTGCCAGTTCGACAGCCGAGGCATTGACGGCTCCCTCGAGTTTTCCTGTCTGTTTCCACGCAACAATCTGTTCTGCAATCTGAACGGCAACCTTTTCCTGTGCTTCGTTGGTGGATGCGGCAATATGCGGAGTGGCAATAACCTGTTCAAGTTTCAAAAGCGGATTGTCAGGGTTGACCGGCTCCGTCTCAAACACATCAAGCGCTACGGCGGCAACTTTGCCCGATGTTATTGCTTCAGCAAGGTCAGTTTCGTTAATAATTCCGCCCCTTGCGCAATTGACAATGATAACACCCTGTTTCATCAGGTCAAGAGTATCTTTTGCAATAAGATTACGGGTCGATTCGTTGAGTGATGAGTGGAGGGTAATAAAATCAGCGTTAATAAAATTTTCATGCAGGGGAAGAAGCTCAATGTTGAGCTGTGCAGCGTATTCGTCGGGAATCATCGGGTCATAGGCAATTGTTTTCATACCGAATGCCTGCATTCTGGATGCAACTTCGCGTCCAATTTTCCCAAGGCCGATAATCGAGAGGGTTTTCCCTTCAAGCTCAACACCGGTAAATTTTTTCTTGTTCCAATTGCCTTGTTTCAGGTCGGCGGTTGCCTGCGGAATTCGTCGTGCGGCGGAAAGCATCATAGCACAGGCATGTTCCGCTGCCGAAACCGTGTTTCCGCCCGGGGTGTTCATCACAATAATACCTTTGCGGGTGGAGGCTTCAATGTCGATGTTGTCGACACCGGCCCCAGCTCTTCCAATGAGCTCAAGGTTTGTGCCGCACTCAAGAATTTCCGTGGTAACCTTGGTTGCGCTTCTGACGATCAGCGTATCAAAGCCGCCAATGATCTCTTTGAGTTCTTCCTTGCTGATTTTCGGCTTTTCGGTCACTTCAAAACCGTTTTGTGCGAGGATTTGACCGCATTGAAGATCAACACCGTCAGTGATCAGTACTTTCATGTTAACTTGCTTGTTTATTGATTGTCCGGACTTTTATAAATTAATCTGAATATAAAGAAATTTTGTTGCTCCATCTCTTTGGAACTTATGAATCCTCGTTCAGGAATTTATAGGCGCGGATGCTCATTATATTACGCGTTAGTTTTTTATCTTGCCTCCTTTAAAATTATAGCTCTGTCAGGGTAAATTATCTGAAACTCTGTTTTGAGAAAAGAATGTCAAAAGCAGTGAAAATTAAATACCTCGAAGCTTTGCTGCGAGGAAGCTTTATTTATAGTTATTAGTTAGTTATAAAACGGATGGAACAATTACATGATTTAAGAGTTTCACGAATTATTCGTCTTCCCTCACCAAGGGCGCTCAAGGAGATGCTGCCAGTAAGTGATGGTGTAGCCAGTACCGTTACTCTGGGACGTCGTGAAGTTGAGCGTATATTGACTGGCAAGGATTCAAGACTGCTGGTTATTGTTGGACCCTGTTCGATACACGATGTCGATGCAGCCCGTGAGTATGCTGAAAAACTCGCTGCATTGCGTGTTGAGCTCCAGCATGACCTCTGTCTTATGATGCGGGTCTATTTTGAAAAACCGCGTACAACTATCGGCTGGAAAGGTTTTATCAATGATCCTCATCTTGATGATACCTACGATATTGAGCATGGTCTTTTTCATGCACGAAAGCTTCTGCTGGAAATAAATGAAATGGGATTGCCGGCAGCGACTGAATTTCTTGATCCCATAACCCCTCAGTATGTAGCCGATGCCGTGAGCTGGGCTGCAATCGGAGCAAGGACTATTGAGTCGCAGACTCACCGGCAGATGGCAAGCGGCCTTTCAATGCCTGTAGGATTCAAGAACTCGACTGATGGTCGTCTCAATGTTGCCGTCGATGCTATCCGTTCGGCAATGCATCCCCACAGCTTTCTCGGTATTGACCAGGAAGGGCTCAGCAGCGTGATTACAACAAAGGGCAATCCATTCGGACATCTTGTGCTGCGCGGCGGCGAAAAACCGAATTATGATGCGGTTAGTATTGCACATGCTGAATCGTGGATAGGGAAAGCGGGTCTGGAACAGTCACTTCTGGTCGACTGCAGTCACGCCAATTCAGGAAAAAAACACGAGCGTCAGTTGACAGTCTGGGAAAATATTCTGAAGCAGAAAGTTGAGGGTAATAAAAGCATTGTTGGTGTCATGATAGAGAGCAATCTCTTTTGCGGCAATCAGCCTTTTCCGGAGGATCCCGAGAAGCTCAGGTACGGTGTATCGATAACCGACGAGTGTCTTTCATGGGATGAGACTGAACGCATATTGCGTGAAGGTGCAGAAGTCATGCATAAGCTTAGTTGATAAAATTGTTGCCGTGGACATTGTGCATGTTTTTTTGATTAAACGTTTTGAATGGGGGGAGTATGGCTATAGAGATTCGACAAGTCCGGAATAAAAAAGAAAAGAAGCAGTTTATTACCTTTGCCTGGCAGATCTATCGCAAGGATCCTGAGCTCAACAAGCACTGGGTACCGCCGGTTATTGACGATTATATGAAAACACTTGATACGGCAGTGTTTCCCTTGTATGACCATGCCGACCTTGCAATGTTTACGGCATGGAAAGATGGTGTGATGGTCGGGACTATTGCCGCAATCGAAAATCGCAGGCACAATGACTTTCATGCTGACAAGGTTGGGTTCTGGGGCTTTTTTGAATGTGTTAATGATCAGAGTGTTGCCAATGCTCTGTTTGATGCCGCCGGAGGATGGCTCAAAAAGAAGGGGCTGAATGCCATGCGCGGTCCGATCAGTCCCTCCATGAACGATCAGTGCGGTATGCTCACCAAAGGATATGACAGCCCGCCGGTTTTTCTCATGCTGTATAACCCTCCTTTCTATAATAACCTTGTGTTGAACTACGGTCATCATGTCGCCCAGGAACTGCTTGCCTGGTACATAGACCAGAAAGCTATCGATATTGAACGCCTGCGCCGAATCTCTGAGCATGTCAAGAAAAGGGAGGGGCTGACGGTACGGATTATGAACATGAAGGATTTTGACGGGGAAATTGAGCGTATACGGGAGATCTACAACAAGGCATGGGAGAAAAACTGGGGTTTTGTTCCCATGACCAACAAGGAGTTTGATTTTCTTGCAAAAAGCCTCAAGCCTCTTGCAAATCCTCATTATATCTACTTTGTGGAAGATCGCAATAAACGCACAGTCGGTTTTTCTCTGTCTCTTCCCGATGTCAACCAGGCGTTGAAACATGTGAATGGCAATCCTTTTTCACCCATTGGTCTGCTGAAATATCTCTGGTACAGCCGAAAAATTTCAATGGTACGAACCATAACCATGGGAGTGCTGCCCGAATACCGTAACAAGGGTGTCGACAGTATTCTCAATACTGAAATTGCTGATTATGGAGGCAAACACGGGGTTTTTGCCGCTGAAATGAGCTGGGTACTTAAAGCCAATGAACCGATGAGCAAACTGGCAAAAGTAATCGGAGGAACGCCTTACAAGGAGTATGTTATTTACGAAGCAGATCTTTAGCTGGTATTGAGGAAATAAAAAAGGAGGCAGTTTCAGGCCTCCTTTTTTATTGGTAAAGATATCCGGATCAGAACGATGCCATAAAGACAAGGGTTGATTTTTCTGTGTCAGGGTTGTAAACGTAAGAGGCTGTATAGCGATCTTTTGAAACCGATATGCCGGTGTTGACGAGGGCAATATTATTGCCTTCTTTGTCGCCATAGAAATCTTCATCACCCAAGCCAACAACACCTTTTGCGGTATAGCCATCTTTATTATAGAACTTGTAGCTTGCTTCGCAATATTTGGCATTTTTGGCACCGTTCTCTTCTGCTCCTGCAATATTAATGGCTGCAAGCAGACCAAAGTTATCTTTTGCATAAGAAACGCTTGCTTCAATAACGTTGAAGCTATCTTTGCTGAAATCAAACGTTCTCGGGCTTGGATTAAGGGTAGTGTCTGGTGCGTAATAATCAGTTAAGGTCAAACTAAAGGGCCCAACCGGCACGGTAGCATAGAGGTCGACCTCCTGATAGCGATATTTGCTATGAGGAGGGGTTAAACTTGTAGCGTTCTCGCTCAAGGCATAGGAACCCCATGCACCAACAACAATACCGCTACCCGCAAAGGTATAGGAAAGAGTTGGCTGAATAGCTGCTGAATCATCCAAATTGATGCCTCTCCAGACATAGCTGCTGACCACATCAGCGCCTACTTTAAATCCTTCAGCCTGGGCGGTGCCGCTTAATCCTGCAAAAAGAGCCACAGCGAGGCTTAAAAGTTTTGCTGTTTTTTTCATTGTTTTTATACTTTGTTTGGTTTTGTAATGATCTTTAAAAAAACGCTTTTAATATAATTAGTTAAATGTATTATCCAATAATCTAAATTAAATAATATTTTATTTAATTTTTAATTAACTATTTAAGAAATAAAGGCAGAATCCCTTAAATATTTATTGTTTGTCGTCTCGCTGCAATTTGAAAGCCAACTCATAAAATCATGATAAAATGAGGCCTATCTCATGAAGCACACTGATATTGTGTTGCCTGGTTTGTATTCAGAATACGAATCGTTGCGAAGGTTCATTTCATTATTTGCCGAGAGTGAGTCTTACAGCACGCGGTTTATTGAAGGGCTTCAGTTGACTCTGAAAGAGGCTTTTGTCAATGCCATCAGGCATGGAAACAAGGAACAGGGCGATTTGACGGTATCCATTCGGTTGATTGCGGAAGAACGCACCCTTTTTGCCTCTGTCAGGGATTGCGGAAAAGGGTTCAATCCTGATGAACTTCCTGATCCTGTGACTTCCGGAAATCTCTTCAAATTATCCGGAAGGGGTATCTATATTATCAGGAGTATCGCCGAAATAGTCGGTATAGAAAGTGATCTGGATGGATGTACCCTTACGTTGCGTTATATTTCCTATTAATTGAATTCAGCCGTTCTGTGTATGTCCGGCTTAACACTGTAAACAGGTAATCAACTTATGATGGACTTGTCACAAAGCGCAGCGTGGCGCGAACTTCAGGCTCACAAACTTGAGGTCGAGGGACTGCAGATGAGGAATATGTTCATTGAGGATAGCTCCCGGTTTGAGCGTTTCTCCTTACAATGGGAAGGGCTGATGCTCGACTATTCAAAAAACAGGATTACGCCGCATACCATGGAGTTGCTGCTCAATCTGGCGCGCAATGCCGGGCTCGAAAAAAAGCGTGATGAGATGTTTGCGGGTGAGCCAATAAATTATACAGAACGGCGTGCCGTGCTGCATACCGCTCTTCGCAGGCCTCCGGGTTATTCACTTGAGCTTGACGGTCTTGATCTTTCAACGGAAATTGCTGACGTGCTTGCCCAAATGAAGAATTGTTGCGAAAGGGTTATTTCAGGAACATGGACAGGATATACGGGAAAGCGGATGACCGATGTGGTTAATATTGGTATCGGAGGCTCTGATCTTGGCCCCTGTATGGTGACCGAAGCGCTTCGTCCTTTTGCTCACGGTCAGCTTCAGGTTCATTTTGTCTCCAATATTGATGGCACCCATATCAGCGAAACCCTGAAAAAGCTCAATCCGGAAACCACTCTCTTCATTATTGCCTCCAAAACCTTTACGACCCAGGAGACTCTCACCAACGCAATGACCGCCCGTGAGTGGTTTTTAACGCATGCCAAAAACGAATCGCATATTGCAAAACATTTTGTGGCGGTGTCAACTAACCGTACAAAAGTGGTCGAGTTCGGTATTGATGAAGCCAACATGTTCAGGTTCTGGGACTGGGTTGGCGGACGTTATTCACTCTGGTCTTCCATTGGTCTCTCCATAGCGCTTTTTCTCGGCTTCGACCATTTTCAGGCGCTGCTCAACGGCGCTTATGCAATGGACGAGCATTTTCGTAATGAGCCGCTTGAACGGAATATTCCTGTTCTGCTGGCGTTGCTTGGTATTTGGTATAATAATTTTTTTGCTTTTTCATCACACGCGGTTATTCCTTATGACCAGTATCTGCATCGTTTTTCAGCCTATCTTCAGCAGCTTGACATGGAGAGCAACGGCAAGAGGGTCAATGGCGAGGGAAACACGGTGGACTACGCAACCGGTCCCGTGATATGGGGTGAACCTGGCACCAACTCCCAGCATGCCTTTTTCCAGCTCCTGCATCAGGGGCCGGATGTCATTCCAGCAGACTTTATTGTGCCTCTCAAAACGCAGAACCCTGTCGGGGAGCATCATGACATTCTGCTCGCCAACTGCTTTGCGCAGACTGAAGCGCTCATGAAAGGCAAAAATGAGCAGGAGGTTCGCAAGGAACTTGAAACCGCAGGGTGCGACGATTCAGAACTGAACCTGCTTTTGCCACACAAGGTTTTTCCTGGAAATCGTCCGACAAATACCATTCTTGTCGACGAACTTAATCCGTTTACGCTCGGCAGTCTTATTGCCATGTATGAGCATAAAGTTTTTGTGCAGGGGGTTCTCTGGGAGATCAACTCCTTTGACCAGTGGGGCGTCGAGCTTGGCAAACAGCTTGCCAAAGCTATTTTTCCAGAAATTCAGGGCAGTGAAACAGTTTCCGGGCATGACAGTTCAACCAACGCTCTTATCAATGCCTATAGAGCTTTTCGTTCCAAAAGGATTGCATAAGTGTCATTTTATAGCTTTGTGAAGGAATTCATGTTCAGAAATTCAGACCCCGCAGTTTTGCTGCGGGGTCGTCGGGGTTTCCATTGAGTTACTTCCCTGCCAACAGGATAAGTAGAGAATATCATCTGCGTCACCCCTCTTTCGTCAGCGGAATTTCCGGTAGTCAATATCGAATTTTTTGATGCGGAGGCCCATGATTCTGTCGGAAAGGCCAAGTTGTACTGCGGCACGGGACATGTTGCCTTTGGTGCGTTTAAGCGCTTCCATGATCATCTCCATTTCAATGGCGTCAAGTTTCTGCAGCAGCGAGCCGGTATAGGGAGTGCCGCTGGATTCGGCTGTCTGGAGCGTCGGGGGAAGGTGATAGCCGTGGATAACATTATCTTCGCTTAGAATGACCGCCCGTTCCATACAGTTCTGCAGTTCGCGGACGTTGCCTGGCCAGTGATAGCGCATAAGCATGTCGATAGAGGTGGTCGAGATGCGCCGTATTCCTTTTTGGTTTGCCGCATTGTATTTTTCTACAAAATAATCGGCAAGCAGAAGAATATCTGTTTTGCGTTCGCGAAGCGGGGGAACGGTTATGGGAAAAATATTAAGCCGGTAATAAAGGTCTTCCCTGAAAAGGCCGTTTTGGATCAACTCCTCAAGATTACGGTTTGTTGCAGCAATGACCCGCACATCAACCTTGATCGTTTTTGATCCTCCGACCCGTTCCAACTCCTTTTCCTGAATGATTCTGAGCAGTTTCGCCTGGACCGACAGGCTGAGTTCACCGACTTCATCAAGAAAAATGGTGCCGTTATGGGCGAGCTCAAATCTGCCGTGACGGGTAGCCAACGCTCCTGTGAAGGCTCCTTTTTCATGTCCGAAGAGTTCGCTTTCAACAATACTTTCCGGCAATGCTGCGCAGTTGAACTTGATGAACGGTTTGTCGGCCCTGCGGCTTTTAAAATGAATAGCGCTTGCCACCAGCTCCTTGCCAACACCGCTTTCCCCCAGCACCAGCGTTGTGGCGTTGGTGTTTGCAATCTTGTCAATCATTTTATAGAGTGCAATCATCGGTTTGGTATTGCCGATAATATTTGCAGGTCGTTCGGCTGGAGAAATGGTTTCGTCCTCTTGCTCTTCTTTCTTGAGCTTCTGTTCCGAAGAGGACTTTCCGGTGATTGTTGTCTCATGAGGCGTTTTTGTATTCTCCTCATGGGCAAGCTGCTTGAGGCGCACAGCCTGTGATATCATGGAGGCGATAATAGAGAGCTGGTCGACATAGTACTGTAACATGTCGATGCTCTCTTCTCCTATTTTTGTTTTTTTTGTTCTTGTTCGATCGTCTATCGCGGTAGGTTCAAACTGGCGGTCAGCGCTCAATGTTCCGATGATCTCTGTACCAGCCTTTATAGGAATGCAGATAAAACAAAGGTTCTCTTTTTTCGCCTTGCTCCGAGACCGGGTTCGGTCGAGAAAGAGCGGTTCGTCGATAATGGAGGGTACAATCACCGCTTTGCCGGTTTTAACCACATGACCGATTACTCCTTCGCCGATCTGATAGCGACCTCTCTCTTTCTCTTTTTCCGTCAGTCCGAATGATTCGTTGATAACGATTTCGCCGGTATCACGGTTAAGAATCGTGATCATTCCCCTGAGCATGTTCATATTTTCAGACATGATGAAAAGGACAAGCCTTAACACCTTGTTGATATCATCTTCATTGGTGATTGTTCTGCTGACTTCAGCAAGCAGGCTGATACTGTTGTGTTCCTGATTCTGTGTTATGAGCATGATGCTTCCGATATAAGTTTCTCAGTCTTTAACAAAGAGTGTGCTGTAAATGCTGTCAAGCTCTTCAGGCTGCAGTGCCCTTTTCTTTTCAGCGGCAGTTGTGCGGACAATTGTCAGCAGATGATTTGCCTGATTTCTTGTTATTATCATTCCCCTATTGGAATAAAAATGTTGTAATGAGGCGCTTCCTGAGTGTTTTCCTATCACCAGTTCATGCTTCTCACGACCGACCTGATCCGGAAGAAACGGCTGATAAGAGAGGGGGTGTTTCAGTAGCGCCGCACAATGAATACCCGATTCATGCTGGAAAGCCGATTTGCCCACAACTGGTTTTTGAGCTTCAATGACTCTTCCCGCAGCCTTGCTTACTGTATTGCAGAGGTGCGAAAGCTGTCGGGTATCAATGCTGCTCTTAAATTTTCCCGAGAGCGTCAAGGCAATGGCAAGTTCTTCCAGCGCAGCATTTCCGGCGCGCTCACCAAGTCCGGTTACTGAAACACTGACCGCCTGACATCCAGCATCCAGAGCTGTAAACGCATTTGCTGTTGCCATTCCCAGATCATTATGGGCATGAAATTCAAGAGCCGCAGGAGTTGCTGATTTCAGCCAGCCCATAAGGCTCATCACTGATGGGGGAGTTGCAATTCCCACGGTATCGGCAATTCGTATTCTGTCAGCACCGCATTCCGTCGCATCAAGCACAAAACTTTTCAGCAGTTCGGGATCCGCACGTGTCGCATCCTGCGCTCCGACACTGACAATGTTGAAATATTTTTTCGCCTTTGGAACCAGTTCCTGCAACTGTTGCTGTACCCAAGCATAATCTTTCTGCATCAGTTGCAGGTACAAGTCGGAGACTGGAAAACTGATATGAACCGCTTCGGTACCGCAGATACACGCATCCTCAATGTCCTGCCACTTTGCCCGGGCCCAACTGGTCAGGCGTACCGGAAGATTCATCGCGGTTATTTTTCTGATCACGCTCTGCTCATCCTGACTGATGGCCGGGTAACCGATTTCAAGTTCATTCACGCCGGCATTGGCAAGCAGAGAGGCAATTTCTATTTTTTCCGCAGCGCTGAACACAACGCCGGGAGCCTGTTCCCCGTCTCTCAGGGTGGTATCGATGATCCAGGGCTTGATCACCGAAGGAAAAGATGTCTTGCTTTCTCTTCGCATTTTCTGACGTTTTCTTCAGTGAACAAAAATGTATTAAAGCTTTCGCTTGACAATGGTCTTTAATTTAAGGTACTTCCAATTTATTCCTTAATAAATAAGGCTATTATAAAAAAATATAATAAAATTTCAGACATTTTCGTGTAAACATTTTAGGACGCTATCGTGAACGCCTTATTGGTCATTTTATAGAGCAGGAGGCGCTGTTTATCTCTGGACAGGGTGAAATGAGGGTGTGAGTATTTCTGGCGAGTATTTTTAAAATTTCCTGAATGGTGTGTTTTGATGAAAAATATAATCAGGGGAGGCGTCGAAAACCATGTTGGGGAGGGAGGAGCTTTTGTGGATTTAAAGTCAATTATTTTCTTTTATTTGTGTAAATTTTTTTTAATACGGTTACAATTTTTATTTTATTGCGCATTTGTCGCCGATAAGCAATTTTTCTGTCTTTTCTGTATCTTCCTGATTTTTTCCGCTCAAAATATAATTTGCTTAAGGTTATTTTTCCCCTTGAAAACTTTCTAACAATCATGAAAAATATGAGGTTGGCCCGTATCAGTTTTCGTCGTCGTGCCAGTAAAATGGCTCCGTTTTTGCTCTTTATACTCTCCTGGAACGGCGCTTACGCTTCAGTGCCTGCGACGCCCTTCGACAAAGATAAAACAGTACTTGGTCAGCCATCTTCTGCGGATGCCTCGAACAGAATTGTTGTCAAAGGGTTTCTCCTGACAGGCAACACCCTGATTACAACCGAGAAGCTTCAGCCTGTTCTTGCTGGCTATCTCAATCAGTCTTGCGACCTTAACATGCTGCGCGAAGCTGCCGGCAGGGTGACGATCGAATATCAGCGTCAGGGGTACTCATTGGCCAAAGCCTATATTCTGCAGCAGAATATCGTCGACGGCATGGTTCGGGTAACTGTTGTCGAAGGAAAGATCGGCAAGATTATTGTTGAGGGAAATAAAAACTACTCGAGTGATTTTATTACCCGGTATCTCACCTCCGGGAAAGAGCAGCGTGGAGTAACAACGGATATACTGCAACATGGCCTTCTTTTTCTTAATTCAAACTTTACTGATCTGAAGGTATCGGCTAACTTTGTGCCCGGCAAAGAGCCAGGTACGACCGATGTGCATGTCAAGGTAGACGATTCTTTTCCGCTTCACGCGATACTTTCCACCAACAATCTTGGTTCCAGGTTTGTCAGTCGCTACCGTTTTGGCGGGCAAATTGAAGTGACGAATGTCCTGACTCCTGGATCGCTCCTTACGGTTGGTGGTTTTGTCGGAGACCAATTCAAAAGCATGCATATCATCAACGCTGGGTATTCGCTTCCGTTGAATTCAGTCGGCACTACCATTGGCATTAATGCCAATGATGGTAACTTTCAGGTTGGTAAAGATTTTGCAGAGCTTGGTATTCATAACGATCAGGTCAGCGGCGACGTGTTTATCAAACATCCTTTTATTTTTGACCGCAAAACCACTTTTTTCGGCAAGGCAGGTTTCAGGGCATCCAATGCACGGTACTTTAACGCCTTCCAGGAAACCAATAATGAGCCATATAATAAAGACAATATTCGTGCCTTGTATGTGGAGGCGGCGGGTAATATGGTCGCTTTTGGTGGAAGAAGTCTGGTTAGCGCTACTTTGACCCAAGGTATGGGGGGCTTGTTCGATGGAACAAAATCTGGTGATGTTCTGACCAGTCGAGAGAATGCGAGTAATGAGTTCACCCGTGTTAACCTTGATTTTGCCCGTCTGCAACCTTTGAGTGATACCTTCTCTTCCCTGCTCAGACTCTCGGGCCAGTGGTCTTCCTCAAATCTGCTTGCCGGTGAAGAATGGCTTATTGGCGGCATCAACTCCGTGCATGGTTATACCGCCGGTGAGGCTTCGGGTGATCAGGGTTACAGCGCAAGTCTGGCGCTGCGCGCGAATCCACTTGTTAACAAGGAGGTGTTGCAATTGTCTGTGTTTATGGACTATGGCAGGGCCACTAAAAATAATCCAAGACTAGGTTCAAAGGCAACGACGGAGCTGACGGGTGTTGGAGCAGGTGTTTCTTCCCATTTTAATTCGGTTTCCCCGACGGATATTCGTGTCGATATTGGATGGCCGCTCAACCCGTCAACCAACTTTCTCAAGGAAACGCCGGTACTCTACTTTGATGCCTCAATTCGTTTTTAGATTTCTGTGTTGCTGATATGCCAGTTGAAACCATATTTCTTTTTTGAACTCCCACAGGGTATTTTGTTTATGAAACATTCGTTCCACTCCGCCCGTTTGAAGCGCTTCATGAGGAAGCCTTTAGTCAGTCTTTGTACAGCTGGCACGATCCTTTTCTTTTATCCCTTGCACTCTTTTTCTGCTCCAACAGACGGCCTGGTGGTAAAAGGTTCAGCCGCCATTTCCCAGAGCGGGCTGTCGACGATTATTGATCAGGGAAGTGCGCGGGCGGTGATCGATTGGCGAGGGTTTGATATCAGCGCCAACGAACGGGTACAATTCAACCAGGTGAGTTCAAGCGCGATAGCCCTGAACCGTATTACCGGCGGCAATCCGACCAGCATTCTTGGCCAACTGGCGGCGAACGGACGGGTTTTTATCTCCAATCCCAATGGTGTGGTGTTTGGGGCAGGTTCACAGGTGGACGTTGCCGGCCTTCTTGCCACAACACTTTCCGTTAATGCTGATGATTTTATGGCAGGGAAGAATGCCTTTACCCAGGCATCCGGCTTGTCTCCATCTTTTGTCGTCAATCAGGGCGAGATCAGGATAGCCGACAACGGCTTCTGTTTTCTTGTGGCGCCGGGGGTCCAGAATAGCGGGACCATTATTGGGCAGCTCGGCAAGGTTGTTATGGCTTCTGGCGATGCACTGACCCTCGATTTTAATGGCGATGGTCTTGTCACCTATACGGTCTCCGGCAAGGTACTTGAGAGCATCCTCGGTCCGGACGGAAAGCCGTTTGACGCCACCGTCAGCAATACCGGCACCATTACTGCGCCCGGTGGAAATGTTGTGCTTGTTGGTAACGGAGCCAAAGATGTTTTCTCTTCTGTTGTCAATAACAGTGGTCTTATTGAAGCGACCTCTCTGGTGGCGAAAGGGGGAGAGGTAGCCCTGCTTGGTGGCGAGGAAGGCATTGTGCAGAATACGGGCAGTATTGATGTTTCAGCGGCTGAAGCAGGAGCAAGGGCGGGCCATGTTGCCATCAGCGGCCAGTTTGCAGGTAATTTTGGTGCCATTGCAGCCAAAGGTACAACCGATTCGAATGGTGGAGTGGTGGAGCTCACCTCAACCACCCATACCCTGCTTGGTTCCGGCAGTTTGATTGAGGTGAGCGGTCAGGATAACTCCTCGGCGGGCACGGTGCTGATTCGTTCCGACAACCATGCAACCTTTGGTGGTCAGGTGGTTGCCCGTGGTGGCGACAATGGTGGTGATGGTGGTTTTGTTGATGTATCGAGCCTCGGGCAGGTTGATTTGTGGGGCACCGTCAATGCGCTTGCGCCTGCGGGCAAGATCGGGACACTGCTGATTGATCCGCAATATCTTGTGGTGGCTACTGGAGGAGGGGGATATGCAAATAACACTTTTTCCAGTAACTCTGGTGGTATAACAACGATTGCTCCCGCAAACATCAATAGTCAGACGAGTACTGTTATCTTGCAGGCGATGGCTGATATAACACTCAGTAATGATATTACAATGGCAGGAACGGCTGGCGCCGGGCTTACCATACAGGCAGGCCGGTCGGTTATTGTGAACGCATCGGTTTATACAAGCGGCAATAACGGTGCGGTTTCGATTACCGCGAATGATCATACTTCAGGAGCAACCCTAACTCCAACATCAAGGATTGACGCAAGTGCTGGCAATATCACGATGGCGTCAGGAACGACTATCAGTACCGGATCAGGCAACATTACGCTTACGGTAGATCCGTCGGTTACGTCGCCATTCACGCCCGGTGGTATTACCGTTGCCAACCTGACGACGACGGGGGATGTTACGCTGACCGCTGCGGGTGGTGATATTGCTACGGTCGGTACTTCCCTGATTTCTGGTGCGACGGTCAGCCTTGAAATCAAGAGCGCGCTTGATGCTTCCAAAACCTCGGACATGGCGAGCTATGTTCAGCACAATATTGGTTCTTCGGGAGCCCATATTAAAACCTCAGCAACCACTCTGTCGGCAACGACCGAATACGGAGCAATTTACATCGATGAGACGGATGCGGTTACGATCAATAATCTTACGGCCAAATATAAAGGGGCGACGGCACAAGCGAATCTGACTTCAGGTGATGTTACCGCCAAGGCGGTTGATGGCAGTTCGGCCAGTAGTGGCCTTGATGTGAGTGTAACGGCAGGTGGCAATATAACACTTGGCAGTGTTTCAACACCGCATACGCTTTTGATCACTTCAACTGCTCAGGTACTCGACGGCAATGGCGGCGTCAACAACATTGTCGCAAAATCCCTGACATTGTCGGGCACGGCTATAGGCTCGCCTGCTGCTGGCAACACTCCGCCAGATGCGATAGAAATCCAGTCGCCGACGATTACGTCAGTAACTGCCAGCAGTGGTGATATTTATCTTGCTTTAGGCAGCAAGTCAACACTGGCCTTTATTACTGCAAGTGGTGATATCGGTATCAGTAATGCAGTGAGCGATCTTACCCTTGGTTTGATAACTGCGGGTGGTGGTGATGCGGTAATTACGAGTGATGCGGGCAAACTTTTTGATACAGCAGGCGACATTTCGGCAACAACCGTCAGGCTTGCGGGGCGTGACGGCATTGGCGTTAACGGCACTCCAATAACGACTGAAGCGGCGACGCTTATTACCGGAACAACTGCTTTAAATGCCGGGATTTACGTTACCAATACCTCTCCGATCAACAGTGTTACTGCTGTTACAAAGGATGGTGAGGTTTCAATTTTAGGACCTGGTTCTTCAACAATTTTAACATTTGTTGACAGCTCCAACATACTCTCGGCAACGGCGTCGACGAAAATATACTTTGCGAATACTCAGGAAGGAATTGAGTTTGGCAACATCAATGCCGGAACAGGCGAGGTTGCGTTGACCGCATCCGGCGCAATAACCGCTGGTTCAGGGTCACTGACGGCAGGTGCAGCCGTTTTACAGGCTACCTCTCTTGGTACATCTGTTTCGCCGCTACAAATTCCGGTTACTACGCTGACCGCTACGGCAACGGCTGGTGGTGTGTACGTTAACGATATCGTAACTGGTCCGCTCACCCTGACCGCCTCAGCCAATGGAACCGGAAATGACGTTACGGTAACGACAGGTGGTGGTCTGATTCTGAAGAGTGTTACGGCACCTGGTGCGGTAAAGCTTACCGCTGTCGGTGCAATGACTGACGGAAATGGGGCCGCATCGACCGCTTCTAATATTACTGCTGCCGCCGCAACACTTTCGGCCGCAAACTTTGGTGCGTCGGTAACAGATAAAATTGATACGGCTGTTACAACGCTTGGTGCCATAGCAACGAATGGCGGTATCTATCTGACGAACACCAAGGCGATGACGTTTACTGCATTGGCTACAGGTGGTGATATTAATCTTTATAATATTGGCAATCTTGCCCTCAAGAGTGTGGGTGCTTCGGGGCATGCAGTAACGCTCACTGCAACGGGCGCAATAACGGATGGCAACGGTTCATCCGCAACCTCCACCAATATCGGGGCTGCCACAGCGAACCTTACAGCATCAGGTATTGGCACTTCTGCAGCCGATCGTCTTGATACTGCTGTGGGTACACTGAACGCTACGACGTCGGCGAACGGTATTTATCTTACCAATACAGGCGCATTGGTTTTGACGGCGACAGCAAACGGCAATGGCGCTGATATAGACATCAACAACGGTGGCGGCCAGATTACTGTCGGACTTGTTACGGCGGCGGGCGATGCTGTCAGGCTTAAAACGACGACAAGTATTAATGCAGCAGCCACGAACAAGATTACGGCAAAAGCCCTCACGCTTGATGCAGGATCGAGTGTCAGTCCTGATTTAGTCCTTTCTGTGAGCCAGGTATCGGGAAATAGCACCACTCCTCTTACATTGACCAATGATCAGCCTCTTGCACTTACAGCTTCAGCTATTTCGGGTGGTGGTACTTTTACTGCTCCATCGATTACTATTCTTGATCTTGTGGGTCCTCCCAGTGATGATCCTGTTCAGGTTGCTGTGGTTAACGGAACACCCGATACCGCCACAAGCGCAAATTCACTTACCCTGAAAACGACAACAGGTCATATCGTTTTTCTCGATACAACGGATACCATTAGCCTGACAAGTGGCTCCATTGACATTGATGCTGGCGCCAACTCTGGCGACAGTGGTGCTGTGGCCATTATTGGAAACCTCAAAACGGCTGGCGGAGCAATTACCGTGAAGGCTGACAGCCATATTAGCATTGGTGAACTTAACTCTGGCCTCACGGGAGGTCTGGTGACGGTTGCGTCAAGAAATGGTATGATCATCGACGGGAATGGTACTGCTGACAATATTATTGCTGGTTCTGCATCGTTATCTGCCCTGACTCCGTCAGAGTATAATGCGAAGATTCATACCGACCAAAGTATTTCTGATGCATCGACCGCAGAGAGTAAGGCCAACACTGACACCAATACCTATAACAGTACAAAGGCGAATGCCGGTACCTACAGCACCAAGCTTACTGACGCGAATACCGCAAAAGATGAGGCGACTACCGATGTGGCCAGCAAGCAGTCAGCATTTGATTCTTCTGATGAAACCGCCTCAGAAGCTGAGCTTGCGGCTCAAATATTGAGTGATATTGCAGCAGCGCTTGGTATTGTTGCTGATACGGCTGAACTGGTTTCATCTTCAGCCCAGATTATTCCGCTTGTTGGTGATGGTGGCGCTTCTGTGGCCTATACCGCGCTCAAATGGGTAGCTACTGCCGCCAATCTTGGTGCATTGATCTCAGGTGAAACTGCTGGAGCATTAAGGGACATTGCCAATGGCGACGAGGCTGATTTGATTTATGCCCAAAATGTTTTGGATAACAAGGTTTCCACCGCTGACAAGGCGCAGCTCGACAGTAATGTATGGGCAGAGACACTTTCCACGTATAATAAGATCATGCAGCAGTCTCTCGTGACCAGTGCGGCAGCCCAGCTTGTCAAGGCACAGGCGCTGACTGCAGACAAACACATTGATACCACGGTGTATGATGCTGGTGGTTATGCTCATAAAAGCAGCTATTATGAGGCGAATGCTATTGGCACTTCAGGCAATTATCTTGGTATTCAGGTGCCGGGTCGTGTTGATATTTCGGCAGGCGACAGTAATGTTTATCTTAAAACGACTGGTGATGTAACACTTGGGACTATAACGGCAAGCTTGAATTATGTGCTTGGGCCTTCGGTTGTGCTTGTCAGTGGTAGTGGCAATGTTTCCTTGGCAGGCACTGTTAGCGCTACCAATCTGGTGAGAATTGATACCAGCAATGGAGCGATAACCCAGGCATCAGGTGGTAAAATTAGCGTGCCCAACTTCATCGCCAATGCAACCTCAGGGATAGGTAATGGAGCAACGTCAACACCACTGCTGACCAGTGTCACGAATTTTGCTGCAAGTGGTGGCAGCGGCGGTGTGTCAATCAAGAACGACAAGGCGCTGAATATCACTTCAGTGATTGATAACTCTGCAATTAATGAAGCCGCAGGTACTTATGGCCCCGCCGCTGATTCTCCGGCGGTTGGTGTTTCCGCAACCGGAGGTACCTCGGCGATTTCGACGACGGTTGGTGATATTACCGTTGTACAGGCCGTCACCACAACAGCCGGAAACGGGAATATCACCCTTGATGCTGCCGGCAATCTTGTTTTAAATGCCGCAGTCACCGCAAATGAAAGTGGCAATATTTTGCTCAAGGCAAGTGGTTCAGGCAAAGATGTCACTGCCGCAACAGGTATTGACGTCACCAGCGGCAGCGGTAACATCAGCGTGCTTGCGGCAAATAACGTGACGTTTAACGCTGGCGCTGACATAAGTACCAGCAGTTCCGGCTCGATTGACGTTGAAGCTACGGCGGGTACGATTTTGTTGAGCCCGACGAGCAATGTTCTCGTCTTGTCTTCAGGAACCGGCGACATCCGGCTGCTTGCCGCCAATGACGTTAATCTTGGCCAGCTCATCAGCACGGGAGGTGACGTCAGCATCAAAGCGACGGGCGGCAGCATTATCGACAACTATGCAACCCCGGCAGTCGAAGGTGACCTTACGACTGATCCTGCAGCGAACGATATCACGGCATCGGGATTGATCCTGAGCGCCGGAAAAGCAATAGGAACATCGGATAATCATCTTGAGACAACGGTAGCGAATCTCAGCACCTCGTCGGGTTATGCACCAGGCGCCGGAACGACCAGTTCGACGTTTATCAAGGAGTCGAATGATGTGATTGTCAGCAGTGTAACTGTGGCGGTGAATCGTGTGCAACCCAACGGTACCGTCACAAGCTCGATTCCAACAGATACGCAGGAAGACTTGACGACCGCAGGTACCGGAGCCGACCTTGTGCTTACGACGACGAATGGCGTGATAACGATCAACGGCGGTAGCGTTTCGCCCACAGCCGGTATCACGACGACGGGCGACATTCTGCTCTCGTCAGGAGAAACGGTTGAAGCTACGAATAGTGACATCACACTGAACGCATCGACTACCAGTACAGCGGGAAATATCAGCATGATCTCGAAAGACAGCATTACACAGAATGCCAATGGTGATATTATGGCTTCAGGCACAGGAAACACCATTGATCTGAAAGCGGATGCTGCTATTACGATGGTTGATGGCGCCTTGACACAGAGTACCAACGGCAACATTCGTTACGAGGCGACAGACGGAGATATCACACTGGGTGAACTGAGCACGGGTTCGGCGGATACGACCACGGGCAAGGTTGCGGTCATCGCAACGGCCGGCGACATCCTCGATCTTGCACCCGACACCAGCATGGCGGACATCACCGCATCAGATCTGCTTATGACGGCTGGCAAGGGCATTGCTGCTTCTGGCAACCATCTTGAAACCACGGTGCTCAACCTGACCGCCAAGGCAAACAACGGCTCGATCTACCTTGACGAGGCCAACGGTGTTACGGTAAAAGATGTCAGCCTGAAGGTAGAAAGAGTCAACGATGACGGCACGACAACGACAACCTCACCGGCAGACAGCCAGGAAGATCTGACGACGTTGGCCGGAACGGGTAACATCGTGCTGAACAGCGCAACGGGTAACATCGTTATTACCGATGCCACAGACGAGAATGTTCTTGGTGTCACAGCCACAGGCAGCAGCGCGAACATCCTGCTGAATGCAGCAGCCGGAGCGGTGGATATCCAGACCGGTGTGATGAGCGCAAATGGCAACATCAGCATCAATGCA
>CAILRB010000101.1 GCA_903836465.1 uncultured Chlorobiaceae bacterium
CACTTCAGACACGTGCAATGGAATTGATTCGTTTGTACCCAGTAGATGGAAGTTGATTTTCCGACCTTTTGCTTGTACTGTATAGAGTTATCGTTTTTTTATACGGGGAACTTCGGTATAAACGGGGTATCACGGTCTGCTATGATAAAATCGATACTCCTAAGGCATAATCTGACAAGAAAAACGGAAGCTTCAGATAGGAAAGGATTACATTTAAGAGTTTTTAATATAATTACTTATGAGGGATTATACAATATTTGTGGGGATTTTAAGTCCGACAGACTGCTAGAAAAAGAGACGAAACTGCAAGAAAAGGAACTTCTCTCACGAAAGAATTGTTAAGCAGAAATAAGGTGTTTTGAAATTCTTGGTTTGAGTGTTTTGTCACGTCTTGTTTATTGTCAACAAATGGAGACGATTATGTCACAAATGCAGGCAAAAGAGTTTATTGATAAGCTTAAAACGGACCCGGAGTGCAGGGATCGGTTGATGGCATTTATCAAAAGTGAAGGTTTTACATGTACGCTGAATGAGATCAGGATTGTGGAGTGGGACGCAATGATGACGCACTTTAACATAGAGGGAAATAACCCTTATACTTGCAAGCATACCGGCTATGAGCACTGGGAGGGTTGATCACATTGACTCTGGATATTTTCTAACTCTTGAAAAAATTCAAACCGCCATGTCTAACAAATCATCTGCAAAGAAGAAGGGGAAAAAAGCCGACCTCTTTCTGACTGACGATGAGCGTGATGAATCGATCAGGCTTGCAGCATATTATCTGTGGAAAAAGAAAGGAGAACGACACGGAAAAAATCGAGACGACTGGTTCGAAGCAGAAGAGTCCTTTGACGACTCCATTGCTGAGTCCTTTGATGACTGAATCAATCCTTTTTTACACATCAAAAAGAGGCTTTGTTCAAGAAATTTGACCTTTTTGAACGTGCGTGAAATCATTACTTTTTGAAGAGTTATGAAATGATGAAAGATAACAGGCTTTTTCAAATCGGTTATGGTCAAAAAAGCTCCTGAAATCGTTATATTTCGAATCAGTCCGTTCTTCAAGGCTACAACAGAATCTGTCCATGACCCTTCGTTCATTTCAAAAAATTGCTCTCTGAATCCAAAACTATCGGTCATGTAGGACAGACGCTGACCGATTTAGTTAAAACCTTTTTCTTCACGCAGAAGTTTACTGTAAAAACAGATAACCGCAGGATGACTTCATGTGATACCGGCGGCTTCAGTAGGAAAAAGCAGTGACTCCCCTTCATTGCAGTAGCTCTCTCCCTATTCTCAGTACGGCTAATGCTTCAGCTATTTCCAAGCCTTTGGTTTCGATGATGTCGAGAAGATCTTCGGGGGTTCGATCATCGATATCTGCTTTTTTGTTCGGATTAACGGCTTTGAGGTCGTAGACGGCGTCTTCGATCTCTTTGGCTTTGGCTGCATGGGTTCTTGATTCGCGGGTGAGATCGGCTATCATTGTTTCAGCCTCTTCGATGACCTCGCTCTTCCGGGGTGCGGTTTTCTTCAGCTCTTTGAGGCGTTCGGTGATCTGTGCTGCTTTCTGGCTGGTGGCGGTGGATTTTTCCTTGAATGGGCGGGCTTCTTCTGCGGCTTTGTGTTTGCGCTCGTCCATGTTGATAGTCCAGGAGAGTTCGCTGTCGGCACGTTCGGGAAGGAGGCGGAAGAACTCTTCGAAGGTTTTGATGGTCAGGGGTGTTTTTTTGCCGACTTTGATGCTACTCAGGTCGTAATACCAGATTTTTCTTGTGGCCTGACCTTTGGTGAAAAAAAGAAGGTTAGTTTTGACGCCTGCTCCGGCTGCTGTGAAAACTCCGCCGGGAAGGCTGACGATGCACCAGAGGTCGCAATCGTCGAGCAATTTGCGTTTGGTTCTGACAAAGGCGTCTTCGTTTGCGCGGAAGAGCAGCCCTTCGTCAAGCACGATGCCGCAGCGTCCGCCATTTCGGAGGGTTCGGATGACATGCTGGAGAAAAAGCACCTGTGTTGCTCCGGTCTTGTAGTCGAAGCTGGTTTGAGCATCCTTGCCTTCCTTGCCGCCAAAAGGGGGATTGGTGAGGATAACGTCGAAGGTTTGCGGTGCGTTTTCAAAGAGGCCGCCGTAGGTTTCCTGGCCGGTGAGGGTGTTGCCATGCCAGAGGTTTGGTTTGTCGATACCGTGCAGCACCAGATTGGCAAGGGCAATGGGATAGATGAGATTCTCTTTTTCCCTGCCCCAGAAGGAGCGCTGTTTGAGCGATTCGAGCTGTTCGGCGGTGGCATCGTTACGAAGCCCTTCGTTAATGTGTTCGAAGCTTTGAGCAAGAAAGCCGCCGGTTCCACAACTGGGATCGTAGATGGTTTCATCAATGCCGGGATCGATCACCTGCACCATTGCTTTGATAACCTGACGCGGCGTGAAGAACTGGCCTCCATCGTTGCCTTTTTCACCCATTTTCAGCAGCAGTCCTTCGTAGACCTGCGAGAGGGTGAAGACGTGTGTTTTGTCGATGGCTTCGGTTGCGAGCTGGTGCACCTTGTCGAGCACATCGAGAAAGTTCTTTTCGGTATCAATACGAACCCGGTCAACACCGGTCATGATTTCGCTGATGACCTTCTGACGGGCTGAGGCATCGGGACGGTTCTTGAGTTCCTTGAGATTGGGGAGCAGTTCACCATTGATGAAGCTGAAAAAGGCGTTCTGCGGCGACTCCTGCAATTCATGGCGTTTGTTGGTCTCACCTTCTGACAAAGTGTCCGGTGGTGCACCCCAGTCGCGCCAGCGGTAGGGATAGTGCAACGAGGGGCGAAAGGCAACCCCTATTGTTTCGGCATTCTGCTCTTCCTGCAGCTCCTTTTCATCGAGAATGCGCAAAAAGAGAAGCCAGGTCAACTCCGGCACATATTGCATTGCTCCGGCACAGTTGCCCCGGCGCATGATGTCGCAAATGCTCTTTACCGCCTGATC
Organism: uncultured Chlorobiaceae bacterium; assembly: GCA_903836465.1. Lineage (GTDB taxonomy): Bacteria > Bacteroidota > Chlorobiia > Chlorobiales > Chlorobiaceae > Chlorobium. The sequence continues at coordinate 2,978 of CAILRB010000101.1, forward strand.
TACCGATTGCTGGGTAGCGTGCTTTTTACCGTTGCCATTACTCTGGGTTGTTCCATCACTGTTTTTCTTTCGACCACGTGCCATATATCAAAGTTCTCCGTTAAATGCCCGACGCAGCAACGCTGCCGGCAGTGTGTTTATTGCTTTCAGTTCCGCTTCCGCCGCTATACGGGCCTGCTCTATTGCTGCAAGTTGCTCTCTAAGAATTGCTGCAATGCGCTGTTGCTCTGGTAATGTTGGGAGAGGAATTTCGAACTGATAAAGTATTGATTTAGAAACTTCTGCGAACGTCGCTCCACTGCCAAGAGCCTGAATATCCGGAACTGCTCTCTTGATTGCCCAGTAGAGAAAAACCGAATCAACACCCATACCCGGCACAAAACTTTTACACCCCTGATTCGTACACAAAGAAACACCTGCAATAGCAAGATGTCCAATTGGTGCACGACTCGACATAATTACAGTACCAACAGGAAGCATTTGAGTGCCACAATTCTGAAGACCAGACAATGTTATCTGTCTTGATGTAGCTAAAATTGTTATATCAGTGAATTTCCCCAAATCGGTCGGAGTCACCCAAGCAATGTCGCCATTCCAATATGCTGAATTGCCGGTATCTGGAGTCGAGCCACCTATTACCTCACATACCTCACCAAGCTTGGCCCATCTCCAGCCTTCAGGAAGAGGTTGACCGGGATCGGGAAATATCTGGCGAAGGAATGCCGCAGGAAGGGCTTTGATTGCTCTCAGGCGCTCTTGTGCTGCCATTCGGGCTTTCTCCACTGCTCCCATCTGCTCTTTGAGGATTGCTGCAATGCGCTGTTGCTCGGATAGTGGAGGGAGAGGGATTTCAAGCTCTGCAAGATACCCCTCAGGTACCCGTTGTTGCCCAATTGCACCAGTAAAGTGCTTTATAGCATCAGCCAGAACGATGGGTTGCCGTACAAAAAACCAGATAAACTCTGAA
>CAILRB010000102.1 GCA_903836465.1 uncultured Chlorobiaceae bacterium
ACCTGCAACAGCAAGTCGTTTCGTCCTAAACCTTTGGTTTCATGTTGCGCCAATCCTGCTTCATCGCGTCCAATACCAGACAAGGCTTCACCCTGCCCTCCCTTGGCTCGCTCCGGTTGCCCGGACTTCTGATGCAATGCAAAATTAAGCAACAAATCCTCCAGTTTTCCTTCTCGTTCGGCCCTTCACCCTTTTTGAGCTATTACGGCCTCTGCTGACTTCTCGCCCCACATTGCTGCGTCGCCCTTTCAGGCACAAAGCGAGATCTCCCCAGGTAAGAGCCCGATCCTTCCCCGCACAACCGCCAGATTTACGTCGCCTGACCCTTGACCACAAGAGCTTCGCAGTCTTATGCCTGCTCGCCCTGATCGGCATCGCCTCATATCCAGTTTTTGTTCATCGGCTCGCGGTTTCGTTCCACGCTTCCTCTCCACACTCAGTCACCCTCATGCAGTTGCGCTTCCCTTCGTTCGCTGTGGTCAACTCACGGGAGGACTTCCACCTCCAAGATCTTGCCCATGCTGGGCGCACATAAAGAATCCCCGCCGCAAGCAGCGGGGTATTTTGAAGACAAATCTATCATAAGTTACGCCTCAAGAGGCGGGGAATATGACCCATAGAGATTTAACCATAAAAAAATACCAACAATCATCGAGTCACTATCCTTGTCATCCCACCCAACTGCCGTCAACATCCCCGCGCAGAATTCCGACCAGGTCAACGGTAGTGTCAGCAATTACATCGACTGATATGGCGTGTGCAGGATCGGGCAATAGATCCGTCTTCGCTACAAACGCCCACTCTGGTGTCGGCGCTGTCAGACCGACAACATGTTTAAGAATACCAATAGCGTCATTAAGGTCGACTCCACTATCTTTGTTGAAATCGGCTGCGATATGCTGATTAGCATTCAGCGTCGTCAATCCGACAATGCTCTTGAGAATAGCGATGGCGTCAAGCAGATCGACAGCACCTTTGGCTGCGGTATCTGCCGTCAATGCAGGGTGGAGTGTTGTTGTGCCTGCTGAATGGTCATGCAGCGTAACGTTCCCTGTATCTCCAGTTTGCGCTCCTGTTTCCAGTACCACACCCTTGATCGGTCTCTCACTACTCCAATATTTTGTGTTGACAGAGATGGTAAAAGAGTCTGTTCCCGGAGCTGTAACCGCCGCCGTCGCACCGCTTGTCATACTCTCGGGCGTTCCGCCATCATCAGTGTAGCTCTCTTTGACCGTTATGACATTACCGATTTCGGATGAGGTAAGGGTATAGGTATTATTTGTAGCTCCACTGATATCCTGACCTCCAGCCTGCCACTGGTGATGGATCGTACCAATGCCGTCAACATCTTCAAGTGTGTTGTGAGCCGTGAGCGTCTGACCAACTTTTGCGGTTCCGGTAATCGTCACGCTACCCGTCGGGTCATCGTTGACGGCAGTAACGTTCACGGTCAACGTGTTGGCACTGGCGCTGTAGGCATCGCCGTCGGTGACTTTGAAACCAATGGTGGCATACCCGGTGCCGTTGGCATTTGCTGCTGGATCAAAGCGAAGTTTTCCTGCCGCGATATCCGCTGCGCTAATCTCCTGATTAAGCGTGACATCGCTCCAATGCGTACCATCGCTGCTGTATTTCAGCGCACCCGCGCTTTCCAGCGTCGTGATTTTGACACCGGCAAAAGGCCTCACTTCGACATCGGAATTATCGGTGTAGGTACCAAAATCAGTCAGCAGGCCAAGCACAACTGGCGTATCTTCATTGGTGGTGACGCTGTCATCGGTAGAACCTGGAAGTGCATCGTTAGTGCCGTCGATGACAATGTTGATGGTCTGATTGCCGGTGCCGGTACCATCAGAAACTTGTACAACAAACGTATCGGTCAATGAGTGGGTCTCTGTCAGCACCTGAACGGTCGAGTTGGTTTGATTGACCGTATAGGCATAGGAGCCATCAGCCCCGACAACCAGTGTGCCATAGAGTCCGGTTATGCTCTGACCATTGATGCTGGTTGTTCCCGTCGTCACAGAGGCAAAGGAACCCAGGGTACTCTCCCTGGCGTTGGTAATAGTGAAACTTGTCGTGCCATCAGGATCGGTGCTGTTGGCCATCAGGGAGTTAGCCACCCCGCTGGCATTATGACCAGCCTGTACTGTTCCATCAGCGTTAATGCCGAGTTCATTGGCGCTGGTGTCGTTAATCGCTCCGCTTGAAACTGGTGGATCATTGACCGCAGCAACAGAAACGGTTACCGGCACAGCAGTGGCCGATACGCCACCTTGAGCATCAACCGCCTTGACGGTAAAGGCGCCAAGCGTGCCGTTGGCGTTTGATGCTGGCGTCCACGAAAAGGTGTCACTTGAACCGAGAAGGGTTTCACCAGCGGTCACGGCAGTGCCGTTTTTGGTCAGTGTGCCGCTTGAAACAGCTTCAACACGGAAACTGATCGCCTGATTTTCAATATCCGCCGCATTCGATGCTCCCTGAAGCGCTGCATAAGAAATTGCATAGGCGGTATCTTCCGTCGCTCCGGTCAAGGTACTGATGGTGGTAAGTCTGGGTACCTCGTTGATTGCCTGGTCATTGGCTGCCGTAAGATTTACCGTCAGTGTACTGTTGGCTGTAGCAGTTCCATCGCTGACCGTTACGGTAAAGCTTTCTGACGTATCGTAGGCAATGGCATTAATGGCATCGGCGTTTGGCGTCAGTGTATATGCGCCACTGCTTTTGGTAACCACAAGAGTGCTGTAGATACCCGCTTTGGTCACCGTCGTGCCGGAATCTGTGCCACCGGAAATACCGTAGTTCAGGATTGCGCCAGTGTCTTGATCGGCTCCGGCAAGAGTTCCTGTCCGGTTGGTTGATCCTGTGTTGAGCGTCGATACCGTATCGGTATTGACGGTATCAACAAAGGTTGCTGTCAAGGGTGTTGCGAGCGTTGGATTATCATTGACCCCGGCAACATTGACCATAAGAAGCTTGCTCGTTGTAAGTGGTGTGGACAGCGTTGCGTCGGTCACCGTCACCGTGAAACTTTCGCTTGCATTGGCGCTCAGGGCATTGACTGCGGTGGCATTTGGTGTAAAAGTATAGGCTCCAGTTGCTTTGGTAACAACAAGCGTGCCATAAGCGCCAATTTTGCTGACTGAAGCTCCTCCATCGGTGCCTCCAGAAATACCGTAGACAAGAACGTCATTCTCTCCGGCAGTAGAACCATGAGCCCCAGAGAGCACACCGGACTCCGTGCTCGACGCATCAAGCAACGACTGTGTCGTATCCGCTGCTGCAGTATCGGTCAATGCAACAGCCGTCGGTGTGGCAAGTGTTGGTGCATCGGTACCCGGATCTTTAATCGTGATAACAAAGGTATCGCTCACAGAAAGAGAGCCAGAATCAGTGGCCGTCACCTTGACATTGACTGTAGTGCCAGCAGAAGCGGTAACTCCGTCACTGGAAAAGGTGCGGGTTGCCGGATTGAAGGTGAGCCATGAAGGTAAGGCGTCACCATTAGACAGTGTCGCGGTGTAGCTCAGCGTATCACCTGCATCAACATCATTGAAGGTGTTTAAAGCAAAAGCCGCAGGGCTCCAGGCATTTCCGGCATAGACATCCGCCGGATCGGCAATTTCATGAGCAACCGTCGGGGCATCGTTGGCGCCATGAATGGTAACAACAAGATTGGCCGTCGACGTCAAGCCCGCTGTATCGCGCACCGTATAGGTAAAGGTATCGGTCAGGGTATTGTCGCTGCCACGCAGTGCCTGGACCGAGGTATTCGCATTGTCAAGCGTGTAGCTGTAGCTCCCGTCGGAATGCAACGTCAGAGCGCCATAACTGCCGGAACGTGAAGCTCCAACGGTACCTCCACTGATCGCACTGACGGTCATGGTATCACCAGAATCGGGATCAGTATCGTTGGTCAACACATTTCCAGAGGGATTTGTTCCGGCCGTACCGTTTAAAATTCCTCCTGCTTCCGTCGCCGATGCGGTGTCAGCAACAGCCACCGGTGAATCGTTGATGTTGGCAACTGCTGTCGTTGCTGCACTTCTCTGGTTGGTATTATTCAGGTAGCTCTCAACCGTTCCGTGTCCGTCAGTATACGCAGTAACCACACGAACCAGCTTGCCTACCTGCTCCTGGGCAAGTTTGAAGGTTGAACTGTTGGCGCCACTGATGCTGCTCCAGTCTGTTCCATTGGAAGAGGACTGCCACTGGTAAAACACCGTGCCCATGCCATCAATATCAGCGAGGGTATTGCTTGCTGTCAACGTGTTCCCTTGAGTGGCGATACCATCAATAGCAACCGATCCCGTTGGGGCATCATTGACATTGGCAATAACGATATCAAAAATATCACTTACAGAAGAGGTGCCATCCGAAGCTGTTACCTTGACCGACAAGGTGCCGACATCTGAATTACCCGGAGTGCCAGTAAAAACCAGGCCGCTGGTGCTGTAAAAGCTCAGCCAGGTCGGCAGGCTTGAACCATCAGCAAGAGTGGCGCCATAGGTCAACGCTGCACTGGTATCCGTTGTGCCATTTGAAGCTGTATCAGTAAAGGAAGATGCTGCAAGCGTATAGGAAAATGGAACTGCCTGGGTAGCCGCCTGATCAACTAAAGCGTGAGCCAGTACTGGAGAACCTGGAACGGCAGTACTGACAGTAATCGTAAAACTATCACTCACCGAGAGAGGTGTTGCAGCATTGTCGGTAGCCGTCACCTTGACATTGATAACAGTAGAGGCAGATGCCGTAACATTGGTACTGGAAAACGTACGCGTTGAAGAATCAAACGTCAGCCAGAAGGGGAGCGCCGAACCATCATCCTGCGTTGCGGAGTAGCTCAGGGTGCCGCCACTGCCAGCCGGGTCAATATCGCTGAAGGCATTGCCCGGAACGGTGAAATTGTAGATGCTGCCATGAACGGCGGTCTGATCGGCAATGGCGTTGGCCACGGTGGGCGCATCGTTGATATTGCTGACCTTTACCGAAGAGCCGCCGCTGGCGAGAGTAGCGCTGGGCACAGATTCAGCATTTGACAAAGCGTCAGTGTAGTTGGCAAGCACCCGGATATACTTGTCCACCTGTGCATTGGCAAGAGTATAGGTTGAACCTGTTCCTGATCCGGCGATAGTGCTCCAGTTGGTATCGTCACTGCTCTGCTGCCAGAGGTAGGTTATCGTGCCAAGACCGTCAGAATCCGCCAGGCTGTTTGCGGCTGTCAGAGTCTGCCCCTGGGTCGCAGTGCCGCTGATGGTAACCGAGCCGGTCGGCGCATGGTTGGAGGCATCAGTCAAGGTATAGGTGAGCGTATCAACAAGAAGATTGTTGAACGCCGATGTCGTATCACTGCTCACCACCCGGAAACTGACTTTTCCTGTCTGACTAACCTCTTTTATACCATCCTCACGGGCTGTAACCGTAACCGTTTGGGGTGTAGCATAGTTTGTACTGTTAAAGGTGAGGACTGAAGTGCTGTAACTCAACTGGAAAGCGCCGGAGGCTTCGCCATCATGTTCAAGATAGAGTGTAACGGTTTCTCCATCGGCTGGCTTAACATCAGGAGTCCCAAGAGTAATACTCAGGGTATCAGTACTGCTGCTGTTGCTCTCCTGAAGTGTCGTCGCCGTATTTGACGATACGTGGACGGCATAACCGGCATTGACCACACGCAGTGTCTGCTGCATAAAGGCTCCATGATCGGAACCATCACTGGCCCCTGAACTGTCTATCGCCTGCAGGGTAAGGGTCAAGTCGCCGGTTACCGTGCCTGCATAAAACTTCGCAGCAGCCATCTGACTCGCAGTCAACACAATATTGCCGGCCGATGTCATTCCTGAACCAAACCCGTAAGAGGTAGCACCAACTTTGAGATATCCTGCACTTTCCGAACCGGCAGGCTTTGCAAGACTTACCACATAACCAAGCGTCTGCCCGGCATCTGCGTCAGTGGCTGAAAAAAGGCTGGAAAGCAACAGTGAGGACGCTGCACCAGCCTGGATGCTCTTTATCACCCCTGTATCGATAACTGTATTGCTGGCCGAAGAGCTGACCGATCCAACCATCATAACCGGAGTATCATTCAGGTCAAGAGCAGTGCCGCTGACCTTCAGAGTGTAATTACCAGAGCTTGCTCCTGCTTTTGCGGCTTCAACGGTAACAACATAAGTCTTGGGTGCCTGATTATTTGCCTGTAAGACAGAGGCTGACGCTGAAGTCCCTGCACTGAGAGATATAGCCGTTCCATTGCTGTTCAGGATACTCTGCCCACTCCAGTCGCTGACCGTAATTTTCCAGTCGGCCGAGGCTGCGCTGCCACCCGCAGCGGCAAAATCAAGAGTAAAATCAGAAACCACCGCTGTGGTGAAGAGCCAGACATCTTTATCCTGATCATCCGACAAGTTACCGGTCATCGCCACACCGCTCAGCAGATGGTTGTTGCTCATTGCAGCATCTGCTTTGGTATCATTAAAATCACTCTCCACCGTAGAGGTCACCGTGGGTGTGACACTGTACTCCTGGCTGGATGCAACATCTCCTTTTGATACCCTGACATAGTAAGTTCCAGCCGCATCCACCAATGCCCTCAGGCTCGTTGATGCACCAACAGAGGTATTGACCGGGTCAAAAACAAGATAGGCTGCATCAGCAGGAGAGGATACCGCCTTGTCAAGCGTGAGTGTTGAAGTCCCTGAACTTAACTGAGATGCGGTGACCACCGTGTAAATGGTGGTATCAGCGCCGGATGTAGCAATGGTAAAGCGGCTGCCTGCTGCAGGCAAGGCAGATAACCCCTTGACATAAAGCGTGTTATCTGCCTGACTGGCGCCATCTATCTGTGGTGTTCCCGTCAAGGATCGAGTCGGAGAGAGAAGATAATCGAGACCAGCAGAATCAAGCAACCCTATATTCCAGTAGGTGGAGCTGGAGGTAACACTTGTTGCAAAATTCAGATTGATCAGGGCTGGACCGGTCGTGACAATTTTATAATAATCAACATCACTGGCACTGCCCAATGCGCCTATGGTGAGAACACCATCACTGAGAAGATTGGCTTGAGAGGTGGTATTATTCGGTTGGCCTGTACTCAGGCTGTGTTCGGTTTCGTATGCCATGTATAAAGTACCTTAACTTTAATTATTAGAATACCGACAGGAGTAACCCTGTTCACCCGCCTGGCTGGCGGGTGAACAGAATTGATCAGAAAGCTTCGGCATGAACAATTTCAAAGTTTGCTGCTGTCAGGCTGCTGCTTGACACACCCACCAGCAGAATGGAGTTGCCATCACCAAGGTCTACCAGAGTATCGCTGCCCTGCTGCGCGGCATGCGCCATGATTTCGGCAACAGTGTCCACCCCTGTCCCGTTCAACCCATCGGTATCATTGGCTCCGAGCAGAATCGAAAGCACATCACCACCGGAACCGGCCACAAAACCACGCGCCTGATCCACACCGCTGTTATCACCAAGCACAAAGTGATCGCTGCCAGCACCACCGGTGAAAATTTCGTTTGCGCTGGTTCCCAGAATCAGATCGGCCAAGGCAGTGCCTTTGACATAGTTAGTCGTTACAAGGCCCGAACTGGTCATGGTGGCTTTCTCTATCTGACTGGCAATGAGCTGCATGGACTGGTCATCGAACACCAGTTTCTCAATGTTTCGGAGAATATCGGTCTCACTGCCATGCGTCACCGTAACGGAACGATCGTATGTCACTGTGGTAACTGCACCCGTTGTATCCGGGTTGTCCTCTGTCAGGGTCAGGGTTGCTCCACTGGTCGGCGACACACCAAGGCTGCTGTTCAGGGTAAGCGTCTTCGTTCCGGTATCAATTGAGGTAATCTTGTATGGCCCATAATTGACTACCTCTCCTGCATCATTTGTATCACCGTCGCCATTCAGATCAGTCGCAACGCTGTAGGCAACATAATCGCCCACCGACAATCCTGTTACCGCACTTACCGCAAGAGATGATCCACTCTGGTTAGCGCCATCGACAGTCACACCTGTTACAGTATTTCCATTCGCATCAGTCGCCGGGTGAATGCCGTTGGTCACAGACGGAGTAACAGCATATATCATATCCTCGCCTGTCAAGGTGACAACGGCACCATCTGCAGTTGCACTGAAAACTGTCGAAGGAGTATCTACCGCACTCTGAACAGCCGCAGCCAAACCGGCGGCGACCGTTGCCAATGTTGCTCCAGTCAATGCCGTGTAGGTTACCATCTGGCTGCCCACCTCTACGGAATAGATGTCACCTGTTTCAACAACTCCAGTCAAGGTAAAGCTGCTCTCCTGCACCGTGTGAATGGTATAGAGTGACTTGTTGCCACTGAACTGTACAATGTCCATAGACTGCATACCACTGGCATCCACACCTTCGTTACCTTTTCCGTCGATAACATCGTTCCCTGTGCCAGGGGTAAACGTATCTGCCAGATTAGCGCCCGTCAGCGTATCGTTCCCTGCTCCACCGTCAATACTGTTGGTCATGTTTGCAGTACCGGTAATCGTGTCATCAGTGTCTGTGCCGGTCCATATCGTCTGGTCAAACTTCTTGTCTCCATCGGTATCAAGAAGTATTGAGGTGACGTGGGCAATTTGATCATTAGCAATGACTTTCACGATCTTGTCCGCAAAAATCAACTCTTCGATACTGTTCAGGGTGTCCACACCGTCTGTCCCACTATTATTGTGGGTCACGGTAAAATTATCTCCTGCGGAAGCGGGGATAACAACCGTGTACTCTGACGAGTTGCCGCTGAAGATCGCCTTGTCTGTTCCGGCACCGCCCATAATAGCATCATTGCCCGCTCCGCCCTCGAAGAGATCGTTACCAGTGCCGCCAGTCAGACTGTCATCGCCCGCCAGCCCTTCAAAAAGATGGTTAATAGTGCTTTCTGAAGGATTAACTGTCAGCGTATCACCAAGAAGATCGGTGCCGCGCAGCACAATCTGGTCAGGGACTCCGTCGTAATTAAAGTCTTTCACCTCACGGGTTGGCTGGAGGCTGATAAAGCGGTCGCTGAACTGTAACCCTTCAACGTTGATGAGGGTATCGGTGCCGCTCACATTGTCAGCGCCGGTCCGATTGTCCTTTACGGTCACAACACTACCATTCGCAGTCACAGTATAGTTCGAGAAGTTGCCAGAGTAAACCGCAACATCAACCAGCGGGTTACCCCAAACATCCGTTCCGTTATCACCTCCATCAATGCTGTCATCACCAGCTCCACCGGTAATAACATCTCCGCCAGCGCCGGAAGTAATAGTATCATTACCTCCACCTGCTTCAATGCGATCGTTGATCGAGTCACCGACCAGCGTATCCGCACCGTCAGTGCCACGCTGGTAGGCTTCATCCGCCTTGCCATCACCGTTGAAGTCGGTAAATGTTTTCGTGACCTGCAGAGGCATCCACTTGTCCCAGAAGCTGATGGCCTCAATACCAATGAGAGTATCGGTGCCGTTGCCGCCATCCTCAGCGATCATCGAATCCACAACCTGAACAATCGCTCCATCAATCCCGGCCGTATATTCGTGACCGTCAATGGTAACCTTGGTTCCTGCATCGAAGATGGTAACCGTATAGCGGTCAGACATACCATCGTAGCTAACAACATCATTACCGGGATTTCCGAACTGGTCAACCCCATTCTCCCCGCCAATAATCTCATCGTCACCAGCGCCTCCCTGGAAGTTATCAGGTCCAGACCCACCAATCAGGGTATCATTACCTTCCATTCCCTGGATATTGTGAGGCAGCCCGACATACTCATCCGCTGATGCATCGATACGATCGGCCAGCATTGAACCGTTGATCGACACTCCCATAATCTTGTTGCTCTGCCAGTCACGCCACGTATAGCTCTCCACGCTGAGCCGTACCCAACGGTCAGCAAATGAGAGGTTTTCAATGTTGTACAACGTATCGGTCCCATCCCCTGCTTCAGTCTCAAGATCGTGAACCTCAACATAACTGCGGCCATTCGTATCGGTACCCCTGGTGATGATATACCGATCAAAGGTTCCGGAATACATTGCCGTATCGGTCGGTGTGTAGCCCCACTGATCCGGGGTGCCATTGGCGCCGCCATCAAGAGTGTCATTGCCTGCGCCTCCACGGATGTTGTCGCCACCAGCTCCGGCAAGTATAATGTCGTTCCCGCCGTTACCCTCAACCCAGTCGTTGCCGCTGAAATCATACGTGGCATTACCCTTGATAGTGTCGGCGCTCTCAGTGCCACGAACATTGGCGCTGACAATCTCTGTCGTATTGCCATCCTTGTCGGCGTCAGACCAATCCCTCTGATAATAGGTATCAACCGTCAGCGGCATCCAGGAGTCGCTGAACGCAAAAGCCTCAGCTCCAACAATAGCATCCACACCAGTGCCCTCCATATCTGCCGGCAACTTGTCGATCACCAGCCAGCCATTGACCGTAGTCGTACTACTGTCGGCATGGTTGATCATGGCCAGAATACCCTGCTGCATCCCGGCAAGGTCAAGTCCAAAGGCGGTTGCATTGGCTGATGTCAATATTGTATTTGAAGTCAACGTCAGGGTATCATGCTCACTGGCAATGGACCAGGTATCACCAGTTTTGGTCAGGGTGATATCATCGATCACATAACGTCCGACCTTGCCTTCAAAGTGTACCTCGTCGCGCATGGCAGCGCCCCACTGATCGGTCCCCTCATTAAGACCGGCATCAATATAGTCGTTTCCAGCTCCCGGACGGATTGATTCGCCTCCCTTGCCACCGATATAGGTATCATCGCCCTCCTTGAGATCAATATCAATACGAATTTTTTCGAGATAGCCGATTTGAGTTGTAACGGAGACATCCTGCTTGGCCGTCAGTGCAGCAATATCGCTGAGGGTTACATGATCGGCTCCGCCTGTGCCGACAACATTGGCTGAATCGGGCCTACCGTCAGGTTCCGACCCGTTAGCTCCGCCTCCACTCCAGTCCCAGGCATCAGCCCGGATGCCAAGCTCAACCTCGCCATCGTTAAAACGGAAACGCTCAACATTAAAGACCAGATCCGTGCCGTCACCGCCAAGATCAGCCGAAAGGGAATCAACAACAAGATAGCCCGCCCCTTTTTCAAAAAGATTGCCGGTTGTAAATGCAAGGTGCAAGACGGAAGCTGTATCCGAAGAAAGTGTTTCTGAAAGTGACAGTACTCCGCCCGAAACTGCGCCAACCGTACCGCCATTCCACAAGACAGTACCAGTGGACGCATCGCCTGTTGTCGTCAAGGCTGTCCACAGATACCTGCCCTTTGGCCCACTGAATTCTGCCACATCCTGATCCTGCCACCCCTGACCCGTAGTACCATTGGCTCCGCCATCAATCACGTCGTTCCCGGAACCGCCACGAAGTGTGTCACCATTACCGCCACCGCGAAGAAGATCGTTACCCTCCTTGCCATTCATGTAGTCATGAGAGTTGATGACATCCTCGGTAATCGTATCGTTAAATATCGTTCCTTCAGCATTGACATAGGTATTGCCCTGCCCGTCACTCCAAGACCAGCGGTTCACCGCAAGCGACACCCAGCGGTCACTGAAGCTGAGATTTTCGATTCCTGCAAGAATATCGGTGCCGAGTGACGCAGAGTCTGTTGCTGGCAGAATGTCGGTAACGCGATAAGCCGCTGTAGCTCCACTTCCGGAGTTGACAACTGCATAACTGCTGTCAACCCAAACCGACTCCACCGTAAACCGGTCGATACTTGCATTGTAGCGCGCAGTATCAGTCTGCCAGGAGTTAATGCCATTATCGCCACCTACCAGCACATCGTTGCCTGCGCCACCTTCAAGATTATCGCCACCCGCACCGCCAAGCAGAGTATCATTGCCTGCATTGCCACTGATCCAGTCGTTGCCCTCCTTCCCGTTCAGCACATCGTCAAATTCGGTACCATAAGCATTGACATAATGCAGCGTTGTGCCCGGTTGACTTGTTGTATCTGTATATGGATAGATGTCCGGTTTGATGCTGAGCTGTGAACCGTTGAATTCAACACGCTCAATGTTGACCAGCAGGTCAGTGCCGGTTCCGCCCGCGCTGTCAGGCAGTACATCGCTGATCTGAATCCCAAAAACAGAGGTGGGTGAAGCATGGGCAGGATCAACAATGGTATAGGTTGTCCCTGCAATATCAACTAGCACACCTTTGACGATATATCGTTCACGAACACCGGTATAACGCACTACATCCTGAATTTCCCAAAGGTTGCCAACCGTGGCAGTTTCATTGCCTCCATCAATAGTGTCGTTACCTCCCTTGCCGTCAATCTCATCACCGTGTGTTGTCCCAATCAGGAGATCGTCCTGGAAGGTTCCGGTGATATAGGTACGCGTCACTTCATAACTGTGGCTCTCGGCATTAGCGTAATCCCACCAGGAGCTTGTCCAGGTAGAGGTATTGATTACAGGGGCAAGCTGCAGTACTGAATCGCCAATCTGGATACGCTCAATTCCGACAAGGATATCCTGCCCGTAACCCACGTTTGGATTAACATTGCTGAGAAAGTAGTTAAATTGACCACCAACTAATGTTTTGTCGATCAATGAGGCAAGATCTGTCACAATGTAATAGGTTTCGCCAGGCGTACCAGTGACAGAACCGCTTGAGTCGTCGGTCATCCTCCCGCTGATATGCAGGCGTTCACGGACTGCACCGGCATATTGTGCCGTGTCGCCTGCGTTCCAGTAGTTGCTGCTGTAAGGTAATGTTGTACTGTCGGCGCCGCCGATCAGTGTATCGTTGCCAAGACCACCGTTGAGTGAGTCATCACCGGCACCGCCATTCAGGAGATCATTGCCTGCCCAGCCCTGCAGCCAGTCGTTGCCGTCGGTACCTGTCAGAGTATCATCTCCGCTGGTCCCGTTTATGCCGTCTGTACCAACGGTTGTCTCCTTTACAGCGAAATCACCTGACTGGTAATTGATCGTGCTGGCTTGCAGATGAAGAATTCCGCCCTCAAAGGTAATCTGCTCAATGCCATGCAACTGATCACTCCCTTCACCGCCATATTGGTCAGCAAGGGTATCGACAACCTTGACGTACATCGTTGCATCGTTGTAGGTGCTACCCAAGGTAGTATTCGTAAAGTTAAGGGTTGCTGAATAAATTCCTGCCTCAGAAGGAGTCCCAGTCAGAGAGAAGGTGGCCAGCAGATCATCACCCACCGTTGAGGCATGAACAGTTATCACATAGCGCTGAACGGCATCGTCATAGTAGACATTGTCATAACCTGTGCCACCATAGACGGTATCGTTGCCTGTACCAAGGTTGGCCTGGTCATCTCCACCCCCGGAAGCATCGATAACTGTTGTATCCAGATAGATAAGATCATCTCCTCCACTTGCGTGGACATGGTCATCGCCAGTACCTGCAACAACGGTATCGTTGCCGTTCTTCATCTGGAAGTCGTTCTGTCCTCCGGCAACAGTGTCCTCAACGCTATCCGCAAAATTAGTGCCAACGTAGTTGGAATCAGTAACCCAACCGCTATCAGTCTGACGATATGCTCCAGGCGTCACCACAACCACAAGATCCTCAACGGTATCACGGAACTGCAGTCGCTCGACATGTAAAACAGTATCAGTTCCCTGTCCTCCAAGGCTTGCAGGAATAAGATGATTTACGGTAAAGCTGCCATCACTATTCCGGATAATATCAAATTCACGACGGTCGGCCTCAAAGTATGCGACATCATAACCACTGGTATCCCAGGGGTTGGCGGGTGTCGGGTTGCCGCCACCATCAATGGTGTCATTACCTGCACCACCATGCAGGTCGTCACGAAGATTTCTGCCAGTAAGAACATCGTTCCCCCCATTGCCATAGAGGTTGTTTTGTGCGTCAAGCTGACCGACAATAAGATCCCCGAAACGGGTACCCCATCCATCGAGGTGATTGACTTTGCTTATAAACTGATAATTCCAGTTGCCATTGTTGGTATCTAAAACATATCCCCACTGATCATAGGAAGAACTTTGATACTGAACCTTAAGCTGCTCCCAGGTATCGCTGAACTGCAAGACCTCAATGTTGCTCAACACATCACGACCTTCACCTCCATGAGCCGCATCATAGAGATCCTGCACGACAATAATACCGGTCTCCGTATAGTATTCGGACTTGACAAAACCACCACCTGTTGTTGCGATACCCATATTGTTGTAATGTGTCCCCGAATCCGAATCATTAGCCGTGCGGAAGAACTGTATGTCGTAACGATTGATGGAATTACTAAAGGTGGCACGGTCAAGAGCCTGCCAGGGATCGTAGTAACCATTCTCGTCCGCTGCGCCATTATCCCCGCCATCAAGCACATCATTGCCCAAGCCTCCCCTGAGTTCATCGCCACCAGCGCCACCAAACAAGATGTCATTACCTGCGCCGCCGTCAATGTAATCGCGGGTAGTTGGTGCACTCGCGCTGCTTCCAAGCGTATCAGCAACAACAGTGTCGTCCAGCAAGCCGCCACGAATGTCATTGCGATTCCAGGAGTCTGCTGAAGATGCCGGGTTAAACGTAATACCAAGATCAATACCGCCATCCTGGAACTGTATGCGCTCAATATTGATGAGATAGTTAACACCGTCGCCACCGCTGAGGGCAGGAATCTTGTCGGTGACACGAACTATCGTATCAGTATCAGAGTATTGGTGGGTAATTGTGGTTTTGATTGAGGCATCAAGATCCTTGAACTGGAGCACGTCAACAGTATAGCGTTTCTGTGCGCCTGCAAACTCAACCACATCCTGATTTTCCCAGGAGTTGCCCGATGTCCCGTTGGCTCCACCATCATAGAAGTCGTTGCCTGCGCCATCCTTGATATGGTCAGCGCCAAGACCAGCATAGACCACATCATCGCCACCCTTGGTCTCGATGTAATCATTATGATTGCCTCCCTGAATTGTAACAAAGGAGTCCGCATTGATGACATCGTTAAACTGCGTGCCTGTAATGTTGTTCTGCCCGTTATTGCTATTAAACTGTACCGCCAGGTCAACTGAACCATCATTGAACTGGAGTTGCTCAATATTGATCAGTTTGTCGCTTCCAAAACCGCCAAATTCAGCTCCAAGGCGGTCGGTAACCTGGATACTGCCGTCATTATTCTTGGCAATGTCGAAACGGCGCATTGGAGCGTCGTAATATGCCACATCATTATCCTGATAACTATAGCCCGATGTACCATTGTTTCCGCCATCAAGAGTGTCGTTTCCTTCACCACCGTCAATCCAGTCGCCACCCGCTCCGGTCGATATATGATCATTCCCTGACTTGGCATGCACTTCATCACGCAGGTCAGTACCAGTTATCGTATCGGCATAATCACTGCCCTCCCAGCGATACCCGGTGGTAATCTTTTCCTGGGTCTGCCAGTCATAGTAGAAATTCTCATACTTCAGGACAGAAAGATTTTTCTCACCATCAGCAAAACGAAGCACTTCAACGCCTGTAAGGGTATCCGTACCATCTCCGCCCTTGCTGTCGGCCTTGCTGTCGGTGACGATAACCGTTCCAGCCTGATCAAAGCCCTCAACCATCACGCCTGAAGCATTCTTGAAGGTAATGGTGTAACGACCTGCGCTGCCAGAGAACTCGGCAACATCATAACCATTTGAGCCATTGTAATCCCAGGTGGCCTTGCTTAGAGGGGAACGATCTGCTCCGCCAACAATGGTATCGTTGCCAGCATCTCCCCTGAAGGTATCAGCTCCGGATCCACCATAAAGCTTGTCGTTGCCAGCTCCACCGGTCAGACGATCGGAACCGCTGAAGTCGTAACTGCCCTCAGGCACCGTTGCTCCTGAAGCATAACCAATGATGTCATCAAAAGTTGTGCCATCAGCATTGAGATTATATACTTCCACAGTGGCACGCAGGCTTGTGTCTGCCCCAGAAGGCTGGAAGGTCAGTTTCCCGGAAGTAATATCAGCGCCACTGACAACACGAGGAGAACCGGAGCTGAAAGAAAGGAGTTGACCTTCCAACATCAAGGTGCCATTAACCGGTTCACTGGTGAACGTCACTTGCGACAATTGCTGATCGGGTGCAAAATCGGCTCCCGTCAAGGTTATCGCGCCGTTGACCTTTGATCCTGCAGGAATCACAAGAGTATCCTGTGAAGAGCCGCTAAACCAGAGATTGGCTGAAAGGCGCACCTCCTTGTCGCTGAATTGCAAAGCATCAATATTGAACACAATGTCTTGGCCATCCGGCGATCCGCTGCGGGTATCCTCAACAACATAATAGCGCTGCCCTGCAGGAACATGATAGCTGTTTCCTGTATCGGCGATGTGTTCGGTAATCGTGTATTTCTTTGCCACCCCGGTGTATAACGCCCGGTTTTCAAGACTGGAACCATTGTTGGCATTAACAATCAGGAGTCGGGCTGCCAGAGTATCCTCACCGCCATCAATGGTATCGTTACCCGATCCGCCACGAATCTGGTCGCCTCCCTGCCCGGCATCAATAAGGTCATTGCCTGCATCCGCATCAATCCAGTCGCGGTAGGTGTTTGGAGTAGCAGAGTTGGCCTGAGCCATTGCATCAGCATCAAGCGTATCACCCAGAAGAGTGCCGAAAATAGAGTTCTGTTCCCATTGATTACTGTTTTGAGCCGCCTGGAAGGAAGGTGCAAGCGTTATCGACTTGTCGGCAAATTGCAAACGTTCAATGTCATACAGCAATTCCGTAACTCCACCCTTGCTCACAATCAAGTGATCTCCTGCAACAGCTATGGTATAGCCTGCGGCATTCCCGTCAAATTGCACCGTATCCGTTCCAGTACCCCCGTGGAATTCGTCTTTGCCTTCTCCTCCATCCATCCAGTCATCTCCGGCGCCGCCATAAAACGTGTCATCGCCTCCGCCACCACGCAAGTAATCATTCCCGCCAAACTGATAAAGCCCGGAAACGCCTGCTACAAGAGAAGAAAGCCCGATCACATCATCATACTCAGAGCCTTCAGCAGAAGCATTCTGAACGCTTTTAGCCGTCCATTGATCACCCACCATACCCCATTCCCAGTTTAACTGGTAACTGGTCGTCAAACGAACATTGATGCCGTCACCAAACTGTATCGTATCAATATTAGTCAGAGTATCAGTCCCTTCATTGCCGTCACTCGCCTTGTTGTCGACAACAGAAAATGATCCGTCACTGTTGCGCGTAACAGTAAAGTCTGTAGACTTTCCGTCATAATGGGCACGGTTTTCCTGTGACCAACTGTCACGATAACTGTCGGTAAGAAGCTTCGTCAACAGGCTGTTCGGCCCTCCGTCAATGGGGTCATTACCGGCACCACCTTTGATATCGTCGCCGCCCTGGCCAGCATAAATGGTGTCGTTGCCAGCTCCGGCATCTATCCAGTCACGCTGCGTCTTCAAATCGCCATTACTGGAATTCCCGTCTTCATCTTCGAACGCAGTACCAAGATCATCAGCATTGATGGTGTCGGCACCCAGCGTGCCGGTGATCGTGTTCTGAGCCCAATCTCCACTATAGTTTGCAGCCGTAAAGCTCACCGCAAGATCCTGGCCACCATCCCAGAACTGCAAGCGCTCAATATTGGTCAACGTGTCTGTGCCATCATCACCATTGGCCGTGTTGTTGTCCTTGACCGTCAACACGCCATTATTGTTGGAAATCGTGTAATCCGAAGTATTTCCATTATACGATGCGGTATCCTTGCCTGAACCTCCATCAATAGCGTCATCACCAGCGCCGCCATAAACAGTGTCATCACCAGCGCCAGCAAGAATAGTGTCATTGCCTTCGTTGCCGTAAATCCAGTCGCGATGGCTGTTCACCGCTTCCACATCAACAGAGAAATTAACCGACCAGAGAGGGACATCCTCCTGTGTTGCTGTGCCAATCCAGTGCAAGGCATAAGCGCCTCCTGTCTTGTTTATTATGTCTGTGGCAGCAACAGTAAAAGGTGTTGAAACAATGACACCGTTATGCTGAAGCTCAAGACCTGAGCTTGCTATATTCTGGAGTTCAACGTCAGTAAAGGAAACCGTCCCATTCCCGACAAAATCTTTAGCCCCAAGCTCATAATTCGTCTGCCCCGGTGCAAAGTTGATATTGACCCATTTACTTCCTTTGTAGGGATTTGCTGCCGCCAGAGCATCAGCATTAATCTCGTCGGCCTGACTCGTGCCGTTAATATTGTTGCTCGACCAGTTGTTGCTGTCATAGGCAGCATTAAAGGTGACCGAAAGCTCCTGCCTGCCATCCCAGAACTGGATGGCTTCAATGTTGTAAAGCTTGTCAACTTCACCGGTTTTGCCCGTTACCTGAAGATATTTTCCCCCTGTATCCGTGCCACTGGTCACGGTATAATCAGACTTGTACCCCTGGAATGATACGGTGTCATTGCCAGAGCCTCCGTCAATAGTGTCATTGCCAGCGCCTCCATCAATGTAGTCATCACCTGCGCCGGCATTGATGCTGTCAGTTCCGCCATTGCCATTGATCCAGTCTTTATGGGTCGGGGCATTGTATTGGGATGCCAAATCATCGGCATTAATAGTATCAGCATTGGAGGTGCCGATAATCGTATTCTGGAAACTGTTGCCGTAGAACGAAACATCAGCAAACTGTGATGGATCAACATCTAATATCACACTGCCAGAGACGAAGCGGAATGATTCAATGTCGTACATCATGAACGACCTGGCTGCTGTACCTGTACCTAAAGTCATTGTCGCGCCGTTACCTGACGGCGAGGGAAGTACACGAGCAAGCTCAACAAGAGCGCCTCCAGAATCAGGGGTCCCTTTGAGCACATAAGCAACACCCTCCTTGACAACGTCCATCTTGCTGTATCCTGCGCCCAGATCAAACACAAGAAGATCCTTGCCGGTATCACCCGAAACCCCCTGCAAAGTACCAAAAGATGAAGCATCAAGATTAATTTGATCATCCCATGGAGTTCCACTGACATACTGTCCACCACCAGAGGCAATCTTGAGCTGAAAGTTCTGTGAACCAGCAGCAACAAACTCTGCATTTTTCAGAATTATCGTCTGCACAACTGAGGTACCGGCAGGGTCCATCTTCTGGATCTGAAAAGAATCAGTAACCGCATCTTTTGTAATCCTGTAGGCATCAACAATGGTCGAAGAACCTCCAGCGGTGCCTGTGCCCGTGCCTGCAGCACCGCCTGAAGATATTGCGGTTTCAATATGAAGCACCCCTGAGGAATCAAGCTCTTTAGTAAAACTTGAAGCGGAAAGCGGCATATAAAGTTTATCATAGCCATCCCCGGCATCGATAGTATCATCTCCATTAGGCCATTGAATGACATCATTCCCCGCGCCAGCATCAATACTGTCATTTAAAACGGTTCCGGTTACCCAGTCTGCGCCACTGGTGCCGCTGCCACTCCCCACGACTGTCATGGGTGAGAGCAAGTAGCTATTGTTGTTCATGTTGCCCACCTGCCATGCCTTGACAGTATCAGTTTGCCCCACCACAACTCCTGTCGGCACCTTCACAAAAATATCGGCACCTGCATTCGGGTACAAGTAATAAGGCAGGGAGGTAACTGCATCTGTACCGGAAAGAGGAACGGTGAGATGTGAACCATCAAACGTAAGTGAGGTAACTGAAATATTAACCGTGCTCATTCCAGCGTATGCTGTTGCGAGCTTGAGGACAATCACTCCCGTTTTGGCAAGAGCGGCTCCTGTAGTGCCAATATCAAAGGTCAGCGAAGCATTGGTCAGGGTGTCGCCAGTCACCGGATTGTTATTACTTGTGAGGTACAGCCCAGCAGGATTGCCGGATGCATCCACCTGAACACGACCTGACTGTATTTCGGATTCAATCATTCTCCAATGATCAGGGGTGCCATTACTATCGGTATCTGTGAAGCTGAAGGGAAGATTAAACGTCTCGGAGCCCCATGTTCCTGCTATGGTATCTGGTTTATTATCACTGTTGGTGTCTTTCAACGCACCGCTGAAGGTAATATCGAAGTTGTTCGAGTTCTTCACGGTTGCGGTAAAGGTTGCAATGACATTGTTTGTATCTTTTGCCTGCCACACCAGCGGGACACTGACATCGTTATGCATATCATCCCCTACCACAAAACCGTCAGGAAGAGTATCGGAATCGGCACCATCCGCAACAAGCACGCCGGTGTTAACCTTTTTTAATGTGGCACTCCATTGCTCCGGGCCAGCTTGAGAGGTATCAGTATCCTGGAAAGTCAACACACCCGTGCTGGTTTGGCTGATTTGTCCCGAAGAATTCAGCCAGCTCCAACTTGCATGGAAGGTGACGGGATTGTTATCGGTGTCGGCCGTCAGATTGAGATTGAAACCATTATCTCCTGCGGTGGCAAGAACACCTGTGCCTGAATGGAATTTATAGTAGCTCTCGTTTGAAAGAGGAGTTCCGTTGACACTGCCAGTGGTGTTGATCGGGATGTAGGAAAGAGGGTCTGTATACTGGTGGAGATCACTTCCCATGAAATACAACGGCATGGCAAGAGTCGTAGGGTTACTGTTTGAACCGGTAACGGTTCCGGTGAAAAACTCCGAAGGATCGGTAGAAGTTTGAACCTCCATGCTGACATGAGGGTTTGCGCTGCTGAGGCTCGACCACCCAGCCAAAGTGCCTGTTCCGGTATATGTTATTGTTGAACCGTATTCATGTGTCGAGGTATAACTTACCTTATCAGGCAGGTTATCGCCATTGGTATCAATAAATTTACCAGACAATGCATTTTGCAACTCAAAGGTAGCAACAACATTATCTGCATCTTTAGTCTGCCAGACAACGGGTATCTCATTGAGGACATCAGTACCTGTTGCAGTTTGTGTGTAATAAGATATTGTGGTTGGCCGTCCCTGGCTGTCAAATGGTGTTCCGAAACCAATAGTTACAACAATTCTGGCTGTAAAGTGGGTAGTATCACTCCAGGTTATTGCATACTCGTCAGTGTCTGTTTGCTGAACATTGTTCTCGTCAAAATAAGTTGAAGAGTGCGTCAAGTGATCAACCTCGCCGTTCATGTCGTTATAAAGCAATAACCAGGAGCCGGACGTATAGGGTATGGTAAATGTCGCAACAGAATGAGGAGCAGTGGTGTCCGGTGTCAACGTACCGACAGGATTTATATCAAGAGAGTACAGACCGACAACGTTTCCCTGCGCATCATAGGCCAGTCGCCCATAATTGTCTTGACTGGATATTGTGCCTCCGGCAGTCACCTGAGCCACAAAAATTCCATGAGCATCCCAGATTATGGAGCCTGATGTTGTCACCGCCGCGCCGATAACATCGGTCCAGTTTTCGGTAAAGCTATCAGGAATACCGTCATTATTCACATCAAAAATATGAATTTTGTTGTTGGTACTACTCTCGCCAGCAAATGAGGCCAGATAACCCGGCAAGCTCTGCTTTGTTGTATCAAGAATAAAGTCCTGGAAGCTTTCATAACCGCTTGGCGTGCCAGTTGGTGTACCATTGAAGTCAATGGTCACCGGATGGATCACGGAGAACGGCACATCAAGAGCTGTCCCATTATTCGTATCCGTGGCGTTGTCATCAGCCAGCAAGCGCAACACATAGCTGCCTGTCGTGCCCTGTGCGGGCACAGTGCTGCTGCCTGTCAAATGACCGTTCGATAACGTGAGCGAAATTTGCGGAACACCGGCTAAACCAAAAAATGTTGTGCCGACCATCTGCCCCACAAAAGCCTTGTAGGTTATGGTATCCCCGTTCGGATCCGTCGCATAAACAGGAAGATCAATCGAAACCGTCGTTCCGGCGGCATAGCTCAAATCATCTGTTGGTGTAAACGGCTGCCAGACCGGGGCCGAAGAGATGAGAATGTTATCCAGTGTCGGAAGTGTGCCTAATTCCACAGACGAATCACCAACCGAAAGGAGAGTGCCGCTCACCAATGACGCTCCAAAATCAGTGCTTCCCTGAGAAAGCGTGAAACTGATTCTCGCCAAAACAATATCGGATGTACTGTTTATTGATGTTAAACTGAAACCGTCTATAAGCAAATGGCCAGAATAATCTTTATCAAGATTAGAGGCCCAACTCCATCCTGTTAAAGCAGGATTGCCTGTCGCTCCCGTATAGATCGCTTTCGAAGGATCATAACTCAGAACAAGATCCGCGTTATCAATAACTGTACCCGCTGTCAACCTCACCTGAACATCTATGCCTGTTTCAGTCACTACCGAGATCAATTTCAGCGCTGGAGATGGTGGATCTAGCAAAGTATGTGCATAAGCCTCAGCATTTACAAAGGGAACAGGAACCGAAACATCTGCGTGTGAAAAAATATCAGGCAACCAACTGCCGCCCTTATTGCCAGCGCCAACCAGACCACTGAAAGCTGTAACAACGCTACCAAAAGTCTCCGCTATACTATGAACGAATGCCCGGCCTTTCGCACCGGCGCCGGTCATGCACGACCAGAAATGGATGGATGGCGCCTGTACCTGCGCACCTGACAATGCGGTAAAATCTTCAGCCTCCAGCGCCTTGCCGCCAAGAGTTATCGACCCTGGCTGACCATGTCCAACAAAATGGAGTTTATCATATCCTGCTGAGAGTGCATCATGAAGAGTATCTTCAAAATCCGACCATGCATCAACCCACCATAGCTCTGTTCCCGGTTCAAGTTGCTCCAGCAAAACAGCAGCATCCTCAATATAGCTATCAGCAATGACCAGCCCCCGGAAATCCCCGGTTCCGGCAGCATCAAGAGCATCCTTCGAGCAGGAGTTTCCTGAAAAATCAGATCCCGACAAGGCAGCTCTCCTGGAATCGACAACAACTTCAATATTCATAAGTCACCCCTTGAAAATTTTCACGTGAACACAGCAAATTGATGCAGTAACCAAATATAAAAAAAATCTCAAACGCATAGAAGCAGATCCCCTGCCGCAACCATTCAGAAAATTAAGGCGTACTGATTACAAGCTATAAAAAAACTAACAATCATTAAAGGCCATCCCTTTTATCACTCAGTAGAAAGTACAATTACTGGACACAATAAATTCCTCAGTCGAGCTCCCATTAACATCACCCTGTGCTAAAGTTCCGCACAAGTACACGTTGTCAATAACGTCCCTCTCTCCAGGAGAAGCTGCAAGAGAGGAATCATGAAGCTAATAATAATATAGGGGGGGCTCACGCCACCCAGCTCCCATCAACATCACCCTTGACTATGCCGATCAAATGCAACTGCTGATCCACATCCAGCGTCACCGGTAACGGATTATCCGGCCAGATGACATGGGTTCGCGACATGCTTTCGCTGCCAACACTCTCCGGCACAAACAGCCACTCATTTGCTGGCGCTGTATCCAGCTTGACTGCCATCTTGAGGATATTGAGAGCATCTGCGGCCCTGATTACTCCATCCTTGTTGACATCCGCCGCCAGAAACTGGTAGGGCGATACTGCGCTTCCATCGGTATTGGGATTCATCCCTACCGCCATTTTCAGAGCCGCAAGTGCATCGTTAGCGTGGACAGCATCAGCTTCGGCAGTCCCGGACACTTTTGCGCTGGTCAGTGCGTATGTCCCATCAGGCATGTTGATATGCTCATAAAGGCCTTCGCTGCCAGTGGTCATGCTGTCCGAAGCAATGCCGAAGGTTGGAATGGTGGCGTTATTCAACTGGCCAGTGGTCAACAGGAGTTCAAAATGCTGTGGATTGGTTGGCGCTGTCAGCGTCAGGGTTCCAAGCTTTACCGGGCCCGCTGACAAGGCGGTTGTACCAATACTGCCGAGAATGAACTGACCCGATATTCCCGTATTCGCCAGGGAGATCCATCCGGGCGTCAAGCCAGCCGCATCCTGCCATGTCGCTACTGAACCGGAAGAGAGGGTAAATTCCAGTTGGGCACTTTGAACGGGGCTTGCTGAGGTTTCCCATAGCTCAAGAGTTCTTGTACCATCTGGCGCTAACTGTATATTTTTGAATTCGACAGGATGGGCTCCTGCAACCCCTTGCGCTGTTGTCAGGGTGCTTGCAACACCGGTAATGGGAGCGCCGGTTTTCCAGAAGGTCGCTGAGCCTGTCAAGTCCTGGTGTAAAGGCAAGGCATCGGTCGTAAAGTCGTAGGTGTTGGTGCCTGAAGAATTATTGCCTGCAAGATCCTTGATAGTACCGTTCTCGAACGTAACAAAATAGTGCGTTCCATGTACAAGATCTGCCGTCGGATTGATGGTGAGCGTCTTGTCTGCAACCGTAACGTTGGTGCTTGTCGCTACATTATAACTCTCCACCACAGTGCCGGAGGCTGAGCCAACATGAATGGAAATAGTGCCGCTGCCAAAATGGATATTCTCGTTGAAGGAAAGCTTGATGTCGCTGCCAACTGCTACACCGAAGGCTCCGTCGGCAGGAGTGCAGGAAAGAAGGGCGGGGGACGTGGTATCCGAACCACCATCAAAGCTCGCATCAAGAGTACCATCACTGTTGTACCGCACCAGAGCCATATCGCCGTTGCTTTGGCCTGTTACAAGAATCCTGCCGTCCGGCTGCAGCGTCATGCCCATGCCAGTAAAAATATGATCATTGAAAACGGCAACAGCCCCAATATCTGTGGTAACGATACCATCGCTTGAAAAGGTCGAATCAAGGCTTCCGTCGGTATTGTAGCGCACAACAGCAATGGAGGTGTTGCTATGACCTGCCACAAGAATCTTGCCATTGCTTTGCACCGCCATACAGTATCCCTCATCATTACCTCCCAGCTCTGTGGTGAGCTTGCCATCGCCGGAAAAGCTTGGATCGAGAGTACCATCCATATTGTAACGTGCAACAGCAAAGTTGTTATTCGTTTCGTTCAAACTGGAGCCTGCCACCAGTATTTTGCCGTCAGACTGCACCATACTGTGTGCGCGGTCTTCACCGTTGCCGAAATCCGTAGTAATTATGCCGTTACTGCCAAAGCTTGTGTCGAGAGTGCCGTCCGCAGTGAAATGCAGAAGAACAAAATCGGTGTTAAAACCATATCCACTCTTCTGACCATATCCTGCCACAAGAATCTTGCCATCTGACTGTACTACCACGCTTTCACCTGTACCCCACTGGCCAGGGTTTACCGTGACCATACCGTCACCGCCGCCAAAAGTGGTATCAACGCTCCCGTCAGCGTTATAGCGAGCAAGAGCGATGTAGTCAGTGGTACCTGCTGCAATCAGAATTTTACCATCGGATTGCAGGGCTACCTGTACACTGCAAACTGGGCCAGTCACTTGACCATCACCGCCACCAAAAGTGGTATCAAAACTTCCGTCAGGATTGTAGCGTGCAAGTGCAAGGGTGTAGCCACCAGCTTCGTTGGGCATTTGCCCTGATACAAGAATCTTGTGATCGCTCTGCACGACCACACTCAGCGCAACGGCTCCGTTGCCCCCAAAATCTGTTAAAAGTTTGCCATCGCCGGAAAAGCTTGTGTCGAGAGTGCCATCGCTGTTGTAACGGGCAAGATGAAATTCGACATTACTTCCATTCATGCCGCTTCCCGCCACGAGAATCTTGCCGTCAGATTGCAGGGTTACGCCAAAACCTCCATCATTACCGCCAAAGTCAGTGGTAATAATACCTCCGTTGCTACCTGTCATGAAGTCATAGCTTGTTGTGCCTGCGTAACTATTTCCCGCTAAATCCTTGACACTGCCATCACTGAAGGTGACAAAATAGTGTGTACCATTTGCAAGGTCTGCCGATGGATTGATGGTAAGCGCATTGCCCGCAATGGTAATGTTGGAGCTGGTCGCCACATTATAACTTGCCACCACGGTGCCGACAGGTGAATCGCTACGGATTTCAATTGCACCGGAGCCTTTCTGGATTACTTCGCTGAACTCCAAGACGATGTTGCTGCCCACGGATACTCCGGTAGCTCCATCGACAGGGCTGAAAGTGGTGACCGTTGGCGCAATTGTATCGAACGTCGGCAATATAATAGCCGTCGGATTACTGCTGGAACCTGTCACACTGCCACTGAAGGAATCTGCTAGTTTCGAAGAGGTCTGCGTCACAAGGCTCACCGCCACAGAATGGTTACTGCTGTCCTTCACCCACCAATCAAGCGTACCATGGGCTGTTTGTAATGTCGATCCTGAGCCTTCAGTGTAATCGAACGCATCAGGCTTACTGTCAGCGTTGGTATCGAGGAGCGTCAGCGTCGCGGCAATACCATCATACACTGACGGCACCGTAGCAAGAACACCATTGGTCACCGTCGTCGCCCAATTGATTGTTTGCTCCGCTCCATTCATGAAAATCGTCGTTGGACGGCCTTGCCCATCATACTGCAAACCAAAAAGAAGCTCATAAGCGGCATGAGCTGTCCAGTGTGCTGTATCGTTCCAGCTCAGCGCATAACTCTTGATACTGGTGCTGGTCTGACCACTTTGACCGGTCGATGTTCTCGCAACATCCATGCGGTCGATGATGCCGTTGCTGTCCATATCGTACAGGCGTCCGATATCAGTAGCCGAAATATTGAAAACATCAACCTGGTGCTTTGTTGAAATCAGTTTGTGGGAGCTGAGAGTGCTTCCTCCACCAGAATTTCCAGGGAACAACGGCTCCAGTATATCCTGAGCATGAATGTTTGAACCGGTCACGCTGCCAGTGAACACCGCAGCAGGATTCGTCGCTGTCTGTATCACCAGCGTTACTGCCGTGGGATTGTTCGTCCATCCGACAATATTGGCCTGAAACCTTTCGATTACTGTTGAGCCATTACTTTTTACATAAATTAATTCATCAGGATTGCTGTCGCCCAGAGAATCAATAAACGTTACAACAACCAACTCACCAGAATTTTTCCCGGCAAAGCTGCTTGTGGCCACAATATTGTCGGCTCCTTTATTCTGCCAGACAATATCATGAACGAAGCCATCGGTCACCCAGGTCATTGGACGTTGATCAGCATCAAATGTCGTACCGAAAACCATCTGATACTCTGCATTGGCAGTCCAGTGAGTACGGTCACTCCAAGTAAGCGCAAAACTGTAAATGTTCGTGGTTGACTGACCGCTCTGATCTGCTGTTGTGCTCACAAGATCCATCTGGTCAATCACGCTGTTTCCATCCATATCATAAAGACGGCCAATAAACGAGGGATAGATGGTAAAGGAGTCAACCAGTGTCCCTGCTGCCATGAGCGTGTAAGCGCCAGAACCTCCCAAAGGCAACTGAATCGCCGTAGCATGACTGCTTGAGCCCGTCACGGTGCCACTGAACACATCCCTAGGATTCGACGATGTCTGAATCTCCGACAGAACTGATGTAGGCCGACCGTAGCTGTCTTGTGTTAAAGCAACAACACTGGTAGTAATAGTCGTTGTCGCTACCCCATCTGTGGTTGCCGTGTAGATTCCCGCATCCGCCTGATTATCACTGTTGTTATCAAAAACCTTCCAGGTTTCTGACAGAGTGCCATTCACTCGGCTTATTGTGGCAAGAAGATGCTCGCTATTACCGGCACTTGCCCAATTGATCGGCAGTTCAGCCCCATAAATAATGCACGTTTTCGGGCGACCCTGGATGTCATATTCAGTACCGAAGGTATAGGTGAACAAGCCTTTTGCGGTCCAATGGGTCGCATCACTCCACTCCATCTTGTAATAGCCGGTGCTCGTTCCCAGGCCCCAAACCCTTACATGGTCGATCACCCCATCACTGTTGGTATCATAGAGCGTACCTCCCTGGGATGCTGATATGTAAAAGGAATTGAGCGGATTCTTTGTCGGTGTCAGCGCAATGGTTGATATATTGTCCGTTGTGAAATCGTATATCGATGTGCCAGCAAAATTGTTTCCTGCAATGTCCTTTATCGATCCATCGGCAAAGGTGACATAGTAATGCTTGCCGCCGGACAGATCAGCCGTCGGATTGATCGTCAGTGTATTACCTGAAATCGCAATGCTGGAGCTTGTCGCTGCATCGTAACTCTCCACCACTGTACCCATAGAGCCGCTATGAATTGCTATTGTACCCGCACCTTTCTGAATTGCCTCGCTGAAGGTCAAGACAATATCTCTGCCAACTGCGACACCCGTTGCGCCATCGGCAGGGCTGAAGGTGGTCACTGTAGGGTTCGTAGTATCCGTTCCGTTGTTACTGCTGCTTCCCATAAAATACGATGGCATGGCAAGAGTGGTCGGGTTAATGCTGGCTCCTTTGATGGTTCCAGTGAACATCAGCGACGGGTCTGTTGTTGTTTGAAGCTCTGCTGACAGGTGAGTGTTTGTGCTGTTCAGGTTCGACCAATCCGTAAAATTGACAACGGTAGTGTAAAGCGGTCCGCCTTCTATTGAGCTTGTCAGGCTTAACGAAGTAAAGATTGCCTGATCTGGCAGGCTATCTCCATTGGTGTCAAGAAGCTTGCCAGACAAAGCATTTGGCAGATCAAACGTAGCAACAACATTATCAGCACCTTTGGTCTGCCAGATAATGGAAATCTCATGGAGCACGTCCGGCCCTGTTGTCGTATGCGTGTAAAAAGGTATTGTTGTTGGCCGACCGTGCACATCGAATATTGGGCCAACGCCAAGATCTACGGCAGTTGCACGAGCCGCCCAATGAGTGGAGTCACTCCAGGTTAATGAGTACGTGTTCGTGTTTTTTTGTTGAACATTGTGCTCATCAGTATATGTCTGAACCCGCGTCATCCTGTCAACCACGCCGTTAAGGTCGCTGTCAAACAAAGACCATGTTCCCGGCTTCTCTGGTATGGTAAACGTTGCAATCAGCGCATCCCCGGTAGTGGTATCTGGTGTCAGCGTAAAAACCGGGTTAAGGTTAAGGGCATACATACCGACTACTTTTCCCTGTACATCGTAAGCTATTCGCCCCCAGTGGTCATAACTTGATGTGGTCGCCCCTGCAGTTACATGAACCACAAAAATATCAGCAGCATACCAGGTTATTGTGCCTGACGAAGTCATCAGTGCACTGTCGGAGGGATTTGTCCAATTCTCGGAAAAACTATCAGGAATACCGTCACTATTAACATCAGACATATACGCCGTACCATTTGTGTCGGAATTGATCACAAAAGATGCCAAATAACCCGGCACAGTCAGCTTCGTGGGATCAAGAAAAAAGTCTGCAAAACCTTCATATTTACCGGGCATACCAACTGGAGTCCCATCAAAGTCAATGCCTGGCGCCATACTGCCATCAGCATTATAGCGCACCAAAAGAAAATCAGGATTCCCATTGCTTGCGCTTGCACCGGCTACAAGAATTCTGCCGTCTGACTGCACAACCAGACTATTGCCTTCCGATTCATCACCAAGAGCAGTTTTGACAACACCATCACCCGAAAACGTGGTATCTAAAGTACCATCAGTATTGTAACGCACGACAATAACTTCGCCACTACCGCTGCCGCCTGCAGGAGAGCTGCTCCCGGTCACAACAATCTTGCCGTCAGGCTGCAAGGTTACACTATGGGCGCTATCACTGCCACCAAAATCAGCGACAATCTTGCCATCAGAGTCAAAACTTGTATCCAGAGTACCATTCGAGTTGTATCGGACAATTACAAAATCCTGACCGCCACTAGCTGCCATATCGGCAAAAGAATAACTATCCCCGACAACAACAATTTTGCCATCCGGTTGAATTGCAGCACCTCCGACAAAATCACCAAATCGGAAATCGGTGGTTGCCTTTCCTCCCACGCCGAACGTCGTGTCGAGACTCCCATCAGCGTTATACCGCACCAGAGCAAAATCACTTCCCCCACTGGAGCTGATTCCGCTTTCACCTATCACCACAATCTTGTTATCAGTCTGCACAATGAGGCTATGCACATAATCCTCAGCGCCAACATTGGTGATAACTTTGCCGTTAGCGCCAAACGAAGTGTCCAGAGTGCCATTGCTGTTATATCGCACCACGGCAAAATCTCCACCACCACTTGATGAAATACCAGTATACCCTGCAACAACAATTTTGCCGTCTGACTCAATCTTTACACTTTCAGCTTTATCCCAACCTCCCAAATCTGTGATTACCTTACCATCGCCGTCGAAGGTAGTGTCGAGAGAGCCATTCGTGTTATAGCGCACCACGGCAAAATCTCCGCCACCACTTGATGAAATACCGTTATACCCCGCAACAACAATTTTGCCATCACTCTGCAATGCCGCGCTTGTGGCATATTCCAAGCCGCCAAAATCTGTGGTAACTTTACCATCACCATCAAACGTTGTATCAAGACTCCCGTCGACGTTATAGCGTACCACGGCAAACCCGCCATCTCCACCACCACTGGATTCCCCGGCCACAATAATCTTGCCATCCGTCTGCAATACAATACTTCTACCGAAATCGCTTCCACCGAAGTCAGTGGTGACTACGCCGCCACCTGAAAGAAATGTTGAAGAATTATGCGGGACAGCTCCCACCGTCGTAAAATCATATGCTGTCGTCCCTGCGTACACATTGCCAGCATAATCTTTGACGCTGCCAACGCTGAACGTTACGAAGTAATGTGTGGCGTTCGCTAAATCGTTGTTTGGATTGATGGTAAGCGTATTGTCCACAATGGTGAGATTGTGGCTTGTCGATGCGTCGTAATGCTCAACAAGCGCACCGTTAGGTGACCCGCTGTGGATTTCAATAGCACCTGTACCTGCCTGAATCGCTTCGCTGAAGGTGAGAACAATATCATGGCCAACCGCAACACCGGTAGCGGCATCCGAAGGGCTGAAGGTAAGAACGGTTGGTGGAGTTGGATTAATTTTCTCAAGCAGGTAATTAATAGTATCAGAAAACAGGGGAAACTTTGCATCATTAATGCACCAGTCACCATTTTGGTCGACAAAAATCATGTCATTGCCAACCCAATCCACAAGCAAGTCCTTGAGATTTAACGTTGAAGCATCATAATGATTGCCATTAACTAAAATGCTGAGATCCCGAATATCGGCAGACTCTACTCCCTTTGCACCAAAACGGATATCACCAATACATTCAATAAGAACATCACCAAGCTGTACATCAATCTCATGAACACTTCCTGACAAGCCAAGGCCATGTTGCTCATCAAAGGCACACGAAATATCACCTTTAATAGCCAAATCTGCACCATTTTTACTAATACGAATGTCCGTTGCACCACCGTCATAATGGAACTGACCTGAAGCATCCTGGGTATAGTTAATATCGCCAAGAATTGAGAGCAAGAATTTTTCGTCAGGATAAGTTATTGAAAGCGCATCAAGAGCGCCTACAACATTGAGAGATGAAAGCACAGAAGACCCAGCAACAGAAATTGAGCCAGAAGCAATGACATCAAGCCAGGGTGTCGTAAAATGAAATGAGTGAAAAGTCCCACTGATTGCTCCGGTATCGAGGTTAGCAGAAATCCCGGAACCCAAGCCTGAAAACGCTAAATGAAGCGATTGTGAAGGATAATTAACAGCTATACTTGAGACAGAAATGATTCCTGTTGTCAGATTATTTCCAGACAAGTTAAGGCCATTCTTCTCATCAAAGGTACACGACAAATCTCCTTTAATAGTTAAATCAGCTTTATCATTACCAAGAGATATTTCAGTCACATCCCCACTATAATTTATCTTGCCTAAAGCATCCTGGTAATAATTAATTTCCCCGACAAGTGAGAGCAAAACACTATCTTTAGGGTAAGATATTGAAAGATTTTGAAGATGACCAAAGACATCAAGTGGCGAAGTAACAGAAGAACCTGCAACAGAAATTGATCCAGAAGCAATGACATTAATCCATGGTGTCGTAAACTGAAATGAATTAAAACTTCCGCTGATTGCACCGGTATCAAGGTTGGTAAAGATGCCAGAACCTGAAACGGACAAATGAACAGCTTCTGATGGATAATCAACAGTTATGCTTGAAACAGAAACAATTCCTGTTGTAATATCACCTCCAAAAAGCTTATTAATTCCACTTCCATTAATCCTGAGCTGTACTTGATGAGATCCATACTCAGCATAATATTGTGCTGCAGAAATATTTTCATACGTCGGCAACACTGAACCCGTAAGATGAGCAATCTCTATCAAAGATCTTTCAATATCTGTATGTAATGAGGCAGAATATGACTGGAAATCAGAAAAGAATGAACCGAAATCTTTATCTGTCGAGTCAAATGCTGACAGAAAAGCCAGGTAAATATCATTAACTTTCATCTTTTAATAAGTTTTTGTTATAAAAGTCACAATGAGATTCCAATAAAAGCCAAACCGCCTAATGTACTATAAGACGCATTCATCAGATATTTCTTATTCTCCAGGTCAAGAGACTTTACTGAGTATCGACAACCTGCACCTGCAAATAAATTTGAATTAATTTTATACTCCACACTACAATCAACTTCCGCGATACGACCTGAAATTTTATTTAATTCTATTGGCAAATAATCTGCATGAACAGAATACCGAATACCTTTATTCTGTTGATACGTAGCATAAGTGCCAACACAAGGCAATACAATAAAATAGTTTTCTTCACTATAACCAATGACAGGAATTGATGCGTGAGCATTACAATATAGTGCCTGTAAACCACCTGAACCTCCAAACTCAAAATTACCTGACCGCACAATTGCATGAAAATAGCGCAATCGCATGGTTTCTACATCAATATCAACAGGCGCCATAACTGTCGGACGCAATAAAAAAAACAAAAAGCGAACATTTTTCCTGCCCAAAAGCACAGAAGAAGTCCTGTCCTTTGTATAGGTTAAATCGATGCCGGAATATTTACTTAACCTCCCCTCAACTTCAACATAAGAAAAGGGTTCTACGATTTCACTTTTATCGCTCTTGTTGATATCGAGAGTTTGTTTTGAACTATCATTAAGCGATTCATAATGCAACGCTGGCACTTGTTGATTCCACTGCATACCAAAAAACATACGCCACCTTCCAGCATTCAAACCATTTTCTCGTGAGCTATAATCAGCAAATGCAACATCAAATTTGATTAATAGGATAAATGAAAAAAATACGATTACCGCATTAACAAAACCGTTCCTTTTGAGTATCATCTACAACGTATTGCAACTATTTATGCCAAGCCCCTTGACTACCAGCACGATAGCCACAAAGATTTCCTGTATTCTATGGAATCAATCCGTCCAATGCCTCGATAAGCTTTCGGACGCTGTTATCCATCTTGTGCAACGTTGCTCCAGCAGCCCGAGCCCGATCGGTGTAGTCGATGTATAACGGCTCGTTGTCATACAATTGAACAATGTGCCTTACAAACTGATCAAGCAATTCAGGAGTCAACAGCTCGGCATAAGGCTTTTCATGATATCTTGCGGGCAGCGCTATTGTTATACCTCCTTCACCGATCATTTCAGCATTCCCGCCATTATCGGTCACAATTGACGGAATAGCGTTCAGCATGGCTTCCGCCAGAACACGGGAACCGCTTTCCCACCAAAGGCTTGGGGCGAGGAGGATTCGTGCTCTGGAATAAACGGGACGCATATCCCTTGCATGTTTTGTTACCAGAACATTATTCAAACGGTCACGCGGGCTATCCATACGGATGCTGATATACTGCACCAGGTCACTCCATTTCCCCCTTGATTCAACAACCTCGAACTGAATATCCGTCCGATGCTTTTCCAGTTCCATTGCTATTTGAACAACTATTGCCGCGCCTTTTTCCAATGAGGGATTTACAAAAAGGATATTTCGACGGGAATGCTCTGAAGCGACAACTGCAACTGGATCGATAAACTTCCCAACCGGGGTCAACGTCAAGCTGTTCTTGCAATAATAGTACTCTGCTGTTGCCCTGGTGTCGGTCACAATGAGGTCAACATCCCTGCACCAGCGGGTTTTCGTATAGTTGCCGTTAACGAGGTAAGCAGCAACAGGAATGCCTCTCTGTTTTGCTTCATCGGAAATGAGGTAGTCAAAAGGCCTGCCGCCATAAAACCAGACAAGATCAGGCCTGAAGCTATCGAGTGTGTGGAGATAAAATTCATACCATTTTGCTTCCTCAAAGGCCGTCATGGCATCCCGCAGGTGACTGTTGGTCATCAGGAGTTTATGCACGAGAGGAGTATCTCGCAATTCCAGAATATCGGTTGTTTCGAGTCTTTTTTTCCAGTGTTCCGGAAGGGCCGACATACCACTCTCAGCATCAAAAATGGTGGCACCAATCACCTCTACTTCATACCCACAAAATGCAAGCTGACGAAGCATTTCTCGCACGGACATGGACGCTCCGCTCGAAGAATCCAGGAGACAATACACATTCGCCCACAGAAGGCGAGGTTTTCGCTTTTGGTACAAAATGTCGTTATGTCTCAGATCTGTGGAGAAGACCCCGCCCGATAAATTATGTTTACAAGATAAGCAAAGAATGAGTAAGTAAGCCGTGTAACATCACAGAAATAGAGTAATCCTTGACTAATCTTCAATATTTAGTGTTGATTTTTACCCTATAAAATCCTTTAACTTATTGTTGTTCCGTCCACACCCTTGTTATCCCACCCAGCTCCCATCAACATCGCCGCGAAGGATACCAATCAGATCAACCGCCGTACCGGCAGTTATATCAACCGTAATCGAGTCGGCAAGGTTATGCGTTGCATCCCCCTGCACAAATACCCATTCCGGGGTTGGCGCAGGCAACCCAACCACATGCTTAAGAATACCTATGGCGTCATTTAAATCCACACCATTAACTTTGTCGAAATCGGCGGCGACCTGCTGATAGTCATTCAGCGCCGTCAGTCCTACAATGCTTTTGAGGATGGCAATGGCATCCAGCAAGTCAACCGCACCTTTATCGTTGGCAGCAGAAGCTTTTGTAGTGCTCAGCATATACGTGCCAGCCGCCATATCATGGTGCTGATAGAGGCCATCAGCGCCCGTGGTCATAGTGTCCAATGCTGTACCCAAGGTGGGAACAGCATCATTGCCCAGCCATCCCGTGCTTAACGAGAGATCAAAATGCTTCGGATTGGTCGGTACGGTCAGCGTCAGGGTTCCGATCTGCAGTGATTCTGCGGACAACGCTCTTATACCCGTACCGGTAAGCACAAAGAGGCCCGATGTTCCGGTATTGACCAGAGAGTTCCACCCTGAAGGCAAATCGGAAGCATTCTTCCATGCGGCAACTGAGCCCTCAGGCAAGGCAAATTCAAGTTGCAGACTATGGATATCGCTCTTTGAAGAGGTTTTCCAGAGTTCAATGGTTCGGGAACCATCTGCGGCAACCTGTATATTCCTGAATTCAACAGGCAGTGTCCCTGAAGAAACCGGCATTGATGCAAGCATGCTGGTAACATCTGCAACTGGAGCCCCGCTCTTCCAAAAAGTGACATGACCTGTAAAAGTGTGAAGCAAAGGAGATGCTGTTATAAAGTCGTAGCTCCCGGTGCCTGCATAGCGGTTTCCAGCCAGGTCACTGATTGAGTACTCATCGAAGGTTACAAAGTAATGCGCCCTGTGTGCTAAATCAGTAGTCGGATTGATGGTCAGCGTACTCCCTGAAACAGTCAGGTTTGTGCTTGTTGCGACATCATAGCTTTCCACTACCTTGCCGCTGGCAGAACTACTGTGAAGCGCTATTATCCCTGTGCATTTCTGGATTGCTTCGCTGAAGGTGAGCACTATGTCGCTGTTGACCGCAACGCTGTTTGTGCCATCACCAGGACTGAAAGTGGTGACCGTCGGGGCTGTAGCATCACCAAACTCAACAACAAGATCACTCTGCACGTAGAGGTCAACCGTCGCATCGGCAGTGCTGATATAATGCGCATAAGCAACACCATCAAGAGTCGTGCTTTCATTGCTCGTGAATGTTGGCCCAGTGGAAGAAAATCTTACCCTGTCACCGCTGTCGCCAACAATAGAGAGGTCATGATCGGCCTCCTTCACCTTCACAACATCATCCGCACTTGAGATGGCGAGCGTATTATGCTTTGCGTCAGTCAGATCAATGATCTCAAAATTTCGCACCCTTACTGACTGAGTGTCCAGACCAACGACAGCATTCCCGCTGAAGCCAAGGCGGTCAGTGCCGCTGCCACCATCAAGAAGAGCAACCCCGATAACATCGGCGCCAGCATGAAGCGTCATAGTATCGTCACCGGCACTGAGATGAACATTGCCGACAAGTTTACCGGTTCCGGTAACAGTTATCAGGTCTGACA
This sequence comes from uncultured Chlorobiaceae bacterium, assembly GCA_903836465.1. Lineage (GTDB taxonomy): Bacteria > Bacteroidota > Chlorobiia > Chlorobiales > Chlorobiaceae > Chlorobium. The sequence continues at coordinate 36,217 of CAILRB010000102.1, forward strand.
CTGCAACCGAATCGTAATCATTCGGAATAGAATCAATTGAAAAGGCAACGCCGTTCATAACCGTTGTGATGCCGGATACTGTTCCGCTGATAATAAGGTTCATCGCACGGCCAGCTACAATAGCAGCAGCAAAGTCCCACCCCACTACGCTTACTGTGCCGGAAATCAAAAGTGGTTGCGCCGTTGGACCATGCAGCTCTCCTTCAGCGTACAATCCCAAGGAAAAACTATTTTCTGAAATGGCAGAAATATCGCCGGACAAACCGCCAATTGCCATATCCTCCTTTGAGTAAAGAGCATAAGCATAATTCTGTGCATGTACCGTAACCTTACCGGACAGATCACCGCCAATACTTAGCGCACCACTTTGGGCATCAAAACCAACCGCTGTATTTATACCAGTTACGATGATTTCTGCTTTACTGGTAACGCTTCCTGCAATGGTAATATTATTTATGGCTACCACGCCGTATGAATCACTTTGGTCTGATGTAACTGTTATTCTGCCGGACAGATTATCCGTAATAATTATATCGACCCAGCCTACAATCCCGCTTGCCTGATAGTTTTGAGTAGCTTCACCAGCACTTGAAACGGTAGTATTCAGTACACCCGCCATCCCATTCAGAAGTAAAGTATCACTGCCGAGTACCAATTCATTATTGTTTCCCGTAACCGTCAGCGTCAGATTCTCTGGTATTGTAACAGCTCTATTGCTCTCCACTGGCAACACTATTGCGGGCATACCATCAATAACTGTGGCATTTTGAAGCTTTACCTCAACAGCGTTGCCATCCATCACAAAAAAGACGGGTCTCGATATGACCGGTAACGGATTATCTGGATCAACAACAATGGTCCCGCTTATTGCAAATTGGATGATGTTGGAGTCATTTCCTCCAGAAGCATTAAGATATTCTATAGCCGAACGAAGTGAGCCTGTGCCACTATCGCCAGTAGTGGTCACAACTGCGATTTCAGTACCCATGATTATCTATGTTATTGTTCTTGGTGTCGCCCAGTTTCTTGTTATACCTTAGTGATAGAACCATGGTACCTATAATTTCCGGTAGTCTATGAAATCACGCCATCCAGCTCCCATCAACATCACCGCGCAGGATACCAATAAGATCAACCGCTGTATCGGCAGGAATCTCAACCGTAATCGAGTCGGCAAGATGAGGGGTTGCATCCCCCTGCACCAATACCCATTCCGGGTTTGGCGCAGGCAACCCAACAACATGCTTGAGAATACCTATGGCGTCATTTAAATCCACGCCATTAACTTTGTCGAAATCAGCAGCGATCTGCTGATAGTCATTCAGTATCGTTAATCCAACGATGCTTTTGAGGATGGCAATGGCATCCAGCAGGTCAACCGCACCGTTATCGTTTCCAACAGAAGCTTTTGCACTGCTCAGCATATACGTGCCAGCCGCCATGTCGTGATGCTGATAGAGGCCATCAGCGCCAGTGCTCATACAGTCCAATGCTGTACCAAAGGTTGGAACAGCATCATTGCCCAGCCATCCCGTGCTCAATGACAAATCAAAATGCTGAGGATTGGCCGGTACGGTCAGCGTCAAGGTGCCGAGCTGTAGCGACTCTGCGGACAACGCTGTTATACCCGTACCGGCAAGCACAAAGAGACCGGAGGTCCCGGTATTGACCTGAGAGTTCCACCCTGAAGGCAAACCGGAAGCATCCTGCCATGCGGCAACAGAGCCCTCTGGCAGGGCGAATTCAAGTTGCAGACTATAGATATCGCTCTTTGCCAAGGTTTTCCAGAGCTCAATGGTTCGGGAACCATCAGCGGCAACCTGAATATTCCTGAATTCAACAGGCATTGTACCTGAAGAAAAAGGCATTGATGCAAGCGTGCTGGTAACCTCTGTAATTGGAGCCCCGCCCTTCCAAAAAGTGACATCCCCTGCAAGAGTGTGATGCAAAGGAGATGCTGTTATAAAGTCGTAGCTCTCGGTGCCTGCATAGCGGTTTCCAGCCAAGTCACTGATTGAGCCCTCATCGAAGGTTATAAAGTAATGCGCCCTGTAAGCTAAATCAGTGGAAGGGCTTATGGTCAGCGTACTCCCTGAAACGGTGAGGTTTGTGCTTGTTGCCACATCGTAGCTTTCCACCACCTTTCCGCTGGCTGAGCTGCTGTGAAGCGCTATTGTCCCGGTGCCTTTCTGGATTGCTTCGTTAAAGGTGAGTATGATATCGCTTTTCACCGGCACATCAACAACCCCGTCGAGCGGACTAAAAAGAGCTACAGTAGGCGAAGTGAAATCTGAAACAGAATCGGTGGCAAGTAACGATCGATCAGCAAAGGTAAAGTATTCTATTTGAAAGATGGAATCTGTGCCATCACGATCCGTCATCTTGTCCAAAACACCATAATGGAATGTTTCCGTGTCGTAATGGATGATATATTCAATAAAGTTCCCGTTAAACACTGCTGTATCCACTCCATCACCGCCATCCAGAGTATCGTTGCCTGCTCCGCCGTTTAACGTATCATTTCCTCCACCACCAGCCAACATATTACCGCCATTGTTACCGACCAGAGTATCGGCACTGGAACCGCCTACAGCATTTTCAATGAGGACGCCAAAGGCAATCCCAAGGTTATCGGTGCCATCATAAAGATTTTCGATTGTCCCTTCATTGGCGTAGCGAATCGATGAATAGTGACCCGGGGTCAAATCGATATCGCACCGGGTGCTGAAATTTGACAAATCAAGAGTGTCCTGACCCCCTGCATCCCAAATGGTACGGTAAAAAGGTATTAATGGATCAAAACGGTAGGTGTCATCCCCGTTGTGGTAACTGTTGTTAGCTCCGTAAAGGTACTGGATTGCGGCAATGTCGTAAACCATCGGGGTTGATGGATAAACTCCTGTGTATTGGTTCTGCCCGGGATACAAGAACCAGAAATTCCGGTTATTGTATGACATAACCGTATAGGTACTGTAATCAAGATTTTCCGGAAGATAGGGAGGTGGGGTGCCTCCCCCCAACGCATCATAATTTCCGGGGTGCTTCAAGCCAAGCCCATGACCAGTCTCATGGATGAGAGCAAGCATGTTATACGAGGCTGCTGTCCAGTAACTTTCAGTGGCAACAGATGGATTGATCCAGACATCAGCAGCATTTGCCCAATAGTTATCTGGATAGGAGCTATACCCCCATGCTCCATTGCCGACAGCAGAGGAAAATGCGAAACGAAAGTCTCCTACCTCATCTTTGGTCTCGATCACTTCAGTAAAGGTGAGTGCGGCCACATCAGCCCAACTCTGAAGAGCATCTATGGCAGAAGCTATCTGATCAGCATTCAAGCAAAAATGCTTTGCCGCCAACTGCTCCTGCGCATGGCTGTAATATGGCTTCTCCTGCCAAGACGCAGTTAGTCCACTGCTCCAGGGAAAGCTGTAAGTGAGCGCTACCTGGGCAAAAGAGTCTGCGCTCCACTTTTTGAAGATCTCATTGAGCAGTGGATCAATGGTGTTGACCCCGCTTGAAACAAAAATGCTCGTGGCCGAAGAGTTTGCGGGACTTGGCATATCACTGTCAGAAAAAATTTCTGCCTGAACTCAACAACATCAACGTTTTGACTTCACCAAATCGACAACAATAAATGGAGGGAGAAATAGTCTTCCGCGCACCACTTTTGCCCAAGCAAGAGAGTGGTGCGAGCAGAAACAGTATATTATTCAGGAAAACGAACCATCCGTAATCGTCTGGGGGGTATCATTCTTTTTCAGAATCCCATCCTCAACCATTTTATTTATCGCCTGTGAAAGCTGCTCGTGAGTACGAAGCATTGCGGGGACGGACATCGCCAGTGCGCCAACTGGACGAATATTGGCTTTCTCTTTTTCAATCTGCGTGATGTTGACAAGATCCAAACGAATAACACCATCAATCAGTGTAATGTTGGCAATACCGTCGGCATAAATAGTCTGCATACTTTTACTCCATTAAATGTTTTATTTTTCTATGTGCATTACCTCTCTGCAAGCACACAATATATTATCACAACGCATTACTAAAAAAATAATTTCACAGGCAACGCCGGTTATATTTTGCACGTTAACTTTATATGCGCTACCGACCTTTCAATATACCGTCAGTTCGGCATACAACGTTGCAGGAAAACAAAATACACGGTTTGTATCGAATGTTTCCGACGCATCCCCGCCTCTATGAAACACAAAAAGCACAGAAACTCCGTGCTTTTTTCGATATGGTGGGCGATAGAAGATTCGAACTTCTGACCTCTACAGTGTAAATATCATACTGAGGCTATATGCTATTGATATAAAAAGAGTTACTGGCCTATAAAAATTTTCACGTAACATACGCGTAACAAAAATTTTATCAAAATCAGTTACCAAATAGTAAAAACGATTACTTCCCTGCCCTCCTATCTTACCCCTTTTGTGTTGACAGCTCAATCGTGCAGTTCGCTTACGTCCTGGTCACCTCGGTTGATATCGGTCATGCCGGGCAAAAACCTTTCCGCAAACGTTATAAAGTCACACCTTGCGACAGCAAACGTTATTGGATCACCATAGACCAGTTCGTCAACAAACCGGTTATACTGTACAGCAAATCCTTCATCGCTCTTCAGCCGTTCAAGAGCTTTTCGCATCTCCCCTGACGGGTTTTCCCTGAATTCCGGATATTGTCGGGAAAATTGCACGCCATCAGCAACAATCATCTGCTGAAAAACTGCAGCAGACAATCCCTTCGCAAGAGAAGTTCGACTGTGAAGAATCACCGATACGTCATAGAGATGACGGATCAACCGGTCATCGTACTCTGCACGGTTCCGTCCAGCCATTTCTTCAGCTGTCCGCCGAAGAAAAGAAAGAATTTTTTCACCTAAAGTCTCTTGAACACCAAGACATTCAACCGATATGCCAAGAGAAGCCGGGTCAACCATCATTCCAAGAATTGAGCGTATCGGTAAATGCTCAACTGGCAGCAATGGCGATCTTGCGCTCAGTTCTACCTTGATTTCCGGTCGCAGACTGGCGACAGAAGCAAAACGGCTTGCATAGCGGATGTTCAGAGACACATAATTGTTCTCATCACGTGCAATAAGCTCCTGTTCAGACAGGGTAAAGCCTTCTCCGCAGAGAAAGTCAACCACCTGTTTTTTAAGCCAGCTTAACCGCTTGCTCCGACCCGTCCGGGAAAGTCCTTCCGGTACGATAACCTTAAAGTCAATGTCCTCCGACATTCTCTCAATCAGTCCATGAGCCTTCGAGAGACATGTTCCTCCACAAAAGACCAATTTCATGGCTCCGGTATCCATCCCGGTCATCCTTTGCAGAATTTCTGTGATCAGCAGATCTTTTTCCAGAACAGCAGCCGGCAATGAGGTCAGTCCCTCGCCCGTCACATCAAGAATAAGATCACGATCTCGCGCTGTAATTGTTTTCATACCGAATGGTACGGTTACCGAGTATTAACTTGCGGCTGATTCGACGACAACCCGTATTGAAGGTTGACTGCACCGGAACCTGAGTGCTCTTTCCCGAAGCATAGTCACGTTGTGCCTGACCCGGTTGTGCATCAATATGAAGACGCCTGAGTGTTTCCTCTGCAAGAACTTCAAGCGGTTCACGAGGAACCGGCTTACCGGTGAGCGAGCTGATTCTGGCTTTAGCAAACACTCCGTGCCCGAGACGAACGAGACGCCCCTCTTTGACAAAATCACTGAAGATCCGGCTGATCTGGCTCTGGCTCCCCATTTGCTCAAAATCAGAGCGTAAGACAATTTCACCTCGCCTCATGGTAACGGAGCGGATCATCCGGTCTCTGATGCTTAAACGGGATTTCATGGTACGATGATGCAATAATTAACCATTGACTTCTCTTTATAGTAAACAAAAGAATAACGTATAGCAAGGTTTTTATGATGCAGATAATACCCACTTTCCAAAATCATATAGCAGGATTTTTGGAGCCAAAAACGTTCGGGCTATTTGGCACCTAAAATACCAGAAACCTGAACAAAAAGATTGTAGAGGTAGCGCAGGCATTACGCATACAAGCGCAATACTCAATTATGCAATGAGTTATCAGGTTTTTTCAGGAGAAGTAAAAAAGCTCGTATAACAATGGCGTAACAAAACCATGGGTAAAGGGCGTTAAATATGATAAAATCGAAGTATTTCAGTGGCGTAAGGGAGGAAAGAAAAAACCCTGTAAGTTATTTGCTTACAGGGTTTTATGGGTGTGGACGATAGAAGATTCGAACTTCTGACCTCTACAGTGTAAATATCATACAGAGGCTATATGTTATTGATATAAAAGGATTTACTGGCCTATAAAAATTTTCGCGTAACATACGCGTAACAAAAATTTTATCACTATCGATCAATAAATAAAAGCAACGATTATGCTCTCACCTCTGGTTTTTCATGATTACTCCGCCATGAATCCGGAGCAATCCAATTGTCCTGAAAAAATCGCTTTGCCCTGAGTGCTTCAACAGCTGGAGATAGAAATACCTGCACCTGCTGCACCACATCAGCAAACGAGGCCGGCAGGTATTCAAGACCAATACGTTTTCTGAAGGTATTCCATTGCACTTGCTTCTCCTCAATGAACTCTCCGGAAAAGATTTCTTTCATCTGGACGAGCGTTGTTCCCCGATGCGCAAACGTCTGCCTGATGGCTTCTGCGAGACTGGCACCTTCGAAATCATACTGGCGTGAGAGCATCCAGATATCATAGAAGTCTTTCATCCTGCTGTTGAGAATCCCAAGCTTGGCCATAACCTCAAACTTTTCGGCAATCATGCTTTCCCTGCTGTAACAGTACATCTCAGCCTGAGGGAAATTCAGCAATGATGGTAACGATTCCTGTACTGGATCAGGGTAGACCTTGTCTCCAAATCCAATATCAAGCTGGATAGTCAGTCGGGCGGCATCGAGATCACCGCGAAATCGTATGCGCAATCCCTCATAGTCCGCATCTTCCGTTATCGGCTCAACGGTGATTGATTCCGGATCGAAAACGATCCCGTCTCCTTGTTTTTCAACGGCTAAAACCTGACGGATAATGGTCGTGATACTCTCCGGAGCGTTTCCTGTTTTGCCGAGCATATCGATATCCATTGTCGGTCTTGCCAAGGGAGCATGCCAGACCCTGAGCAACAATGCCCCCTTGAGAATGAAACGATCTGCGAATGAGGAAACCGACAGACGGTAGAGAAAGCGCTCCATGGCATAGTATTGCAACAGCTCCTGAAAAGGCCTGTTTTCCTGCCGCGCCTTGTTCAACAGCCTTTGCCTGACCGAGGCTCCGATATTTTTGATAGCATTTGCGCTCACAACGTTGCCTCCAGATATGGTTTCATGATCGAGGCAACACGGCACACCTCTGCATACTGCATGAGTGCATGCAGATTCTTTTGCATTCTCTGCCGATACAGTTTGAGCGCTTCGAGCACGATATCCATTCCGATCCTGTTACGGAATTTGAAGCAGTCTACAAGCGTCTTTTCCGGACTGTAAATCTTCACCGAAACACCATCGAGCTGATGCATTTCAATACCGATCTTGAAACAAGAGGGTGAAAACCGGAAAACCGTAACCGGAGGATACTCGATTCTTGGTTGTTCGGCACCTTTTTCAAGCGCAAGAGATACGCTGTGTGGAACCTGGGTGGTCATCTCGTGAAAAGACAGTGCCGAAACCAGGCAAAGTACACCATTCGGAACCCTCAGTGCAACGGTGATAAGATCAGGATATTCGAGCTGCTTCCACCCTTTGAGTTGGTAAAGCCCTCGAGAAAGCTCCTCAAGCTCACCGCTGTCACGAAGACTGTAAAGCGTCCGGGGATGAATACCAAGACTGATCGCTTCCCGGGTACGGATGAGGCCTCCCTTGGCAAGAATAAGAGCTTTGGCCTTATCTGCAACTGTACTTTGTTGTGACATTTTTCATACGGATAGAAATACCATACATTATGCATAAGTATAGGTATATTTATCCTAACCAACAATAGACCAGAGAAGTATCGAAAAAGACTGAGGTAAATTTTTACCTCTCCTTCCTCGAGCTTTCAGCGACTTTTGAGCTGTTCACTGCAAATTGCCTGAACTGGCTGAACAACATTTTATTGTTATTGCAAAACCGTATCGTTACAAGTGGAGCAAAGGTCTCCCGTCACAGTATCATGAACCTCAACTGTAAGCACTGATGCTTTTCAAAGTCATGTCCGACATCCATAACGAGTTCTGTCGGGAAGAGAGCAGCGAAGACTGGCAGGTTCCGGAACTTGCCGAAGACAATGAATCCGTGCTCATCCTTGCTGGAGATATCGGGCTGCTGAGCAGAAAACAGACATGGTTCGGTTTTCTTTCGCAGTGCTCAAAGCAGTTCAGAGACGTTTTCGTCATTGAGGGCAATCATGAATGGTATCACGGCAACATCGAGAAGCACTCCTGGCAGAACGCCTTCGCCGAGCATGGATTTCACAACGTACATACCGGTCAGCTTATCCTGGAAGAGGAGAAAATCGCCATCATCGGGACAACTCTCTGGACAGACTTTTTTGGCGGCAATCCAATCGCAATGTTTGATGTCAGTCAGGGCCTCAATGACTATCGGCTGATTAAAGTCGGAGCCGATTATCACCGGTTACGGCCGGAGTACCTTCTCGCTCTTCATCACAAGCAGAAAAAAAGGCTTTTTGAAGATGTCAATCACTATACGGGACTCGGATACACCGTGATTGTGGTCACCCATCATCACCCCTCACTACAAGGAATCGCCCCTGGTTACCGAAACGACCTCCTGAACGCGGCATATGTGTCAGACCTTGAAAAAGAGGTGCTCTCCCATAAAATAGCCTACTGGATCTGTGGTCACTGCCATACAGCCATTGAGTATTCAATCGGCGAGACCAGAGTGATCTGCAACCCCAAAGGATATCCTCACGAATACGGCAACGGTTTCGATCCGCTCAAAACGCTAAACGTTCAGTGATTTAGCATGCGGAGATTGTAGCAGCTATCGCCCCCTTTTATAAGATTAGCCACCCTCGGGCTAAAGAAGCCAAAAACGTTCGGGTCATTTGGCACCGAAAAATACCAGAAACCTGAACAAAAAGATTGTAGAGGTAGCGCAGGCATTACGCATACAAGCGCAATACTCAATTAACCATTGGAAAACGGAGTTAACTATGATAAAATCGAAGTATTTTAGCGGTATAAGGGAGAAAAGAAAAAGTCCTGTAAGTTGTTTACTTATAGGACTTTAATGGGAGTGGGCGATAGAAGATTCGAACTTCTGACCTCTACAGTGTCAATGTAGCGCTCTAACCAACTGAGCTAATCGCCCCTACCTTAAAAGGCCTTTAATATAGGCTTTCAGTAATAAAACACAAAACGCATGAGCGCTGATTCAGCGCTTTATGCAATTTTTTTCTTTTTACCCTCACCAGAGGAATATTCCGGAAGAGCTTTGTTCTCTATAGTATCAGCCGTAATGCGACATTTGTGTGTGTTTTTCATTGACGGAATCTCAAACATGATATCAATCATCACATTTTCGAGCACCGAACGCAGGGCTCGCGCTCCTGTTCCTCGTTCAATGGCAATCTGTACCACCTTGTCAAGCGCCTCTTCGGTAAATTCAAGCTCCACGCCGTCCATTTCAAACAACTTTTTGTACTGTTTGGTAATGGCATTTTTCGGCTCAACCAGAATGTTGCGCAACGCCTTTTCGTCGAGCATTTCAAGAGTCGAAATCACGGGAAGGCGACCGATAAACTCAGGAATAAGACCATAATCGTGCAGATCATCCTGGGTGACAAGCTTGAGTATCTCCGGATCATAACCGGTATGGGTTGTTTTGACTTTTGCACCAAAGCCCATCGAAGATTTTGAAACTCTTTTGGCAATAAGCCGATCAAGACCTTCGAACGCCCCTCCGCATATAAAGAGAATGTTCTTGGTATTGATGTTGATCAGTTGTTGTTCAGGATGTTTGCGTCCCCCTTTTGGCGGAACACCGACGACTGCACCTTCAAGAATCTTCAGCAAGGCCTGCTGAACTCCTTCTCCGGAAACGTCGCGGGTAATTGAGACGTTAGCCGATTTGCGGGCAATTTTATCGATCTCATCAACGTAGATAATGCCCCGCTCCGCCCGTTCCAGATTGAAATCGGAAGCATGAAGCAACCGGGCAAGAATGGTTTCAACATCATCACCAACATATCCCGCTTCGGTCAGCGAGGTGGCGTCAACGATGGAAAAGGGTACCTCAAGCAAATTGGCAAGCGTCTGGGCAAGAAGGGTTTTTCCTGTACCGGTCGGCCCTATGAGCAGAATATTGCTTTTTTCAATAACAACATCATCGTGTTCATCCTTCAATTCCTGCGAATCAATCCTCTTGTAATGGTTGTAGACCGCAACCGAAAGTGACTTTTTGGCAATCTCCTGCCCAACGACGTACTGATCAAGAGAATCCATGATCGCTTTAGGACTTGCAAGGCGTGGCTGAAACGGCTGCTCCTGAACCTTTTCTGCGGTCTGAACTGCATTGACCTCTTTACGCAGTATCTCGTAGGATGTTTTAATACAGCGATCACAGATAAATGCTTTCGGGCCAGCAATCATGCTGTTGACCTCCTGGGCACTTCTTCCGCAAAATGAACAGTAGACCTGATCAGTGGTTTTTCCTCTTCCCGGTTCTCGTTCTCTCGTCATGAAACAAACATGCTTTCCGTCAAATTAATAAGACTTCTACCTAAAATCCCATCTTTGCCAGACTGTCCAGGATATGCTGAATGGTCAAGCTCAGCTTGGGATGATCGGTCTCAAAGTGGTCAAGGGCCTCGTTCATGCGCTCCACAAGCGATTCGTCCTCATGGAGAGTGCCAGCTTTTTCGGCCAGTAATCTCTGCATATCCGCCCTGAGATTCGACAGAACAACTTCTGTGGTTTCATCAATGGATTCTACCTGTTCAAGCTCCCGGTGAAGCGTATCAAGGAGTTCCCTGAGTTTTTGCTGTTCCATAAATCCTCCCTGGTTAAGTAATTGTTTACGGAAGACTGGTGTAGCCCATCAGAAACCGGTCGCACTCACGCGCAGCAGATCTTCCCTCATGAATTGCCCAGACCACAAGACTCTGACCTCGGCGGGCATCACCTGCGGCAAAAATTCTTTCCCGATTGGTGTGATATGTTTTGTCTGTCGCCTTAATGTTTGATCGCTCGTCCTGAACCACCTGAAGCTGCTGCAGCAGGTGCTCCTCCGGCCCGATGAACCCCATGGCAAGCAACACAAGCTCTGCAGGAATAATCTGCTCAGTACCGGCAACAGGTTGTGGAGCAAAATGACCATTGTCTCTTACCCACTCCACTCTGGAGACCTCGACCGCTTGCAGTGCACCTTTTTCGTCAGCAAGAAACTTCTTGGTCATCATGGAGTATTTTCTTGGATCATCTCCCTGCACAAATGCTGCCTCTTCCTGCCCGTAGTCCACCTTGAAGGTTTTTGGCCATTCGGGCCAGGGATTATCAAGCTGTCGATCGAGAGGCGGTTTCGGCATAATTTCAAGCTGTAGAACACTTTTGCACCCCTGGCGCAGTGACGTCGCGACACAGTCTGTCCCGGTGTCGCCCCCGCCAATAACAACAACATTTTTACCAGAAGCCGAGAGAGTTGGTGCACCTTCGTCAAGCAGGGCTCTCGTGCTGGAGCGGAGAAAATCCATGGCAAAATGGATGCCATGCAATTCACGACCCTCTTCTGCAAGATTGCGAGGTTTTGTAGCGCCGGTACAAAGCACAACAGCATCAAACTCTTCAAGGAGCTTGTCTGCAGGATAGTCTCTGCCAACCTCAGTGCTCTCCATAAAATTGATTCCCTCCTGCTTCATCAGCTCAATGCGGCGCTCCACCACTAACTTTTTATCGAGCTTCATGTTCGGAATACCATACATCATAAGGCCTCCGAAACGATTATCCCGTTCAAACACGGTCACACTGTGACCTGCTTTATTAAGCTGGTCAGCACAGGCGAGTCCTGCAGGGCCTGATCCCACAACAGCCACCCGTTTTCCTGTTCTGTGGAGAATCTTTTTCGGTTCAACCCACCCTTCAGCAAACGCATGCTCAATAATCGAACACTCGATGTTCTTGATGGTAACCGGCAGTTCAATAATGCCGAGCACACAGGACCCTTCGCACGGAGCGGGACAAACCCTTCCAGTAAATTCCGGGAAATTATTGGTTTTTATAAGCCGATCGTATGCCTCGCGCCAAAACCCGTTATAGATATAATCGTTCCACTCGGGAATAAGATTGTGGATCGGGCAACCGCTCGTCATACCGCTCAGCATAAACCCTGTATGGCAGTAGGGTGTCCCGCAATCCATACAACGGGCGCCCTGACTTTGTAACTCCGCAGGAGCCATTTCCTTGTGAAACTCCTGCCAGTCTTTTATTCTCTCCAGAGGCTCTCTGTCAGCAGGCAATGCTCTCTGATACTCCATGAAACCCTTAACTTTGCCCATATCGATGATTTAATCTTTTCCGGTATCAATTCCCTGAAACTCTTGCCGGGTCGTGAATATTTTTATGAAATGCTGCCATAACCGCTTCATCGCCACTGAGCCCTGCTGCCTCGACCTCTTTCATGGCTTCAAGAGCACGGCGGTAATCATGCGGCATGACTTTGACAAATCGTTTGAGAAATGCATCCCTGTCATCAAGAATTGATTGTCCAAGTTCGCTTCCGGTATAGCCGACATGCCGTTTAATCATGGACTGAAGTTCTGCACGCTCCATTGGATCATCAATTGGAGAAAGAGCCACCATATCATGGTTGCAATTGCTGATCAGGCTGCCATCAACATCGTATACATAAGCCACACCGCCCGACATACCGGCAGCAAAATTCCGGCCTGTTTTACCGAGAATGATGACCGTGCCACCAGTCATGTATTCGCATCCATGATCGCCAATGGCCTCAACCACAGCCCGCATACCACTGTTGCGCACACAGAAGCGCTCTCCAGCCATCCCCCTGATAAATGCCTCTCCGGAGGTTGCTCCATAAAAGCCAACATTACCGATAATGATGTTTTCTTCCGGCACAAAAGAGGAGCCTTTGGACTGATACACAATAATCCGTCCTCCGGAAAGTCCCTTGCCGACATAGTCATTGGCGTCACCTTCAAGTTCAAGAGTCATCCCCTGAGGAATAAATGCTCCGAAGCTTTGACCGGCAGAACCGATAAATTTCAGGTGAATCGTATCGTCCGGCAATCCTTTGGAACCATGCGCTTTGGTCACTTCATAACCAACAATGGTACCGACGACCCTGTTGGTATTTCTGATGGGAAGAGTGGTGACAACTTTTTCCTTGTTCTGAATCGCCGGCTTGCAAAGAGAGAGCAAGGTTGTGCGGTCAAGACTCTCTTCAAGACCGTGTTCCTGCTTTATAGTGCAGTACCGTGTTTCGTTTTCACCCACCTCAGCCTGATGGAGAATCTTGGAAAGATCGATTCCCTGAGCTTTCCAATGCGTGACAGATTTCTTCATACTGAGCAATTCGGTCCGTCCGACAAGCTCGTTGAGATTACGCACCCCAAGACGCGACATATACTCACGCACTCCTTCTGCAAGAAAGCGCATGAAGTTTTCCACATGTTCAGGTTTTCCTTTGAAATGCTTGCGCAGTTCCGGGTTCTGGGTGGCGACACCAACCGGGCAGGAGTCATCCTGGCAGCAGCGCATCATGATGCATCCCATCACCACAAGAGTTGTTGTTGCAAAACCAAACTCCTCAGCGCCAAGCATGGCAGCAATAACTATATCCCGCGCTGTTTTCAACTGGCCATCTGCCTCCACAACAATACGGCTGCGCAGGTTGTTCAGCACGAGGGTCTGGTGTGCTTCTGCCAGCCCAAGTTCCCACGGCATACCCGCATGCATGATGCTTGAAACGGGCGACGCGCCAGTTCCGCCATCATGACCGCTGATAAGCACCACATCCGCATGGGCTTTGGCTACACCGGCCGCAATCGTACCAACACCAACCGTCGAAACCAGTTTGACGTTGATACGTGCACTGGAATTGGCATTCTTCAGATCATGGATAAGCTGTGCCAGATCCTCAATCGAATAGATATCGTGATGGGGCGGGGGAGAAATAAGGCCGACACCAGGCGTTGAATGACGCACTTTTGCAACCCAGGGATAGACTTTGGAACCGGGAAGCTGTCCCCCTTCTCCTGGTTTTGCGCCCTGCGCCATCTTGATCTGTATCTCATTGGCACTGGCAAGATATTCGCTGGTAACTCCGAACCTTCCTGATGCGACCTGTTTAATTGCCGACATCCTTGAATCACCATTGGCATCCTTGATGAAGCGTGCCGGATCTTCACCGCCTTCACCGGTATTACTCCTTCCCCCCAGCCTGTTCATGGCAATGGCAAGAGTTTCATGAGCCTCCTGACTGATAGAGCCATAGGACATGGCACCGGTCTTGAAGCGCTTCAGGATTGCCTCAACCGGCTCAACCTCCTCTATCGGCACCGCCTGATCGCTGAACCTGATATCCATCAAGCCACGGATAGTGCAAAGATGCTCGCTCTGGTCGTCAATGAGGTTTTCGTATTTTTTAAACAGATCATAATTGGCTGTTCTGCAGGAGTGCTGCAGAAAATGGATCGCTTCCGGGCTGAAAAGATGATATTCACCGTTATGGCGCCATTTGCGTTCTCCGCCGGCGTCAAGGCCGCGATCAACCTTGTTGCCCGTAGGCGGGAAGACCGTTTCGTGGCGTCTGTGCACCTCTTCAGCAACAACATCAAGGCCGATACCTTCAATGCGGGTCGGTGTACGGGTGAAATAGGCATCAACAAGCTGGGTATTAAGACCAACCGCCTCAAAAATCTGGGCTCCGCGATAGCTTTGGATGGTTGAAATCCCCATTTTTGCCATGGTCTTCACCACACCTTTGACTGCGGCCTTGACATAGTTTTTGACGGCAATCTTTTCCTCAAGTTTTATACGACCCGACAAAACCAGCGAACGGATAGTTTCAAACGCCATGTAGGGATTCACTGCGCCAACACCATAGCTGATGAGCATGGCAAAATGGTGAACCGTTCTCGGTTCGGCTGATTCAAGCACCAGACCGATCTTTGTTCTGATGCCGGCATTGATGAGAAAGTTGTGCAGGCCGGAAACAGCAAGCAGCGCAGGAATAGGGGCGCGGTTACTCTCAAGCTCTCCCTTGTCAGAAAGAATAATGATATTGACTCCTTTGCTCGCCGCCTGTTCGGACTGGCGATAAAGATCCTGCATGGCAACCTCAATGCCCTTGCCACCCTGGGCGACGTCATAAAATATAGGAAGAGTAACCGCTCTGAAACCGGGCTTGTCAATTCCGCGAATCTTTTCAAGCGCCTGGTTTGTCAAGATCGGATGAGGCAAGCGAATGCGGCGGCAATTCATCTCAGAAGGCTCCAGCAACTCTCCTTCGGTACCAAGCATGACGGTAGTGGAGGTTATAAGCTCCTCGCGGAGCGAATCGATCGGCGGATTGGTCACCTGCGCAAAAAGCTGCTTGAAATAATCGTAAAGCAACTTCGGTTTGTTGGAGAATGCCGCAAGAGGAGTATCATTGCCCATTGAGCCTACCTGCTCCACCCCTTTTTCACTCATAATTTTTATCTGCAGGCTGATATCTTCCTGTGTATAGCCAAACACCTTCTGACGAGCGGTCAGACTGTACTTGTCTTCATCAGGATTTTTCATCTGCGGATGATCGGCCAACGCCTCGAGATCAATAATATTTCGCTCAATCCATTCGCCATAAGGCTTTTCACTGGCAATGGTTTGTTTGATCTCTTCATCTGAAATAATGCGCCCCTGGGCAGTATCGACCAGAAACATGCGCCCCGGCTGCAGACGGTCTTTTTTAAGAATCCGTTCCGGGGCAATATCAAGCACGCCGACCTCGGAAGCCATGATGACAAGGTCGTCTTTGGTAATGTAATACCGAGAAGGTCGAAGTCCATTACGGTCAAGAACAGCACCGATCTGCACGCCATCCGTAAAGGTTACTGACGCCGGGCCGTCCCAGGGTTCCATAAGACAACTGTGATACTCATAGAACGCTTTTTTCTCCGGGGAAATCGCATCATTGCCAGACCATGGTTCCGGAATAATCATCATGGCAGCATGAGCCATTGATCGACCTGAAAGCACAAGAAACTCAAACGCATTGTCGAGGATAGCCGAATCACTGCCATCTTCCAGGATGACTGGTTTTATATTTTCAAGTTCATTGCCAAACACCTTCGACTCAATATTTTTCTCCCTCGCTTTCATCCAGTTGACGTTGCCCTTGAGCGTATTGATCTCTCCATTATGACTCAAAAAGCGATAGGGATGCGCCCTGTCCCAACTCGGAAAAGTGTTGGTGCTGAAACGGGAGTGCACCATGGCAATGGCACTCTCCATGTCAGGATCGTGCAGTTCAGGATAAAACAAACCTACCTGCTCTGGCAAAAGCATCCCTTTATAGACAATAGTCCTGCCCGAAAGACTTGAGATATAGAAATAGCTGCTGCCAAGAAGACCTGCGGTATATTTCACCCTTTTGGTAATGCGGCGACGAATGATATAGAGCTTACGTTCAAATTCGAGATCCGAAACAGTATCCTTGCCCCAACCGACAAAAAGCTGTTTGACTACTGGCTCCTGGGAAAGTGCAGTATCGCCAAGTGAATCGTTGCAGGTAGGGACTTTTCTGAACCCGAGAAACTTCTGACCCTCTGCCTGAATCATCTGACGGCAAATATCCTCTATAGCACGCCTCTGGGATATATCCGGCGGAAGAAAGAGCATCCCCACGCCGTAACGGTTGTCAAGGGGAAGATCGACATTTATTTCAGCACAGACCCTTCGCAGGAACTTGTCTGGTACCTGAAGAAGAATTCCTGCTCCATCACCGGTATTTTTTTCACATCCGCTTGCTCCGCGATGTTTCAGGTTTTCATTGATCCTTAAACCCTGCTCTACAATATCATGGGACTTGACGCCTTTGATATGGGCAACAAACCCTACACCGCAAGCATCATGCTCAAACTGAGGATCATAGAGTCCCGCATTTAACGTAACGTTCATATTTTCAGGCACAACTTTTCAAACAGTTTCAAAAAAAAGCAACCAAAGGACCCTGAGGCTGAGTATAATTTTTTTTCAGCAATATAGTAGCCTAAATCAAATATACCCGCCTAACTATGCTTTCCCCTGGCTGGCAACAGCATCGACAGCCTTTTTCAAGGCTTCCTGATCACCGAGATAATAACTTTTCAAAGCCTTGAGGTTGTCATCAAGCTCATAAACCAACGGAATACCGGTAGGAATATTCACACCAACAATATCCTCTTCGGAGATGTTGTCGAGGTACTTGACCAGCGCACGAAGGGAGTTTCCATGAGCGGCAATAATAACTTTCTTTCCTTTACGAATTTCAGGAGCTATCGTCTCATGCCATATTGGTAAAAACCGCTCCACCGTATCCTTCAGGCATTCACTCAAAGGAATCTCTTCTTTATTCAAATCGGCATAACGGGGCTCAGAACCTGGATAGCGCTCATCACTTTTCTCCAGCGCTGGAGGTGGAGTGTCATAGCTTCTCCGCCAGACCAGTACCTGTTCCTCACCGTACTTTTGAGAGGTCTCGGACTTGTTGAGTCCCTGCAGAGCTCCATAATGGCGCTCATTCAACCGCCAGCTTTTGAAGACAGGAATCCACATCAGATCCATTTCATCAAGAACACTCCAGAGCGTCCTGATAGCTCGTTTAAGAACCGAGGTATAAGCTACATCGAAAACAAATCCTCCCTCCCGAAGCAATTTGCCTGCATTTGCAGCCTCTTTTCTTCCTTGCTCGGTCAGATCAATGTCATACCAGCCAGTAAAGCGGTTCTCACGGTTCCACTGACTCTCTCCATGCCGCAATAAGACAAGTTTTATCATAGTATCGTCCCCATTTTCAGGATGTTGTTTATTCTGGAAATTTTCTTTTCCTCTTGTTTGGGCCTCAATTTAATATTCTCTACACCTTTTCTCAAACTTCATCCGCTCAAGAGCGTGAAAGTTTACTTGAGAATAAAGCGAATAGTTAAAAAGGAGGGGTTTTTCCAAGAATTGTCTGTAGATTTATAAATCGAAATATGATATCTTAGGTAATTTTTGGCGCAGGATGCGGGCAGCCAGGAGTACCCTCCTCCCTCCTGTTCTCATTGGTAATGATGATCTGTAAATGCTCTTATACTGATAAAAACAACAATGAACGTAGACAATTTCAGGTTACAGTTGGGCGCAAAAGAATATGTCCCCATCATTATTGGCGGCATGGGTGTCAATATTTCAACAACCGAACTCGCTCTTGCAGCGGAAAAACTCGGAGGAATCGGCCATATTTCAGATGCCTTGGTCACCTATGTCTGCGACAGGATATTGAACACTACGTTTGTAAGCCGGAAAAGAAAAAAATACCTCCAATACCACAACAATCCTGATAAATCCGCAGTATTGTTTGATCTTGAAGAGCTTGCTGAAGCACAAAAAAAGTATATTGAGTACACTATATCCCAGAAGACGGGAAACGGGGCTATTTTTCTGAACTGCATGGAAAAATTGACCATGAACAACAGTATACCGACGCTGAAGATCAGGCTTACCGCAGCAATGGATGCTGGCATTGACGGATTGACTCTTGCTGCCGGGCTCAATCTCCGGACACTTGATCTTATTCAGGATCACCCACGGTTCCGTGACGTGAAAATAGGCATTATCATCTCCTCGGTCAGGGCACTTTCCATCTTCCTGAAACGCGCAACACGACTGAACAGATTGCCTGATTATATCATTGTTGAAGGTCCGCTTGCCGGTGGTCACCTCGGTTTCGGACCAGAAGACTGGCACACGTTCGATCTTAAAACAATTTTTACCGAAGTACTCGCTTTTCTAAAAAAAGAGGCGCTGAACATTCCGGTCATTCCGGCCGGCGGCATTTTTACCGGTACGGATGCCGTCGACTATCTTCGCATGGGAGCGTCAGGCGTGCAGGTTGCAACCCGCTTTACCATCAGCAGGGAGGCTGGTCTTCCAGCCAGCGTCAAACAGCACTATATCAATGCCAGAGAGGAAGATATCGTCGTCAATATGGCCTCAACCACAGGCTATCCCATGCGGATGCTTACCGAATCACCCACCCTTCGCTATGCTATAAAACCGAACTGTGAGGGACTTGGCTACCTGCTTGAAAACGGCGGCAAGTGTACCTATATTGATGCTTATTACGCCGCACTTGCAGAGAGAAAATCGGGGGAGCCACTTGCGGTAAAAGAGAAAACCTGTCTTTGTACAGGCATGGCCAATTATGACTGCTGGACATGCGGTCATACAACCTATCGCCTCAAGGAGACAACAAACCGTCTTGCAAACGGCCAATGGCAGCTTCCAAAAGCCGAGGATATTTTTCGTGATTATCAATTCAGCAGCGACCACACCATCAGGCTCCCGGAGCCAGAAACGACATGAAACGAAAAGCAACCATATTTGTTTATACCGCACTTTTCGCAGTCATTCTTATATTGGTTGTTTTTGTCGTTAACCAGTTAAGTGCTGCCGCTGAACTTCTCCATGCTCTGCACCCTTACGCTGGTGCACTTTTTCTTCTGTTCAGCACCGTCATCATACTTTCCGCTCTTTTTACCGGGTTTAATCTTTTTTCTGCTCCGAAAACCCCGGTGCTGCCTGAAGATGAAAATGCAAAGCAAATGGCGGCCTATGTGAGCTATCTGACCAAAAGGCTGCCTGTTCACCCAATGCACCCGGAGCCGTCAAAAGCGCAAAAAGATCAGCGATGGCTGCGCACCAATCTCAAGCTTCTCGATATCGACTCGATGAACATGACTCGGCAAATTGCTACAAAAAACTTTTTTGTGGGAGCTTTTGCACAGAACACCTCTTACGGAACAACTACATCACTTTTCAACAACTTCAAAGTGTTATGGAATGTTTACCGCATACACAACCGTCAGCAGCATCTCAGGGAATTCATAGATCTTGTTCGTTCCGTTTACGACTGCCTGCCGCTTTCAGACTTTAAAAAAGAGGACATTCCGGAACATATCAAACCTATTATACAATCCTCGTTCAGCAATACCCTCTCGTCACTGCTTCCAGGCGGGAACCTGCTGACTCCTTTTTTTCTCAACCTCTTTCTGGCAGGTTCTACAAACACCTACCTCACCTGCCTTGCCGGTATCATAGCAACCCGCCACTGTCAGACCACGACCAGAGAGGAGAAAAAAGAGATCATTCGGCAAAGCATGTTTGAGGCTTCATTCATGCTGAAAGAGATTGTCAGGGAGTGTAACCCGATTTTATCGGTTACCATCAGCAAAGCAGTGAAAAAAGCCGGCCTCGAAAGCCTTGATACCATACAACCTCCTTCGACAGGAAGTGGCATGGCCCAGGATATTGTTTCACATTTAGCAAGTTCGCTGAAGCATATTCTCAAAGACAATGGATAGTATCTCTTAATCAATTCTTTTGGCGGAGGTCCCGGAAAAAATCCTTTAACAGATTCTGGCATTTGTTCTCCATAATGCCGCCGAAGACTTGAGGCTGATGGTTGAGCTGCTGACACCCGGTCACATTCATAACCGTACCTGACGCCCCCATTTTTGGATCGTAAGCCCCGAAGATAACCCGCCCGACCTTTGCATTCACGATAGCGCCAGCACACATGGGACAAGGCTCAAGAGTAACGGCAAGAGTACAATCATTAAGATACTTGCTGCCGATCGTTGCCATAGCCGAGGTCAACGCAATCATCTCAGCATGCGCCGTAGCATCGCCAAGCGCTTCCACTTGGTTATACCCTCTGCCGATAATGTGTCCACTACCATCAAATACTACCGCCCCTACAGGGACCTCTTTCCGCTCAAACGCAGTTACAGCTTCCCTGAAAGCCAATTCCATGCAATACGTAAAGTCCATCATACAGCTTAAGTTGCAAAATACAAAATTAACACAGTCACCTGTACAACCATTAAATCTCAAATTTATAGCAATATAGGTCTTTTTACGCTTTTCCAGGATCTCAGTCCGGCTGAAATCAAGAGGTCATGGAAAGATTTCGCCCTGCATAGCCGCACAATACCAGGCCATTGGGACTCTGCTCTATGCAAAAACAAATCTTGCCGAAAATTAAGATGGTTGTTCGGTCAGAAAAATAATTGCAAATTACAGTACTCGTCATAATTCTAAACCCGAAAACTGCTGATCGTTCAACATCTGATGAAAAGAGAATGACGAAATTCCTATAGATTAATTTAAAGTAGTAAATCGACATATTTTTTTGCGTTACCAACAGATATCAAATATATAATGAGTAATAATACACCGTTTGCGGGACTATCTGATTCTCAGGTTCTGGAAAGTCGAAAAAGAAATGGCGCTAATATTCTTACCCCTCCAAAACGTGACCCTCTCTTTAAATTATTTCTGGAAAAGTTTAAAGATCCAGTGATAAGAATTCTTTTAATTGCAGCTTTTCTTTCATTGGGTATTTCATTTTTTACCCATCATTATGCTGAAACGGTGGGCATTTTCTGTGCTATATTTTTAGCAGCTTTTGTTGCCTTCTGGTTTGAAATGGATGCAGACAAAAAATTTGATATTCTTAATCAGGTAAATGACGATACGTTAGTTACAGTAACAAGAAACGGGAATGTTTGTGAAGTTCCGAAAAAAGATATTGTTGTCGGAGATATCGTGTTACTTGGAACCGGCGAAGAGGTGCCTGCTGACGGCGAATTGAAAGAGGCCATCTCCCTGCAGATTGATGAATCATGCCTGACTGGCGAACCTATCATTAATAAAACAATTAATCCCGATCAGTTTAATACTGAAGCAACCTACCCCTCAAATTGGGTGATGCGTGGTACTAAAGTGATGGACGGTCACGCAATCATGGATGTACGGAAAGTTGGTGATACAACAGAGTATGGGATGGTTGCCGATAAAGCTACCAAATTAAGTGGAGTAGAAACACCACTGAACAAACAATTAAAACGCCTGGCAAAATTTATCAGCGTTGTGGGATTTTCGTTGGCGATTATAACCTTTACCGCATTATTTTTTAAAGACCTTTTCTTTAAAGGCATCACATCACCTGTGCAGCTAACTTCTCTCAGTATTATTTTGTTGGGCACAATGGTTGGTATGGTTAAAGTATGGGTTCCGATTTTATATGATGGATTTGATTTACTGGGAATCAAGAAAACCATTCCCAAACGCATTGATGAGGGCAACTGGTTTCTATGGATTGGTTTTGGTCTGCTCACCTCTCTTATTCTCTTCGGAATTTCCGCTCTTTTCGGAATAAATCTCCTTACACCTGAATCATGGATTACCCTTGAATTTGCAGGTAGAGTTCTTCAATATTTTATGGTTTCCGTAACATTGATCGTTGTTGCCGTACCTGAGGGATTACCATTGAGCAACACGTTAAGTCTTGCGTTAAGTATGCGCAGAATGTTGAAAACAAATAATTTGGTTCGTAACATGCACGCCTGTGAAACCATGGGGGCTACAACAGTAATCTGCACGGATAAAACTGGAACGCTCACCCAAAATCAGATGCAAGTTGATAGTCCGAATTTTTTTAGTTTAAAAGAAAATATTTTACTCTCCGATCTGACAAGTAACCTTGTAAAGGAAAGTATTGCTGTAAATTCTACAGCATACCTTGATTTCACCGATCCACTTCATATTAAATCAATTGGAAATCCTACTGAAGCTGCGATGCTGCTCTGGCTTCACCAAAATCATGTTACTTATTCTGATCTCCGTGAAAATGTACAAATTCTTGAACAATTGACTTTTTCCACAGAGCGTAAATATATGGCAACTCTTGTCTCTTCGTCTCTTGTCGGCAAAAAAGTACTCTATGTTAAAGGCGCTCCGGAAATAGTGTTATCCAATTGTGTTAATGTTCAATATGACTCAGAATTTAAATCAGTTGAGGAATCAAAACCGGAAATTGATCAGTTACTCACAACATACCAGAATCGCGCAATGCGAACCCTGGGGTTTGCTTATGAAATCATAGACGACTCCATTAACCGGTTTGAAAACGGAAAACTTGTTAACACGAAGTTAACGTATTTAGGTGTTGTGGCAATCTCTGACCCTCTGAGGCCAGAAGTACCTGATGCCGTACGGAGATGCATGAACGCCGGTATTGATGTGAAAATTGTCACTGGTGACACCATAGGCACTGCAAGAGAGATTGGACGTCAGATTGGAATCTGGAATGAGAGTGACGAATCAATCAATATCATTACTGGCACTGAATTTGGCGCTCTTTCTGACGATGAGGCTCTTCAGCGGGTCAAACACCTGAAAATTATGTGCCGAGCAAGACCAACGGATAAACAACGTCTGGTTCAACTTTTACAGCTAAACGGTTCGGTGGTTGCCGTGACCGGGGATGGAACAAATGATGCACCGGCGTTAAACTTTGCTCACGTCGGGTTGTCGATGGGGTCAGGCACTTCGGTTGCCAAGGAGGCGAGTGATATTACGTTGCTTGATGATTCATTTAACAGTATAGCCACTGCGGTTATGTGGGGTCGCTCTGTTTATCACAATATTCAACGTTTTATTTTATTTCAGTTGACCATTAATGTTGCCGCTCTAACTATAGTTTTTTTTGGATCAATTTTTGGTCAGGAACTTCCATTGACCGTTATACAGATGTTATGGATTAATCTGATAATGGATACGTTTGCCGCCGGAGCATTAGCATCCTTGCCTCCTGAAAATCGTGTTATGGAGGATAAACCTCGCAAAAATGATGATTTTATCATTACTCCGGAAATGCAGTTTAGTATATTGTCGGTTGGCTTTATTTTTGTCGCAATATTACTTGGTACCCTCTTTTTCTTTACGGAAAAGAACGGAAGTATCAGCACGTATAATCTTTCCATGTTTTTTACAATATTTGTCATGCTTCAATTTTGGAACATGTTCAATGCCAAAGCTTTTGGTACCGGGAAATCCGCCTTCAGTGGCCTGTCCAAAAGTGTTGGTTTCATTATTGTCGCTATTATAATATTACTTGGTCAGTTTCTTATCGTCCAGTTTGGAGGAGATGTTTTTAGAACCGTTCCCTTGACTTTTCTGGATTGGTCAATAATTATTGCATCAACATCGTTAACTCTTTGGATAGGAGAAATTGTCCGGTTAGTAAAACGGCGGACGAGCCGGCTTTCCGGTATCCCTTCCTGATCGTTTTACATTTGCTCTGCAGTTTAAAATGTCTTAAATTATCGGAAAGTACGTAAAAGGGAAGTACAATATTTTGAAATACCTGTTTTCTTATAACCCTAAAAACAATAAAAGCTATGTCAAACGGAACAAGCAACGACGTATCAGGCGCCATCAGCAATCTTCTTGATACCCTGGGAAAACTTGCCCAGCAGCAGGTTGAGCTTTTGAACAGCGGAATCAAGAGTGCAGTACAGCTTGCTGAGCCTCTTGGCAAAACCGCCACAGATCTTGTTGGGAGTGTCATCTCTGCTCTTAACCAGATTTTGCAGAACCTCTCTTCTGCTATAGCACCGAAAAAGTAAGTGCTGAATTTTTTTAAAAAGCACCTTATGCTCGACGTATAGGGTGCTTTTTTTTTGCAGGCTTGTGTTTTTAGATCTATAGGAACGACACCGACAGAACATTGCCGTATGACCATCAAGGAAAATATCACCGCTCTTTTCAAAACCTCTTGCAGCAAACCCCTCTCCATTACAAAAATACAGGGAGATGCTTCAAGCCGGCAATATTTCAGGGTTATCGGTACAAACAGTACCTCTATTGCCTGTTATGATCCAGCTTTTGAAGCATCTGCGGCGATTGACTACCCGTTTCTGGTCATGCAGGAACTCTTGTCGAGGCATGCTATTCCTGTTCCTGCTGTCAAGGCCATTGATGCTGCAACAGGCATCCTGCTGCTTGAGGATTGCGGAGATCTGCTCCTGCAGAACCTCTTCAGATCACCAAAAGCACAGAACATCCCTGCCCGCTATCGGGAGATTATCGATATCCTCATACAACTCCAGGCTATTGGCGGAACCGTCAGCACTGATATCCCGTTCAGCAGAAGTTTTGACCAGGAAAAACTCATGTTTGAGTTTGATTTTTTTATTGAGCACGGCCTGCTTGACTACTTTGCATCAGCTTTTGACCCACAACAAATCGGCATATTACGCCATGAGTTTGAAGCCATAGCAGAGCTTCTTGTCAAGCCTCGACACTTTGTGCTGAACCATCGGGATTTTCACAGCCGCAATATTCTTGTTTACAAAGACAAGCCGGTCATTATTGACTTTCAGGATGCTCGTATGGGCCTGCCGCAATATGATGCTGTTTCCCTGATAAAGGATTCTTATGTCAAGCTTGACCCTTTACTGACCGAAGAGTTGAAGGCACATCACTATAATGCTCTATGTCTTCACGATCTGAGCACCATGAGTTTTGACGAATACCTTTTTTATTTTGATCTTATGGCTTTTCAACGAAATATCAAGGCCATTGGAACCTTCTGTTTCCAAACCAGAGTTAAAAAAAACAACGCCTTCGAACACTCAATTGCGCCAACACTCGCCTATATTCCTGATTATATCGAAGCAAGAACCGAACTGAAGGCTGCGGGTGAAATCTTGCGTCCTCTTCTTGATGGGGCAACATCATGAAAGCATTTGTTCTCGCCGCAGGCCTTGGCACCCGTCTGCGCCCTTTGACTGAGCATATACCAAAGCCACTGATTCCGATTCTTAATATCCCTTCTCTTTTCTACACGTTATGTTTGTTGAAGCAGGCCGGAATCCGGGAGATTATTTGCAACATCCACGCTCATGCCGATGCAATAAAAAACTTTATCAAAGCAAGTGATCTTTCTGGGCTGGAAATCTCTTTTTCGGAAGAGCCAGTAATTCTGGGGACAGGGGGGGGGCTGAAAAAATGCGAACATCTCCTCGGTTCGGATGAGTTTCTTCTGGTCAACAGCGATATTGTTACCGATATTAACTTCACAGCACTTCTTCAACATCATAAAAAGTCTGGCCAGCCAGGCACCCTTACCCTTTATGAAACACCAGAAGCCTCCTCTATCGGTTACATCGGCGTCGAAGGCGGCCTGGTCAAGGATTTCAAAAACCGGCGACATACCGGCCTTGTTTCCTCGTTCATCTATACTGGCACCGCAGTTCTCAGCCCGGACATCTTTCGTTTTATGAAAACCGAGTTTTCAAGCATTGTCGATACCGGATTTACAGGACTTATCGACAACGGAGGTCTCGGCTACTACCAGCATAAAGGATTATGGATGGATATCGGCACCATGCACAGTTACTGGCAGGCAAATATCAATACCGCATCTATCATGAACAGGCTCGCCGCAAAAATGACCCAGACGATAGGCATAAGCCCCCATGCGATCTCCCCCGAAGCCTTTATCAGCCCCAATGCCGAGATTTCCAGATCCGTCATCGGAAGAGGTTGTCGCATCGGAGAACATTGTACCATCAGGAATTCAGTGCTTCTGCCGGGAGTAGAGGTGAAAGCCGGAAGAACTCTTGTCAATGCCATTGTCGATCCCTACAGTACAACAGTCATCGAAGAACTGAAACAAGGAGAATAATAACTGATGGTAGCAACAGGTCTCGACATCCTGCTCAGGAATACTGACAGCATACGAAACAGAAATATTGGACTGATTGTCAATCAAACATCGGTAACCCCTGATCTGAAATACTCCTGGAACGTGCTGAAAGAGAAAGGTCTTCATATACAAAAGATTTTTTCTCCCGAACACGGACTGTTCGCTACTGAACAGGATCAGATAGCCGT
Organism: uncultured Chlorobiaceae bacterium; assembly: GCA_903836465.1. Lineage (GTDB taxonomy): Bacteria > Bacteroidota > Chlorobiia > Chlorobiales > Chlorobiaceae > Chlorobium. The sequence goes on from CAILRB010000102.1 coordinate 63,194, forward strand.
CGGGGAGCAGCCGGAACCGGGCTGTAACGTGATCAGTCTTTACGGCGATTCTGCCTCGACACTCATTCCAGACAAAACAGTGCTGGAAAATCTTGACCTTCTTCTTTTCGATATTCAGGATGTCGGTTCCCGCTATTACACCTATATCAATACACTGGCTCTTTGTATGGACGCCGTTTCGGGCAGGGACATCGAAATCATGGTACTCGACCGCCCGAATCCTCTCGGAGGAACCATTGTCGAGGGACCTCTTCTCGACCCGGTATTCGGCTCATTTGTCGGCGTTTTACCGGTACCGGTACGGCACGGCATGACGGCGGGTGAGTTGGCTCTCCTCTACCATGACTTCAAAAGACTTGACGTCAACCTCAACGTGATCACCATGAAAGGGTGGCAGCGCTCCATGCTGTTCCATGAAACAGGACTTCCCTGGATTCCTCCATCACCGAACATGCCCACCTTTGCCACCGCCGAAGTTTATCCTGGTATGTGTCTCTTTGAGGGGCTTAATGTCTCTGAAGGAAGAGGAACGACAACGCCGTTTCAGCTTTCCGGAGCGCCCTTTATAAAACCGTATGACCTTGCTGAACGTTGCGCATCATACCAGCTCGAAGGGGTTCTCTTTCGTCCGGTATGGTTCAAACCGACATTTCACAAGTTCTGTGGAGCGGTTATCGGCGGTATCTGGCTGCAGGTCACCGATCACTCCCGCTTCAGATCATTCGCCTCCGGGGTTGCCATGACTGCGGCCCTCCATGAGCTCTATCCTGAGCAACTGCAGTTCTTGCGTGGTGTGTATGAATTCAACGATACCATTCCGGCATTCGATCTTCTTGCAGGAAACTGCAGCATCCGCACCGCCATAATGAACGATTGCAATACCAGCGATATTCTTGCATCATGGGAGCATGAAGAGTCTGAATTCTCTGACAGAAAATCAGCCTTTCACCTTTACGAATTATAACTTGTGGGACTCCATGCAGCCTATTGATCTTGCCATCATTATTCTCTTTCTTGTCGGAAATACACTCTTCGGGCTTTGGCATGGAAAAAGCAACAAGAGCAGCAACGACTATTTCCTTGGAAATCACAATCTTCCCTGGATTGTCTCAATGCTCTCTATTGTCGCCTCAGAAACGTCAGTACTGACCTTTGTCAGCGTTCCGGGTCTTGCCTACCGGGGTGACTGGAGTTTTCTGCAACTGGCGATGGGCTACATTATTGGAAGAATTCTGGTCAGCGCAATTCTCCTTCCCTTGTATTTCAAGCACGGTGTGAGCTCTATCTATGAAATCATCGGCATCCGTTTTGGTACTGGCATGCAAAAAGTGGCCGCTCTGGTTTTTCTTGTTACCAGAACCCTTGGCGATGCCATCAGGTTTCTGGCCGCCGGCGTGGTTGTACAAGTGGTCACGGGCTGGTCGCTGCCGCTCTCGGTGATGATTATCGGTGTTGTCACTCTGGTCTATACCCTGTCAGGCGGCATCAAGGCGGTTGTCTGGCTCGAAAGTTTTCAGTTCAGCCTGTATCTTTTGGGGGGGCTTCTCTCTATTATTTTTCTCCTTCACAGCATAGATAAAGGCCTGCCGGAGATAGTAACCTCGCTTTCCAGCTCCGGAAAACTGAACATCATCAATAGAGATACTCATTTCTTGACCAACCCGCTTACCTTTTTCAGCGCATTTTGCGGCGGAATCCTGCTCTCCCTTTCATCACATGGGGTCGACTACATGATGGTTCAGCGGGTGCTCGGCTGCAAGAATCTCCGGTCAGCAAGAAAAGCAATGATTGGCAGCGGTTTTTTTGTCTTTTTTCAGTTTTCTGTTTTTCTTCTTGCAGGTTCCCTGATTTCGGTCTTCATGCATGGGGTTCCCATGGAAAAAGATCGGGAATTTGCCTTTTTTATTGTTCATTATCTTCCTGCAGGACTGAAAGGCTTGTTGATTGCAGGAGTCTTATCAGCCGCCATGTCAACCCACAGCTCAGCCATCAACGCCCTCGCCTCTTCAACCGTTAACGACATTCTGGGCGGAACGTCCTCTCTCGGCTTTTCAAGGATTATCAGTTTTATCTGGGCGATTGTGTTGATTATCATTGCTCTTATGTTTGACGCAGGCAACAAGGCAATTGTCATGGTTGGCCTTGAAATCGCCTCTTTCACGTATGGAGGCCTTCTGGGACTCTTTCTGCTCTCCAAAAGCAAACGCCACTTTCATACGGCCAGTCTGGCCACTGGTCTCGTCGCCAGCATGGCTATTGTTTTCGTGCTGAAACATTTCGGACTTGCCTGGACATGGTATATCTTTGTATCCGTCACGATCAACATCATTATTGTCTTCATGACCGATATCGTCATCACATCAATTGCCCCTGCTCCAAAAATCCCTGACGATAAGTTCTGAAAAGTCTAAAATTCTAAGGCATTATGCAAAGAGAGGCACCAGAATTATACATCGAACCGGAACAACTGCGAAAGGAAAATGCCGCTCTCAGAAAAAAACTATCTGACATTGAAAGGAAAGCCGCCACTTATGAAGCTGCATACCGAACGTTCAATATGGTTGTGGAGGCAACACAGGTCGGATACTGGGACTGGCATGTCAATACAGGAGAGCTCACCGTTAATAAAGAATGGGCCTCATTGATTGGCTATAGCCTTGATGAGCTTGAACCAATAACAATCAACACCTGGGTAGAAAGGTGCCATCCCGACGACATTGCAGAATCCAATCGGCTGCTTGAGGAGCATTTTGCTGGAAAAACCAGTTCTTACAGGATGGAAGTCAGGATGCGCCATAAACTCGGTCACTGGGTCTGGTTGCTTGACCGCGGGAAGGTATTTGAACGAGATACGGAGGGCAAGCCGCTTCGCATGGTTGGATCCCATGAGAATATCACCGCTCGAAAAAATTCTGAAACCGCACTCACTCAAAGCATAGCATTCGAACGTCTGGTCACTGCGCTCTCAAATCAGTTTATCAACCTGCCTTTTGAGCATATTGATACGATGATCAACAGCACCTTACAACTGATCGGGGAATTTGTTGGGGCAGACCGCAGCTATATTTTTCAGTTCCGCGATGATCTTCGTCTGATGGACAACACTCATGAATGGTGCTCAAAAGGCATTGAACCGGAAATTGACCGGCTTAAAGAGGTCCCCACCAGCATCTTCCCCTGGTGGATGGAACAGATTCGAAACAACAAGACTATTCAACTTGACCGAATGGCCGATATACCCAGGGAAGCATCGGCTGAAAAAGAGATCCTGGAATCCCAGAACATCAAGTCGCTGATTGTCATCCCCCTTATTGCCGGGTCATCTCCCTTCGGTTATATCGGTTTTGATGCCGTAGAGCAAGAACAGCACTGGCGACCTGAAACGGTTTCCGTTCTGAAGCTTGCGGGAGGCATTATTGCCAATGCACTGCAGCGCAAGCAGGTTGAACACTTTATCCAGGCTGAGCTTGATCTTGCCATTAAACTCAACAGCTCATCATCTGTCGAGAAGACGCTGCAAACCTGCCTCAAGGCGGCCTTGTTAGCTTCGGGACTGGATTGCGGAGGCATTTATCTGATCAACAAAAACGAAGCAATAATAACTCTTACCATTCATGAAGGATTACCACAATCGTTCGTCGATCATTCGTCATCATATAACTTCGATTCCGACAATACCCGGCTCATTCTGAAGGGAAAACCCATATACCATAAGTTCAACGAACTGTCTATTGAACACCACGAGTTACTGCTGACCGAACAACTGAAAGCCATCGCTATCATCCCGATAAGCTACAGGGGAGAGGTGATAGCCTGCCTCAATGTCGCATCACACTCACTTGCTCAAGTCCCGGAACTTGCCCGGCAAGGGCTCGAAACCATTACGTCACATATCGGCGCAGCCATCATGCAGGCTCGCCACGAAGAAGAGATTGCGGAGGCAAAAAGCAACCTTGAATCGCTGTTCGACACTGTTGACGATTTACTCTTCATCGTCGACATGGGGGGAGATGTTATTCACACCAATGCCGCCGTCAGAAAAAAACTGGGGTATTCAGCAGAGGCAATCTGTGGTAAACATGTGCTCTATTTTCACCCAAAAGAACAATGGGAAATCGCACAAGCCAATATTGAGGGAATGATTGCCGGAGAACAAACCTCCTGCCTTGTACCATTAATAACAAGTTCAGGAAGACTGATACCCGTCGAAACCAAAATCACCAGGGGAATCTGGAACAACAAACCTGTTTTATTCGGAATCAGTCGTGATTTTTCAGAGCGAGTACTTTCAGAACAGACCTTGAGAGAGAGTGAAAAACGGTTTAGAGAACTGACCGAGCTTTTGCCTCTCGCACTGTTTGAGACCGATTTAAAAGGCATCATAACGTATGCCAACAAGAAAAGCTTTGATATTTTCCGGCACACCCCTGAAGATCAGACTCTGGGCATTTCGGGATTCAGTTTCTGTATTCCACAGGAGCGTGAAAAAGCATTGGTCATTTTTGAGGCTGTAAAACAGGGGAACCATGTGTCCAAAGAGTTTATGGCCATCAGAAGAGACGGCAGCCTCTTCCCGGCTCAGATCTACAGTCTGCCGATCATCCAGAGCGGTTTGGTCGTTGGAGCACGATCACTGGTGGTTGATCTTACTGAACTGAAAAAAGCTGAAAAAACCTTAAGAACCAATGCACTGCACAAACGAATGGTCAAGGAATTCAAAACCCTGATCAACAACATTCCGGGAGCAGTCTATCGCACCAATGATGAGGGAAAAACGATAATGCTCTCCATGATCAGTGATTTTCTGCAGGATTATACCAGAGAAGAGTTTGAAAATGAACTCTTTGAAACCAGTGCAATGATCCATCCGGAAGACCGGAATGCCATTGTTGCCGCAAATCAGACTCTGAGATCCGCAAAAACATCACTTGCACTTTGTTTCCGTATCGTCATGAAAAACGGATCCATTAGATGGCTTGAAGACCGAAAAACTTCAGCTTTTTCAACGAACGGCCTCTTCACAGGGATCGATGGTATTCTGTTTGACATCACTGAACGCATCATGGCGCAAGAGGAAAAACACCAGCTTGAATCAAATCTCCGCAAAACCCAGCGACTGGAAACCATCGGAACACTTGCTGGAGGCATTGCGCATGATTTCAACAATATCCTTACCCCTATTCTTGGATATGCTGAAATGGGCGTACTCGACCTCAGCAAAGAAGATCCCCTTTACGACTACTTCATTGAAATCTCACAAGCGGCTGAACATGCCAAAAATCTTGTCGCACAAATCCTGACCTTCAGTAAAGCCCAGGAAAACACACCGGATATTGTCAGCGTTCAAAAGATTGTTGGTGAAGCCATTAAACTGCTCCGTCCTTTGATCCCCTCGACGATTACCATTGAACAACATCTTGACAATTTCTGTCCAAATATACTTGCTGATCCGTCACAAATCCACCAGGTCATCGTAAATCTCTGCACCAACGCTTTCCATGCAATGGAGGAATCGGGAGGATTACTGAAAATTGAACTCAAAGAGATTATACCTGACGCCGGCATTATAAAACTGCTTCCGAAACTTCAGGCAAAAAGTTATGTCAAACTCAGCATTTCTGATACAGGAACAGGAATGGATGAAACCACCATGGAACGGATATTCGAACCGTTCTTTACCACAAAATCAGTCAATAAAGGCACTGGCCTTGGCCTTTCCGTTGTCCATGGTATTATCACAAGCTTTGGTGGTGAGATTATCGTTGACAGCTCTAAGGAAAAGGGAACAACATTCACGGCATATCTTCCTGTAATCAATGAAGAAACCGGGAAAGTTGCCATCCAGGATGTTCCTGCAAAAGGAAATGGGAGTATTCTCTTTGTCGACGATGAATCGAGTGTTCTCAAAATAATGACCATGATGATTACAAAACTTGGATTCAGAATAGAAGCGATGAGCTCGCCCCTGCAAGCTCTTGAACTGTTCCGGCAGAATCCTGAACGTTTTGATATCATCATCACTGACCTGACCATGCCTGAAATGACAGGCATTGAGCTTGCTGAAATACTGCACAAGACCAGACCACAACTGCCTGTAATCCTTATGACCGGGTATGGAAAAGATATGGAACAGACAACTCCTCTCAGCAATTACGGCATCTGCAAATTTCTGAAAAAACCGGTCAAACTGGCAGAGTTGGCATCCATAATCAATGGAATAATTTCCGGAAATAACTCTTAAACTGACCTCTCATGAAAATTCTTGTTATTGACGACGACGCTGCTGTACGAAAGTTTATCAGCATAACGCTAAAGAAAGAAAACTATACCGTTTTTGAGGCTGACAACGGTAAAACCGGACTCCAGATCCTGCAGCAAGAGCATGACATTTCCGTCATGATCACCGACCTGATCATGCCAGAAATGGAAGGTATTGAAACTATTATCGAAGTCAGGCAAAAATACCCTGAGATAAAAATCCTGGCTATTTCAGGCGGCGGTAAAGTAAGTCCTGAAAACTACCTCGTTCTGGCCAATGCTCTCGGCGCAAACAATACTCTGAAAAAACCATTCAGCGGACAGGAGTTGATAAAGGTCATTGGAAATCTTGACACCTGATGCTGTATCAGCTATTCAGGAAGTAAATCATAATATTGCTCAAGAGTTGTCTGAGGCTCTTGAATGTCATTAACCACTTCAAACGTTTTGTTTTTTGCCTTGCCAAGCCATAACGCAATAACCAGCAGTTCAGCGACGTCGGAACGGTTGATAAATCCGTTCCACAAACGGTCGCCGGTATCAACATGAAGCTTGTAGTGCAGAGGTTCACCATCTTTCAACCCGCCAGGACGGACAATGGTATATGAACGACCTTCTCTGGTGAATACTTCCCGCACATGCTCTTCAGCTTCCCATTTCTTTTGCAGCACACCTGCAAAAAGATTGAGCGGATGATACCACTTCGTAACGGCAAGAGAACTGACAAGCCCAAAGTGTTTGACGCCAGCTTTTGCAGCCTCATCAGCAAGCCTCTTCACCCCATCCCGATCCACATCGGCCGGTGAAGATTCACCGGAATAAGAGCTGGAACCAAGTGTGGAAATTACAGCATCACAACCTGCAACCGCAGTTGCAATATCAAGAGCATTTTGAATCTTGCCGGTAACGATTTCAACATGCTCACCAAACAAACGCAATGCCTTATCCTTATCCCTCGTAAACACTCTGACCGGAACACCATAATGCAGAAGTCGCTTTACAACCCATTGGCCAGTCTTCCCCGTAGCCCCTGCAACAAGAACTTTGCCTCTGTACTTCGATTCGTTATCCATGAAACTCCATTTAAACGGGTTTAATTACAGATTATTATTTAGTAATGCATTACTATAAAAACACTGATGGACGCAATATAGTTTCTTTACACAACAGCAATTTTCCTACTTTCTATTAAAATGTCTCTCATTGCAATGCGAAAACAGAGCGCGTGCGAGGTTCAACAATAAAAATGATCTGGCATGAATAATAAATGGTCTACAGGGATTCTCACCATTGGAATGGTGCTCATGTGCCAAACGGTATCAGCGTACGATCCAGAAACTCTTAACTTGCTTAAAAATAATCTTCCAGCCTGGAATGCGAAGCCTCCTGCAACGCCCGGACATACTATTGATCTTTCCAGGGCACCACTTGAAAATGCCGACCTTTCCACAGCCTGCCTTGTCAAGGCAAATCTCAAGGGCGCGTTCATGAAAGGCGCAAAACTCAGGAATGCAAACGTTCAGGGAGCCAACCTCAGATGGAGCATGATGGAAAATGCCGACTTACGCAGAGCCAACATGGCTAATGCCAATCTTTTCGAGGCGAATTTTGAAAATGCAAATTTAAACGGCACGAACCTGAAAGGGGCAACATTCATTGAACAGGCTAATCTTTCAGGATCCACGCTTTCAAACAACACCATACTTCCTTCCGGCGAAAGAGCTACTTCGCGCTGGAGTACAATGCATAATGCAAAATTTGTCACTGAACCGGAGAGTGCCTTGCCAACAGGCCAAACCTCACCCTCTCTCGAGTATGCGGCGCCATATACCTCTGAAACCAGAACCGCAGAAATAACCGAAACAGGCAAAAGCATGCTGCAGGCGGCACTGCCCGATGCAAATTTTGAAAATGCCTCTCTGGATAATGCTGAGATGGAAAATGCCAACCTCATTAATGCCAATTTCCATAAAGCAGATTTACAGTCAGCAAGAATGCATGGCGCCAATCTTCAAGGCGCCAACCTTGACCGCGCCTTTCTCAAAGGAGCCGATCTCAGTAATACCAACCTTTCAAAAGCAATGCTGTACGGAGCGGTACTCAGCGGAGCAAACCTGAGCGGAGCAAATCTTGAGGGTGCATCTCTGGTTGATGCTGATCTGGATGGAGCAAGACTGGATGGAGCAAACTTGAAAGGAACAAACATAAGGGATGCAAATTTCAACAACGCAAAACTGTCACCCCTCACCATTTTGCCATCAGGAGAACATGCAACAAAACAATGGGCAGTAATGAAACAAGCGATTTTTGTGAAGCCTTAGTTCAGATCGGGAAAACGCTTGCGGTACAAAAAATACTGTAGCAGATGAACTTTGCTGATATTCGGATCACTCGCCAGAAGCCTGTTTTTTTTCCCTGTCCTGGTAACCACGTCAAGAGTTCCATCATCATTGACCTTGTCGACTTTCCAGAACTTGTCTACCACATAGTGATATGCCTCACCATGTTCAAGAGGATAAACCTGCCTCGCCCTCGGCCCGGGACAAAATGAGCTTTTCGGTTTATGGTAAATAATTTTATCGCCTGCGCTGAATCTTCTCATTTCACCACACTCTCCTCACCAAACATCATTGTTATAATCAACATCTACAGTGCTGACTTCCTTAAAATCATGGTATACTCGTTCAAATCTGACATCGGTTTACACCGTATGTACAGACAACATTCAACATTCATATAGTTCCCTTCGCCAGTTTTGAATCTCGACTGAAAGGTCACGATATCATCATCCTGCCTCTCTTTCTGTAACCTGCTTTTCACCATAACATAATCTTCAGGGTGGATCAAAGAGGATAATCCAACTTCTGATAGCGCATTTGGTTCATATCCTAAAAACTTTTCAATAGAGCCTGTCAAATCAACAAGTTGTTCTCTATAATCAATAACGGCATAAGCTTCAATGACCGGCATGTAGTGCTCGGCATTCCTGTCAACGCTCAAGCGAACCTGTCTGAGCAAATTGTCGATATCCATACGGGAGCATGACAACGCCATCACATTACTCAGGGGAGCCAATGCGCCAACATTTGAATGACCGTTCAACAACCATTGAATATCTGCACCATCTTTATCAAGACGTTCAAGGATTTTTTTGCCGGGTCTGCATTTCCCCTTGAGATAAGGTGTCATCTGGGCCGGATATTTTATTCCGACTTTTCTGCAAAACGAGTTAACCGATCCGTGTTTATTAAGAATATATTCCCTGAGTCTTTGACTGAATCCATCACTCAATGAGACAGATAAATGAGGTTCGTTGGTTGATATCATTGTAAACATGAAAACCTTTCCGTCATAAGCTAAGCTACCTGGACAAAAAAACGTTCAACGATTTCTGAAGGCGAGGTTTGCACCACTGTTCTACGCCATATTTTGCAAGATATATATTTCTGTATTTTATATACAATAGTTTTTGAAAACCTGTTCAGAAGTGATGTTATGCCGTCTTATCAACAATATTCTGTACAAAAATCAAACCTGTTTCAGATCTGAACCAGCAAGCCTATCTCAATCACCTGACCTGCAGGAAGGTCATAGTATGCCGTTGCACTGAGAGCATTGCGAGCCATCAAAGCAAAAAGTGTTTTTCGCCATGAAATCATTTTCGACTTGAGCCCTGTAACAATTCTCTCCCGGCTCAGGAAAAAGCTGATCGCCTCCAACCTGAAATGTAACCCCTGATGATTGGCCAAGGCAATGACCTGACGAATATTAGGGTGTTCCAGAAATCCATATCGAGCTACAACCTTGAAAAAACCGTCACCAAGTTTAGTCACCTCGACTTTGCGATTATTCGGAACCCTCGGCACCCGTTCCGTACTGAAATGAAACAGAGCTATTTCCGAATGCATTATCTTGTTGTGACGAAGGTTATGGAGCATTGCAACGGGCACTAAATCTGGATTTGCCGTCAAATAAACGGCCTGACCGTTCACTCGATGTGGCTGCTGTAATGAAAGACTCTGTATAAACTCTTCAATGGTCAGGGTACGATCCGTGAGCTGTTGCAGCAGGAGACTGCGTCCCTGTTTCCAGGTAAGCATCAGGGTAAACACCGCCAGCCCTATGACCAAAGGAAACCAGGCGCCATGAAAGAGCTTGCTCATGCTTGCTGCAAAAAATGAAAGATCAATAACCGCAAAAAAGCTGATCAAAACATTAAGGGCAATCTTGTTCCACTTCCAGAGATCGCGTGCTACATAATAAAAGAGGATAGTTGAAATCAGCATGGTTGCTGTAACAGCGACACCGTAAGCCGAAGCCAGATTGCTTGAAGAGCCGAAACCAGCTACCAAACCAATAGTAGCGATCATTAATGTCCAGTTTGCAGCAGGAACATAAATCTGCCCGATATGCTTTTCTGATGTATGGGTCACCGTCAGGCGAGGCATGTACCCCAGTTGAATTGCCTGCTGTGTCAGTGAAAAAACACCGGTAATCAGCGCTTGAGACGCAATAATGGTGGCAGAGGTTGAAAGCACCACCATAGGGATCATGGCCCAGGAAGGCACAAGGCCGTAAAAGGGATGATGTGACTCCAGGGGAAAGGCAAGAAGCAACGCACCCTGCCCAAAATAGTTCAGGAGCAATGCAGGAAGCACCAGCAATACCCAGGTCAACCGGATTGGATGTTTTCCGAAATGCCCCATATCAGCGTAGAGTGCTTCCGCTCCCGTAACGGAGAGAAAAACCGCCCCCAAAACCATAAAACCCTGAAGGTGATTGTTTAAAAGAAAGGCAATACCGTACCATGGCAGAATCGCCTTCAAGATCTGCGGATACTGAACAATTTCAACAAAGCCAAGAATACCGATAACGACAAACCAGACAAAAATAATCGGGCCGAAAAGGGCACCGACTCTTGCTGTGCCATGATGCTGAAACAAAAAAAGACCGATAAGCACTATAATTGTTGCCGGTATAACAAGATCCTTAAATGCAGGTGCGATAATCTGAACCCCTTCGATTGCGCTGAGAACTGAGATGGCAGGAGTAATCATGCCATCTCCATAAAGCAATGCGGCTCCAAACAGCCCTATGACAACCAAAAGCCACCGTTCATAACCATTTTTCTTGCTATGGGTGATGATCAGCGCGGTAAGGGCAAGAATACCGCCCTCACCATCGTTATCGGCTTTCATGATAAAAGTAAGATATTTCAGGCTGACAATCAGAAGAAGGGACCAGACAAGCAGAGAAAGAACCCCGAGTACATTCCCCTGTGTGATAGGAATACCATACTCACCATGAAAACACTCCCGAACAGCATAAAGAGGACTGGTACCTATATCACCGAAAACAACCCCAAGAGCTGCAAGAGAGAGCCCTGCAAGCCGTTTCATGCCAGATTGTCCTGCATGGCTGCTTGAATCGGGTTCTTCCGATTTTTTTGACATAATCGATTAAAGAAAATGAAAATAGTAGAAACGATGGGTTGTATTTCCAATAAAAAATATCTGCTAATATAGACAATAAGTTCTAAATCAAATGGATCAGTAAACGATGCAAACCTGCTTGCGGAGAAACGATTAATCATTCCATATTAATTTTTATTCATAAAATAAGAATCAGAATCCCTTCGATTGACATTGATTCGCCGAATAATAAAAATATGACCCCTGATTAAAAAAGCATATAAAACCCTTTTAATACGTCATTATCGACCAAAAGATCCAAAAAAACAAGGTTTCCGGCAAATTTTGCCTGTTATAAGAATTTTTCCTTATATTAGAACCTTGACGCAACATGAATAGTATTTTAATTTTTATTCATTATGACCTGTGCTTTTCATGAGGAAAATGAAAAGCACAGCGGGCTTAAACCCTGAGCGTATGAAACCTGGAAAACATTATTTCAACATATCTTTTTTGGCAATCCTGATATCCATTGGCTTGGCAGCAAGCCAGATTGTTACTTTTAACCCTTTAAATAATTCCGCAGAGGCAGCCAAACGCTTGGAATCACTCTCAATAGTGAGCGCGACAGCAAAGAACAGCAAACCTATTGCTGTTTCCGAAGGCAAAGCCTCTTTTTATTCCGATGAGTTTCATGGCCGTAAAACCGCAAACGGCGAGACATTCAATATGGATAAATTGACAGCAGCCCATCCTTCCCTGCCATTCGGCACATGGGTTAAAGTAACCAACCTGCGAAACGGAAAAGACGTCGTTGTACGCATTAACGACAGAGGACCATTTGTCAAAGGGAGGATCATTGATTTATCAATCAGCGCAGCAAAGGAAATTGGTATTATAAAATCCGGAACGGTGCAGGTAAAACTTGAAGCAATCCAGTCAAAACCCTCTGCTGGAGGAATCCCCGGTTGATTTGAGTTGAGTGATTTTACCAGAAAAAAGCCTGCTCTAACAGCAGGCTTTTTTTATGTACATCAAGAGGATAATCACTTACCCGTTACATATTTGCTGACATGATCAAAAAAAGCATGAGCATCAAGAGTCCCTTCGATTCTGCTTTTAGGAATCTCTTTGCCTTTGGCATCAAAAAAAATGATTCCGGGTGGCCCAAACAGACCAAACTGCTTCATTAACGCACGGTCATCATCACTATTGGCAGTCACGTCAGCCCGCAGCAGCACCATATTTTTTAACTGCCCCATAACTTTCTGATCATGAAAAGTAAACTCGTCCATCTCCTTGCAAGAGACGCACCAGCTTGCATAAAAATCAAGCATAACCGGCTTGTTCGCTGAACGCAATGCTTGATCCAGCTCACCTGCAGTCTTTATAAGAGTGAAATTGACTTTTTCCTTCTCTTCTGCGCCTCCAGAAGATAAACCATGAATCTGTGAAAGTGGCTTCAGAACATTAGTTCCACCAGAAGCAGCTCCTGCAAGTTCCAAAACACCAATAACAAAGAGTACCAGCCCTAAAGTTTTACCGAAACGGAAAGCTATCGTTGGCGTTCCTGGTAATACTTCGAAAACACCAATAAAAACAGAGCACAGGATGGCATAGATACCGCAAAAAAGCATGAAGACCGACTCTGACAGAATTGGCGAAACCATCCAGAGAGCAACGGCAATCAGCAGAAGTCCGAACACATTTTTTACACCAATCATCCATGCACCAGCCTTCGGCAAAAGGCTGCCGGCAGACAATCCGACAAGTAACAAAGGAACGCTCATACCGGTCGCCATCATAAAAAGTGCCAGACCACCGATAAGCACGTTATGAGTCTGGCTGATATAGACAAGGGTGCCTGCGAGGGGTGCTGCAACACAGGGGCCTACAATCAGTGCCGATAAAGCACCCATAAAAAATACCCCGATAAAACGCCCCCCCTTTAAGCCGCTTGATACCTTGCCCAACTTACTTTGCAGGAATACTGGCAACTGCAACTGATATACATCAAACATGGAGAGAGAAAGCAGCACAAGAAGCAGAGAGAACAGTATCAAGACCCATGGTTTCTGCAAAGCTCCAGCCAGCCCTTCACCTGCAAGCCCTGCGGCAACACCAAGCGAAGTATAAACCATTGCCATACCGAGGCAATATGCGAGAGCCATCAAAAAACTGCGAATGCGAGTCACCTCTCCCTCTCCCACAATGATTGAAGAGAGAATAGGTACCATAGGCAACACGCAGGGAGTAAAAGACAAAAGCAACCCGAATGCCAGAAATGCAAGAGAGATTTTCCATAAACTTCCACCAACAAGCGTGGCTGTAGCCAGAGAGAGATCATTGTCTGGTGCACTCCCTTTTGAAGAGTTATCTATAGTCGATGCAAATGGTGTAGGAGGGGGGGAAACCTTATCTGCAAGAACCGCGCCAGTCCCTGAAGAAGCTCCTGCCTGGTCATCCGCTATCAAAAGTCCACCAGAACGAATTGGGTCAACTTTGAAACGCTTCGTTATCGGTGGATAACAGAGACCATCCTCAGAACAACCCTGATACCCTACGCTCAGCGTAAACACCCCGTCAGCCTTTAGAACAGGCACCTCAATATCAAGTTTGTCATGATAGATATCAATCTTCTCTCCGATTGTTGGATCGGTAAAGATGATTCCTTTCGGCAATACAGGAGCCTGCACTTGAGCCCTCCCGCTTTCGACACTGACGGCAACCTTGTCACGATACAATTTGTAACGCTTTGCAATATCCCAATGCAGCACAATCGTACGGCTGTTTTTCAGCTCTGCCTTGAGCTTGAACGCCGCGTCCGGATCAAGAAAATCAGCAGCGAAAAGATTGCTCACTCTGAAACAGAGTGCAAGAACAACACCCAAAAAAGCGATGGAACGCCTTAGAAAAAAGTAGTTTATGGTTGTTTTTTGCATAAATAATATATACGCTAAATTACGTCTGAAATTACATTACATGTTTTTGTGATAAATCTTTCCATGCTGGTCCACAGCAAGATATCCCATCCCTGAATCCTCAAGAAAATCCAGACCTTCAGCCTCTTTCAGCATTGCTATTGTAGAGCAGCTTCCTGCGGTAATCGCTAAAGGTGCTACCACTGTTACTGATCGCCAGAAGGTCACAGGATAACCCGTCCGGGGATTGATAATGTGACAGTAGCGATTGCCATCCGCTTCAAAAAAGCGTTCATAATCGCCACTGGTCGTTAATGCGCCAGCATAAAGCGGGATCGAAGCAATAGTGCGCTCTTTGTGTCGAGGATCCTGAATCCCGATAACCCAGGGAGTATCGTCAGGCTTGGGGCCCAAAAGCCGTATATCTCCCGCCAGGTTCACGTAACCATGCCTTACCCCTTGTTCATAAACAACTGCCGCCGCCCGATCTGCGGCATACTCCTTGCCAAATCCACCAAAGTCAATCTCCATAGCGGTCTCAGGCAGACGAATGGCATTTCCCTTCCGCTCAACCATGCTCCAGCCGATAAAAGCCATCGTCTCAGATAGTTTTAAAGGGACAGGAGGAATAGCCTTGTTGAAATCCCAAACATGACGAAAGATTCCTGACGTAATGTCGAACAAACCATTACTCTGGTCATAAAGCGTATCAGCATACTGGAACAATGATGCCGTCTCGTCATCATACTCTACAAAGTCACGACCAGCAGCAGCATTAATCCGGGCAATAATGCTCTCAGGCCGGTAACGAGAGTACTTGTACTCGATTCGCCCAACCTCTGTTAGAGCAAGGTTCGCTATGGAGTGCGCCTCTTTTTGGCTCTCAAACGCAATAACAACCTCACCGTCTCCTCCCATGGCATTAAATCCAAAACGATAAATCTCCATAACCACGTTTTACCTGTTCCCTTTTGAATACCCGATAATGCGCAAAACGCTCCCCTGTTTAAAAAAGCAGCCACGCAAGAACACCAAGCCCTCCCACCCCAGCTATTGCAACTCCAACATCAACGCCTCCACTACTGTTATTGGCTACATAGGGATCCGCAGTAGTGAAATCGTAGGCCGTAGTACCAGCAAAGTGGTTCCCGGCATAATCATTAATCGATCCATCAGCAAGCGTAACAAAATAGTGTGTCCCTGGCGCCAGATCAGCAGTGGGATTGATCGTGAGCACAGTACCTGAGATAGTAAGGTTTGTGCTCGTCGCAGCATCGTACCTTTCCACAAGCGCACCTGTTTCTGTTCCACTGTGAATTTCAATGAGACCCGTACCTTTCTGGACAGGTTCGCTGAACGTCAGAACGACATTGCTCCCGACAGGAACGCCAGTGGCTGCATCGGCAGGTGTGAAGGTAACCACTGTTGGAGCAATAATATCAGTTTTTCCATCTGGAAAATCGGCAAACTGGAAGAGTTCGACGTTGGAAACAACATCCTTACCATCACGACCTGGAACCTTATCCTCTATCGTATAACTGGAAATTCCGGTCTGTATGATAATGTATTCAGAGAATAATCCGGTAAACACCGCCCTGTCAGTACCGTCACCGCCATCAAGCGTGTCATTGCCAGCACCTCCACTGAGTGTGTCATCACCCGCATCACCAAAAAGGAGGTCATCACCTGTCGTCGATGCAACGGTATCATTGCCACCGCCGCCGTGCAGTTCATCATTACCATCACCAAGAAGAATATTCTGGTTGCCATCATCTGCAAAAACAATATTATCACCTGCACCACCGCTTATACTTGTATTTCCACTGATGAGGGCAAACTCAACATTATTCAACGCAAGGCTTGAGCCTGATGGTAACTCGATAACTAACGCTTCGTGACCAGAAGAACTAACACTGAATGCCCCGGCAGAATTCGAAAGAAAATTGATATGCTGAACCTCAACACCTGTTACCCCTGCAGCAAGCAAATTGTCATAATAATGAGCCATTCCCGTTTGAACATCTCCATTACCGGCCAAAGGAATAATTGCTTCAAGCGCGGCCTGCAGATTTGCCTCACTTGTGACAGGAGTGACATTACCTAATGTTGCCCCATAAGAGATTGCGTCACTGCTTACGCTTTCAGGAGTGCCGTGGCCATCGATGTAACTCGCTTTGACCATAATTGTCTGGCCTGCTAGCGCATTACTGACAGGCAAGGTATCTCCTGTAGCTCCGCTGATTGCAGTACTTCCCGAATACCATTGGTAGGTAATGTTTCCAATGCCGTCTTGATCTGCCAGGTTATTGCTTGCGGTGAGAACGTTGTTACTGGTAGCTATGCCAGTGATCATGACACTTCCCGTCGGAGCGTGTCCGTTGTTCGTTACTGGCTGTGATATTATCGTCGCAGCATCGTTGCCTGCACCATCCTGAATGGCATTTGCATCGTTACCCGCTGTCGGGTCAGTATAGCTTACCGTCACCGTCTCGCCGTTTGATACCGCAGTTCCCAACGTCAGCGTCAGCGTCTTCGCCGCTGCATCAACAGCTACCGCTGTGACATTGTGACCTCCTGATACCGTGCCTGATATCGTGAAGGTATTTGCTCCCGGGAAGTTCATCGCATCCAGCGTATTGGCTTCTGTATAGGTAAGCACCAGCGTGTTGCCGTTCAACGCAGCGCTCGCAAAGACAGGAGCTGTTGTATCCGGGGTGTTGTTCGTCACCGGCTGCGTTGTAATCGTCGCGGCATCGTTTCCTGCCACATCCTGAATGGCATTGACATCGTTACCCGCTGTCGGATCGGTGTAGCTTACCGTCACCGTCTCACCGTTCGCAACGGCTGTGCCCAATGTCAACGTTACTGTATGGGATACCGCATTGAGCGCTACACCCGTTACATTGTGACCGCCTGATACCGTGAAGGCCGCTGGAAGCGGTTTGTTCGTGGTATCCAGCGTGTTGGCTTCCGTGTAGTTCAGTACCAGTGTGCTGCCATTCACCGCTGCGTTTGCAAAAACAGGCGGTGTTGTATCCAGCGTATTATTTGTCACCGGCTGCGTTGTAATCGTCGCAGCATCGTTGCCTGTAACGTCCTGAATGGCATTGACATCATTACCTGCTGTCGGGTCGGTATAGCTTACCGTGACCGTCTCGGTGTTTGCTACGGGTGAGCCCAACGTCAGCGTTACGGTCTTCGATGACGCATTAACCGCCACACCCGTTACACTGTGGCCACCCGATACCGAGAAAGCATTTGCTGGAGGAACATTCGTCGCATCAAGCGTGTTGGCTTCCGTGTAGTTCAGCACCAGCGTGCTGCCATTCACGGTTGCGCTTGCAAACAAAGGAGCTGTAGTATCAGGCGTGTTGTTCGTCACCGTCTGCATTGTAATCGTCGCAGCATCGTTGCCTGCACCATCCTGAATGGCATTCGTATCGTTGCCTGCTGTCGGATCAGTATAGCTTACCGTCACCGTCTCGCCATTCGCTACGGCTGTTCCCAATGTCAACCTGTTCCAACGCATCAAATCCTTGATTAACCAAAGACCATTATGCAGAACGCCTGACAGAAAAAACTTATCAATTCTTAAGTCAACGAGGAGGGACAGAATGGAATGATATACCTTTCATGTATATAAAAAAACCACCCGAAACTATCTTCCCCTAAAAAGCCGATTAAAAAATTTCTAAAGTATAGAATAAACCGGTATTGACCTTTGCGGATAAGGGTAGAGTATAAACCCTTTAATTATCAGAAATGTAACAATTGCTAACTCTTTTTCAAAAATAAACTATACCAAACACAGTAGAGATAAAAATATCTTGAGTTGGTAAACATTCAACTGGCGATTTTAACCAGTTTTTAAGATTCAGTAAATATATATGAAATAAATTACAAAGAGTCAAGAATTTTATCCAGTAGAAAGCAATATTAATTTTTTTTGTTCCCGTATACTTCTCAAATATATCTCCATAGCAGCTCACCCTCACGGATGACAAGATTAAAATATTAACGATTGTTTGTTAAACAAAAGCCACTCCTGTATATTTTGCTTTTTACAGCAAAACGTTCATTTTCACTATACTCTTGAAAAAAAGATAGTTATCGCTATCACAAGCCATTTGTCAACATCATTTGTCTTGTTGGTGTCCATAAAAACGTGAAGTACAGATCAACGAATTGTCTTTATTTCCTGTATAATGATAACCGCGACAGATTATGCCCGGGTCTCAGGATTCCTTTTCCCGGTAACTAATAAAGAGTGTGTGCCCCCAGAGGGGTTTTAATTAATAATAAAGTTCAGGTAGTCTATTATGGTAGTTGTCCGGCGTCGCTGGTTTCAGACTCCCTGGGAGTTCAGGGAATCCGCTCTTTTTACGGCAGTTGTACTTTGTTTGGGCTTTGTCATGGAATATGCCACATCAGGAAGCGGCATAGCTCTGCCGCGCCTGCCGGTCAATGCCATAGCGCTTTCGGCTTTTGCGGTTCTGATACTGAGTATAGGTCTGGGTTTCAGGAACACTCCGGCAGTCAAATGGTTCGGCGGGATTCCTCTCGGGCTTTCCCTTATTTTCGGTATTGCCGTTCTCTCGCTGCTCGGCGGTATTCTGCCACAGGAAGCTGTTCTGTCAGGCTCACTGCCTGCCAGACTCGGGATACACAAGATCTTTTCAAGCTGGCCTTTTGCTCTTGTTGTTCTCCTCTTTCTCGCCAACCTCGGTTTGTCACTTTCATGGAAGCTCATCCCTTTTAAAGTGCAGAATATTCAGTTTATCCTTTTTCACGCCGGATTCTGGATAGCACTGTCATGCGGTATTTTTGGCAGTTCCGATCTTCAACGGCTTGTGGTGCCGATTGAAGAGGGCAAGGCCAGCAACCTTGGTTATACGATGGAAAGCGATACTCCTCAGCCACTCCCTTTTTCTGTTTTTCTTCATGACTTTTCCCTTGAGGAGTATCCCCCCCAGCTTCTGCTCTATGATCCGCATAGCGACAAACTGCTGATGGACAAGTCAAAAACGACTCTTGAGGTACGAAAAGGCACAACGGCATCCTGGAATGGAATTGAGGTTCTTGTGCTTGACTATATGCCCTCTGCGCTTCCCGGAGAGGGGGGCATTCCGCAACCAGCAGATCGCTCGACAGGCATTCCTTTCGCAAAAGTGAAAATCACCACAGGCGCAACACAGCGCGAGGCATGGATCAGCACAGGAAGCCCCAAGTTGAGGCCAGACGCGGCACAACTGGGCAACCTCTACCTCATTATGGTACCCGGCACTCCAAAATCATTCCGTTCGGCGGTAACGGTTCAGGATACCCAGGGCAATGCCGTCATGGCAAATCTTGAGGTGAATAAACCGGTAAACTTTAAAGAGTGGAAGCTTTACCAGATGGGTTACGATGAAAAAGCCGGCCGCTGGTCGAAGCTCAGCCTTATTGAAGTTATCCGTGACCCCTGGCTGCCTGCAGTTTATCTCGGGTTTTTCATGATTATGGCAGGAAATATTCTGTTTTTCTGGACTGGCATTAAACGAAAAGAGGTGGCAGCATGATCGTTGATTTTAACACGGCCGCAATAGTGGCCATTGCCTGCTGGGCTACAGGTATGCTTCTTGGCCTTTTGGCGATCCGAACACCTGCTCTGAAGATTCCTGGAATGGTTTTCTCTCTTGCCGGTTCAGTTGTCATGGCGGGTTTTATTGCTTTCTACTGGGTGCTCCTTGACCGGCCTCCGCTCAGAACACTTGGCGAAACACGACTCTGGTATGCGGCGCTTATTCCGCTTGTAGGTTTTCTCGTTGAGTACCGCTGGAAAATCGGGTGGCTTAAATACTATTGCATGGCGCTTGCAGGATTTTTTCTCGGCATCAACATGCTCCATCCCGAGGTCTTCGACAAAACCCTCATGCCTGCCCTGCAGAGTCCCTGGTTTATTCCGCATGTGGTTGTCTATCTGGTCGGCTATGTGCTGCTTGCCGCATCCTCTGTTACAGCATTGCACAACGTCTATCTGCAGTTACGGTCCAAAGGAAATGTGACCGGCGAATCGGTCTCGCACTATCTTGCCTTGCTTGGTTTTGTGCTCCTCTCTTTCGGTCTTATCTTCGGGGCGCTGTGGGCGAAGGAGGCCTGGGGACATTACTGGACCTGGGATCCAAAAGAGACCTGGGCATTTCTCTCCTGGCTGGCCTACCTCGGCTATCTTCATGCCTACCGCTACAAGATTGACCAGAGTAAACTCCAATGGTATCTGGCTCTTGCCTTTCTTGTGCTTCTGGTCTGCTGGTTTGGTGTTAACTATCTCCCCTCGGCGCAGAACAGCGTCCACACCTACACACAAAGCTGAAGTCTTTTCCCTGCATGGCTCCTAACATTGGCGCTGTGCAGGGTTCAGGCACCATCACTTTCCGATGCAGAAACGCTCAAAGATGATATTTAAAATTTCCTCGTTCACCACTTTTCCGGTAATTTCCCCTATATACTCAAGCGCTGAACGAAGTTCAAACGCGACAAGTTCGGTACCGGCACCAGTGTCTATAAGCGCTTGTGCATTATCGATGGCATCAGAGGCATTGCGAAGCGCTTCATAATGGCGCAGGCTGGTAACAAGCACACTTGCTTCATGCTGCTTGTCAAGTCCTTCCGCCATGCTGCTCATGAGGTACTTGAGCACATCAAGCCCTTCGCCCCTGGATGCTGCTATGCCGCAAACCTCGCAGCCGGTCGCGGCCCAAAGCTTTCGTTGACGCTCTTCGCTCTCCGGTGTAAGATCGGTTTTATTGGCAGCCACAATCATTCTGGCTGCTGGATACTGCTCAAGGAATGCCTGAATCCGGGAAACTTCATCAAGATAATCTTCAAGGCTGATGTCAAGGAGGTAAACAATCATATCCGCCTCAGAAATTTTTTTGTAACTCCGCCGGATGCCTTCATGTTCAACCTCCTCCCCACCTTCGCGCAACCCTGCTGTATCGGTAAGCCTGAACATGGTTTTTTCATGCAGAAAGCACTCCTCGATGTAGTCACGTGTCGTGCCCGGTCTATGGCTCACAATCGAGCGCTCCTCACCAAGCAACGCATTAAGCAGGGTTGACTTTCCGGCATTCGGTCTTCCGGCGATCACTGTCGCAACCCCTTCCTTCAAAAGCCTTCCGTGCTGATAGGAGTCGATAAGACGGAAAAGCTCTTCCTGCAGAAGACGAAGCTCTTCCTGAAGCTGGCTGCGGCTCTGGAACTCAACCTCCTCCTCACTGAAATCAAGCTCAAGCTCCAGAAGGGCGCATGAACCGAGCAGCCGTTCCCGCATGGCATTGAGCCTCAGAGAAAGCGTCCCCTGCATCTGGGTGACCGCAGTGCGAAACGCCGATTCCGATCGGGCATGGATCATCTCGCCAATCGCCTCCGCCTGTAAAAGATCGATACGACCGTTAAGAAAGGCCCGACGGGTAAACTCTCCGGGCTCGGCCAGCCTGCACCCCTCGTCAAGCAGCACTTTCAGAAGGTGTTTCACCACAACCGGGCCGCCGTGACAACTGAGCTCAACCATATCCTCCATGGTAAAGGAGTTCGGCGAGCGGAACACCAGCGCAACCACCTCGTCAATCAGCCCTTCGCGGTCATGAACGGTGCCGAAATGAGCCTTGTAGCCCTTCGACTGCTCAAACCGGAACTTCGGGTTGTTTTTTTTCCGAAACACTTTCTGGGCAATATCGAAAACCCCTTTGCCGCTGATACGGACCACAGCAAGAGCAGCGACACCAACTGGAGTGGCAATCGCGGCAATTGGATATCCCTGTTCCGGCATGATGATGGACATGGTCATGGCTCTCGAAGGTCGAAATGGTATGGATAGGTTTTCTGAACGCTGTGAGCAAGTATAAGAAATACCCGCAAGAAAGAGTAACTTCATCACTCAGTTGAGAAGCGAACGCCAAACACCATTGATTATGCCAGAGAAAATTCCCGTTGAACAGTTAAAAGCAGATATTGTCTCACAGAGAGAGAGAAGTCTTCCCGAACAGTTTGAACGGGTACTGAGCCTTGTTAACGTGCTGCGTCAGGAGTGCCCCTGGGATCGGAAGCAGACACCGGAGTCTCTGGCTCACCTGCTGCTCGAAGAGAGCTATGAACTGATCCATGCCATAGACCAGCAGGACGAGATTGAGCTTAAAAAAGAGTGCGGCGATCTCTTTCTGCATCTCTGCTTTCAGGTTCTTTTGGGAGAGGAGCGAGGAACCTTCTCTTTTGCCGATGTTTTCGAGGCGCTCTGCCACAAGCTTGTCAGCCGCCATCCACACGTCTTTGGTGACACGCTGGCGGAAACCGAGCAGGAGGTGTTGAAAAACTGGGAAACGCTCAAGCGAAAAGAGGGTCGGAAAAGTATGCTCGACGGTGTGCCGAACGCCATGTCGGAACTCCTGCGCGCCTACCGGGTACAGAAAAAGGTTGCCGGTGTCGGCTTCGACTGGCCGAGCGATGAGGGAGTGCTCGACAAGCTTGTTGAAGAGGTCAAAGAACTGAAAAACGCAGAGAGCAAGGAAGAGCAGGAGAATGAATTCGGTGATCTGCTCTTTACCCTTGTCAATTACAGCCGCTTCCTCGGCGCCAATCCTGAGGACTCTCTCCGCAAAGCCACCAACAAGTTTATGGGACGCTTCCGCAAGATTGAAGAAAACGTTGAGGCATCAGGCCGTCAGTGGCAGGAGTACAGCCCGGAAGAGCTCGACGTGCTGTGGAGAGAGGCAAAGGAGAAATAGACGACGTTGAAAGCAACGGGCCTGCCAACTTCGACAGACCCGTGCGTTCGAACGAGAAATTACGATTCCAGAATCTTCAAAATTCCCTTTAGCGGAATAGATGCCCATTCCGGCCTGTTGTTCAGCTCGTAATTCAGCTCATAGATTGCCTTGTTCATCAGGTAGCCACGCAGCAGATGTTCACGCTGTTTCGGATCTGCTGGAACAATATCACTACCCCTTGTCTTCTCAAAATAGCTGTCAATAAAGTGCTGGCCAACATAGAAGCTCCAGCGATCGGCCCAGGGCTCAAGACCAGCTCTCTCTTCAGGATGGATGATGGAGTGGCTCTGCAGCACATTATAGGCCGCATAATCAAAGGAGCGGAGCATACCTGAAATATCACGAAAAACCGAACGTTTAATTTTGCGCTCGGAAAGCGGACGTGATGGCTCACCCTCAAAATCGATAATCACAAAGTCTTTGCCGGTAAACAGCACCTGACCAAGATGATAATCGCCATGAATCCTGATTTTCAGTGCGTCAATTTTTTCAAGTCTGACAGGATCAAACTGCTGCAAAATCTGCTTCTGTTTCTGCACAAAAAGTGTGGCAAGCTCCTGCTGCTCGACAGGCAGTTTTGGCATGAGTTCACGTATCAGAATAACCGCACGTTTCACCTGCTCACACATCGCCTGATAGATGGAACGCTGATAAAGCGTGGTAAAGGCTTCCGGAGCAAATGCTGGATCACTGTCGAGTGAGGCCAGGGAGAGATGCATCTCGGCAGTCCTTTCTGCCAGCTTTTCAATAATATTGAGGTAAACGCCGCCAATAAGCTCATGCATAATCTCAGGAAGCTGCACAGGATCGCCACTCAATGCCGAAAGTGCCGGAAGCGCAATGCCTGCCTTGATTTTTACCCGGAGGTCGTCATAATATCGCTGCACATGACCAAGGGTAAGCTGCCAGGCATCGCCTTCGTTCTGCACATAATTCTGTAAAATACCGAGCGAGTAGCTGCTGGTACGGCTCTGATCGTAGTTCAGCGATCCAAGGTAGGCGGGAAGGTTGGTAAAGGTCGTCTGATCGCTCAGCGCGCTGCACATTTCCACCTCAGGAGAGACTCCGATTTCAATGCGGCGGTACAGTTTCAGACAGAGGTCGTTGTGAAACCTGATTGAGGTGTTCGTCTGCTCGACACCCATCAGGAATGGTTCAGGCTCCTGGCCGGTCATACTTTCGTTTATGGCATCAAGCTTCAACGACTTCAACCCGGAAACAAGACCTGCCTTGCCCTCCCAGGACTCTTTGCCGGTGACCATGGAGTAAAGCTGGTTCAGGAAGCGACTGTCGAAGGTTGCATCACACAGATACCCCTCTTCATCGCCAATCACGACCCTTGCAATGACTCTCTTGCAGAAGTTGTCGTCTGAATCGCTGATTGAGGAGAGAGGCGCAAAACAGAGCGGCAGTTGATAAAGATCATTTTCACCGCTTGAATAGCGAACTTCAGTAATCAGCAGCTTTGCCCTGGTCATCCCTGCGACAGGAATGGTATCGACGATAGAAATACGCATGATATTGCGGGCCTTGCCCCCAAACCAGCGACTTGTGTTGTAGTACTGCGGCAGAATAACGGTTTCGAGCTGCTCTTTGCTTTTTCCGGTAAAAAGAGCCGGCCAGCGGGAGACCGAGGCAAAAGAGTTTTTGAGAGCCGCGCGAGTATCGACCTCTTCCTCATCCTTGATCAACTTCAGCCAAAAATAACCATAGCCTCCAAGTGCGACCATATAGGGAATTTTCCTGATTTTCGGAAAACGGTTCAGACTGAAGACCTCTTCGGGAATAAATCCATCAAAACGGGAAAGATCAATCGTTACCGCCTGGGCATTTTTAGAGAGGTTGATGATCGATAGCATGGTTTCATCCTCAAACTGGCGGATAAAAATCAGCACCTTGGGGTTACTCACCTGCAAGAATTCAATAGTTCCCCGACTGAGGGATTTGTAACGGTGTGCCGTGGAAATAGCATGACGCATCCACCAGAGCAGGGAGTTGACATTGCTCTCCTGCACCTCAACATTGACCGCTTCGTAGTGATATTCAGGATCAATAATGACCGGTAACTGCAATCTTTGTGGATTCGCACGCGAAAAACCGGCATTACGATCAGCGTTCCACTGCATGGGAGTACGCACACCGTCGCGATCGCCAAGATAGTAGTTGTCACCCATGCCAATCTCGTCACCATAGTAAAGCACCGGAGTGCCGGGCAAGGAGAGCAGCATGATGTTCATCAGCTCAATCTTGCGACGGTCGTTGGACATCAGTGGCGCAAGGCGACGACGGATACCAAGGTTGATACGGGCCCTGGGATCGTTGGCATAGACCCGGCGCATATAGTCGCGCTCTTCGTCAGTGACCATTTCAAGCGTCAGCTCATCATGATTGCGCAGAAATGAGGCCCACTGGCAGTTCTCAGGAATTTCCGGGGTCTGTTCGAGAATATCGATAATGGGAAAACGGTCTTCCGTAGCAAGCGCCATGTACATGCGCGGCATCAGGGGGAAGTGGAAGTTCATGTGACACAGGTCGCCCTTGCCGAAATATGCTGCGGAATCCTCGGGCCACTGATTGGCTTCAGCAAGCAGCATACGGTTGGGATAGTGCTCATCAACATAGGAGCGCAGTCCTCTCAGATACGCGTAAGTCTGGGGAAGGTTTTCACAGTTGGTACCCTCCTCCTCATAAAGATATGGCACAGCATCAAGCCTGAGACCATCAACACCCATGCCAAGCCAGAAATCGAGCACCTCGAGAAGCGCTGCCTGGACTGCCGGGTTTTCAAAGTTCAGGTCAGGTTGATGATGATAAAAACGGTGCCAGAAATACTGACCGGCAACAGGATCCCAGGTCCAGTTGGAAGCCTCAAAATCCTGAAAAATAATACGGGTTTCAGAATATTTATCGGGGTTGTCGTTCCAGACATAGAAATTCCGCTCAGGCGAGCCTGCGGGAGCTTTTCTGGCGCGCTGGAACCAGGCATGCTGGTCGGACGTGTGGTTCACGACCAGTTCAGTAATGACCTTCAGACCAAGAGAGTGTGCCTCTTCAAGAAACTCCCTGAAATCTTCCATCGTACCGTAGTCGGGATTGACGCTCATATAGTCGGCAATATCGTATCCATCATCACGGAGCGGCGAAGGATAAAAAGGCAGGAGCCATATTGCTGTAATGCCAAGACTTTGCAGGTAGCCAAGCTTCTGGCGCAATCCCTGAAAATCGCCTACACCGTCATTGTTGCTGTCATAAAACGTCTTGACATGCGCCTCGTAAATAATTGCGTCTTTGTACCAGAGCGGTTCGGGTTGATACATGTTGAGTTCGTTAAAGGTATAAAGAGTAAATGCGTTAAAAAATAAATTGTATCAGGCCAGCGTTACCCGGAAAATATGCGCAGGCATGCTGAACGGGTTCACTTCAACAAAATTCCATTCGCCGTTCCATTGATAGCGATTTCCGCTGAGCAGATCCTCAACCATGAACTGATGAAGATGAGAAAGGCCAAAAAGTTCAAGCGGGAAGCGGAGCCATCCGCGCTGGGTGCGTGACTGATCAAGGTTAACCACCGTAAGAATGATATTACGGTCATCTTCCGATCGCTTCACATAACCCATCAGCAGATCGTGTTCCTCGCCCGGAGAAGCTTCAAGACGCACAAAAGTGAGGTTGCCGGTCTGCTGCAGAGCGGGATTCTCCTTCCTTATCCGGTTAATGCGGGTAATCTCTGCGCGGATGTTTCCGGGTCGGTCAAGATCCCACTGCCTGATCTCATATTTTTCGGAATTGAGATACTCCTCCTTGCCCGCAACGGGAAGATGCTCGCAGAGTTCATACGCGGGACCATACATCCCGTAGTTTGACGACAATGTTGCAGCCAAAGCCAGACGGATAATAAACTTTTCCCGTTCGCCTTTCTGTAACTCTTCATGGAGAATATCTGGAGTGTTTGGCCAGAAGTTTGCCCGCATGAAATGTTTCAGGGGCGATGTGGTCAGTTCAACCATATACTCCTGAATTTCCTTCTTGGAATTGCGCCAGGTAAAGTAGCTGTACGACTGGCTATAACCAATCTTTGCAAGACGTGCCATCAATTTGGGACGGGTAAATGCCTCGGCCAGAAAAACCGTGTCAGGGTGCTCCTCTCTTATTGAAGCAATAGCCCATTCCCAGAACGGAAAGGCTTTTGTATGAGGATTGTCAACGCGGAAAATTTTCACTCCTTTGCCAATCCAGAAGATAAAAATGCTTTTCAGCTCTATCCAGAGGTTCTGCCAGTCGGCAGACTCAAAATTAATGGGAAGAATATCCTCATATTTCTTCGGAGGATTTTCAGCAAATTGTACCGTTCCATCAGGACGCCAGGTAAACCACTGCGGGTGCTCCTGTACATAAGGGTGATCGGGTGAGCACTGAAAGGCAATATCGAGAGCAATGGAGATCCCGTGCTCCTCGGCTGCCGCAACAAATGCAGCAAACTCTTCAACCGTGCCAAGCTCAGAGTGGACAGCCTTGTGCCCTCCATCACTGTTGCCAATCGCCCAACAGCTTCCGGGCTCACCTGGAGCTGCGACAAGTGCATTATTCCTGCCTTTCCGCTTGGTATGGCCAATCGGATGAATCGGGGGAAGATAAACAACGTCAAACCCCATCCCGGCAATCATCGGCAGCAGCCGGTGACAATCATTGAACGTTCCATGGGTATCGGGTTCCGTACTCCATGAACGGGGAAAAAGCTCATACCATGCACTGCATCCTGCCTTTTTCTGCTCAACCGTCAGGCCAAGCACCTTATCGTACATAGAGGCATAATCCTTGTCAGGATAACGCGCCATCAGCAGAGCAAGCCGGGCATCATTCGCAGCCGCAGCGGCCTCGGCACTCTCGTCAGAACGGAGTAAAGAGGCAAAGAGAGCGAGTTCCCCGGCATCGGGGTGGGCTGCCCTTTCAGCCCCCTTGTCGACAAGAAGCGCACCGACTTGCAGATCAAGTGAAACATCCTGGGCAGCATCAATTTTTTTGACCAATCCCTTTTTCCATGTTTCGAAATGGTCGACCCTTGCTTCAATCGTATATTCGTACTGACCGGGAAGCCCGACCGTAAACGCCCCTCTCCACAGGTCATTGCCCTTAGAAAGCATCGGAGAGCGCTGCCACTCTGCACTGCCGGCAGGCCGGAAACAAAGCTCTGCCAAGATGGTATCGGCGCCATCAACAAAAATGTCTGCTTCTACCGTAATACTCTCTCCCTCAATCCCTTTCGCCGGGTACTTGCCCCCATCAAGTTCAGGTGAGACATTTTCTATGACAACCCGTTGACGACCGTCAAATGTTTGATTGCTATACTGTGGAAGCGCCCTGCGAAATGTATTATTCATCATTAAAATCTCTTGTTGGTACCCGTGAGAATCCCGGCCATAAAGCAGTTCTTCCGGTTTAACCGTTCCGGCGCTGCTCCCTGTTTTTTTTAACAGACAGGAAAATATGAAAACTCCTTTACTTTTTTGCTTAGATACGTATTCAAAGTTAAAAGAGCGATAAATTCATGACCCCAATGGCAACCTTTGATTTCTCCTGAAAAAAATTGTTCTTTTAGGGAGAACACTTTGTTTATCTAAAAAAATAGCAGAAGAAACCATGTTTGAACCACAAAAAGAAAGACTGCAGGAGATTCATCGTCGCCTCGAACAGTTACGGGGGTATCTTTGACGTCGATGAACGGAAAGAAAAAATTGATGACCTTGAAAAAATAACCGCTGATCCGGTGTTCTGGAACGATCAGAAAGCCGCCAACAAGGTTTTGAAAGAGTTGAACGAACATAAATCATGGACAGAAGAGTACGACAAGATCGCCTCAAAGGCGCGCTTCTGTCAGGATGAGTTTGATATTGCCATAGAACTTGAGGACGAATCCTTTGGTGAAGAACTCACCACAACGATCGCTTCAATTGAACACGATATCGTGGCAATTGAGTTCAAGAATATGCTGTCGGGAAAGGATGACGCAGGCAATGCCATGATCACCATTCATGCCGGAGCAGGTGGAACCGAGGCACAGGACTGGGCGGAGATGCTCTACCGGATGTATATGCGATGGGCCGAACGCAAAGGGTTCAAGCTCTATACGGACGACTATCAGGAGGGTGACGGGGCTGGCATAAAAACCGCAACGCTTGAAATTCAGGGGCCCTACGCTTACGGCTATCTCAAAGCTGAAAACGGCGTGCACCGGCTGGTTCGCGTCTCCCCTTATGACTCGAATGCCCGGCGGCACACCTCTTTCGCCAGTGTCTATACCTACCCTGAGGCACCTCCCGACGTTGAAATTGATGTCCGCAAGGAGGATCTTGAGCTTTCGACCTTCCGCAGCGGCGGCAAGGGCGGACAGAACGTCAACAAGGTGGAAACTGCGGTGCGCATCAAGCACCTTCCAACCGGCATTGTGGTCGGCTGTCAGGAGGAGCGGTCACAGTTTCAGAACCGGGAGCGCGCCATGAAAATGCTGATGGCCCAGCTCTACCAGCGGCAGCGAGACGAAGAGGATGCCAAAAAACGGGAAATCGAGGGCAAAAAGAAAAAAATCGAATGGGGAAGCCAGATTCGCAGTTACGTGCTCGACGACCGGCGTATCAAGGATCACCGAACCAACTACGAGCGGTTCGACGTGGAAACCGTGCTTGACGGAGACCTTGACGAGTTCATGGAAAGATATCTCTCCGAATTCGGCGACTGATGGCAAGCTCCTGCAACCACACGCTCGTCCGGTTCGGCATTATCACCGACATTCACTTTTCAACGGAGAACGAACCTGCGGCAGCAGTAAAAACTGCCGCAGACCTCGGCGCCTGCCTGGATTGCTGGCAGCGTCACGAGGTTGATTTTCTCCTGCAGCTTGGCGACCAGATTATGGGAAGCGACAGGCACAAAGAGGAGGAGTTCCGGCAAGTCAGCTCTATGCTCAACACCTTTCCCGGCACCATCCGCCACGTTCTCGGCAATCACTGCCTTGCCCTGCCTCGACAGATGCTTATGGCCGCTCTGGGTCTGCAAACACCCTTTTACGCTTTTACCATTAGGGGGTTCCGCTTTATCGTACTTGACGGCATGGATGTTTCGGTGCTTCGCATACCTGAAACACCGGAAGACGCAGAGACTCTTGCGTTCTTTCGTGCACACCTTGAGCTGCACTACTACTGTGGTGCTGTAGGAACCCGGCAGAAAGCATGGCTTAAGCAGGAGCTTGAGAGCGCTGATCGTCTTGGGGAGAGAGTTCTTGTTGCCTGCCACTTCCCGCTGCTTTCCGAAACGACCGATCCAAAGCATGGCCTGCTCTGGAATCACCGGGAGATTGCCGAGCTGGTTGCCTCTTCCCCGGCAGTCAAGGCTTGCCTCAGCGGCCATTACCATTACGGCGGCTATGCGCTGCATAACGGCATTCACTTTGTGGTATTGCCAGCCTTTGTGAACCGGCACGAACATCCCGACTTTACCTGCGGCATGGTGGAATTGCATGAAGAGCGGATGGTGATACGAAATCAGCTCCATGAAACGCTCTACGACCTCACCTTTCACTGAACTCTTTGCTCATGAAACTCCTGAATCTTCTTTTGCCACTGCTTCTCCTTATGATGCTGACGACCGTCGCCACCGGAACAGGCAAGGAACCAGTTGAACTAACCGTTGACCATGACCAGCAAGAGCAGGGGCAGTTTTTTACGGTCACCTTCACCGGAACCACCTCTGAACCTGAGCTGTGGTTCATGGAGCAGCGCTACCGGATGTTCCGCCAGACCGGCACCTCTTGGAGAGCGCTTGTCCCGGTTGAAAATCTCACCCCTCCGGGCAGCTACACCCTGCTGGTGCGGGCGTGTGCGCACAAAGAGCAGATTCCGGTCACCGTAACGCCAAACAACCGCGCCATCCAGCAAATTACCCTTGATTCATCCAAAGCTGAACTCAAGGCAACAGAGGCTGAAAAATCAAGGGTAAAAGCCGCCCTGCATACCGAAAGCTCCGAAAAGCTCTTTACCGGACTCTTTCTCCGCCCGGTTCACGGTGAAACCAGCAGCCTTTTCGGCCTGAAACGCTGCTACAACGGCGGGCCAGTGGAGAGCTACCACAAAGGACTCGACATTGCAGCGCCCCAGGGAACACCGGTACAAAGCACCGCAAAAGGGATGGTGATCCTGACCGGAACCGTCGAAGAGGGGTTTCAGGTTCATGGCAACACCGTCATCATCGACCACGGACAAGGGCTCACCTCAGTCTACCTGCACCTCTCGGCCATCACCGTTCATGAAGGTCAACTCGTCAATGCTGGAGAGGTTATCGGCAAGGTTGGACACACCGGCATTTCAACGGCACCGCATCTCCATTGGGGCACCTATCTTTATGGCACCAGTGTTGATCCTGAGCTGTTTGAAGGGAAGGCATTTTGAGTGGCGGGCAGCAAATCTGCATGATATCGCTCATACATCCCGGTATACGCGGCCTCGATGTCCCGGGCGTAACGTTGCGTCTCAAACAGTGGCGTCGTGAGGCGGTTCTGTTCCAGTTTCAGCTTGAGCCTGGCTAACTGCTCCGGATGTGTCGCAAGGTTAATCGCAACGGCTTCGTATTCCTCCTGAGAAGAGGTAAT
Source organism: uncultured Chlorobiaceae bacterium (assembly GCA_903836465.1). GTDB lineage: Bacteria > Bacteroidota > Chlorobiia > Chlorobiales > Chlorobiaceae > Chlorobium. The sequence continues at coordinate 95,226 of CAILRB010000102.1, forward strand.
GAGTTCCGGTAAACGAATGGCGTTGAGCAAACTTGCTGCAACTCTGCTTGCAAAGGATTCGCCAATACAGGTCAGCACTGGCAAGCCAGCCCACAAAGCATCGCTTGCTGTTGTGTGGGCATTGTAAGGGAGCGTGTCCAGAAAGAGATCGGCAACCCTGTGCCGTGCGAGATGTTCTGCAACCGGCATCCGTTTGGCAAAAATCACTCTCTGTGCCTCAATACCGCGTTGCACCGCTTCCCTGCGCAAATTACCTGCTGCGGCGGCATTATCCTCAAGAAGCCAGAGCACGCTTCCCGTTACCTGCCTGAGAATTCGCATCCAGCCGTCAAACGTTGATGGTGTAATTTTGAAGCTATTGTTGAAACAGCAAAAAACAAACCCCGCTGCAGGCAACCCCAGCTCTTCCCGAAAAAACACCTTCTCTGCAATGACGCGCCTTGTATCGTTTACCTGATAACTATTGGGCAGATAAACAATTTTTTCTGTGTAGCACGGTCTGCTTTGTGTCGGTACAAGTGTCTCATCAGCAATGAGATAATCGACATACTCAGCCCCCATGGTTCCAGGATAGCCCAAATAGTTGACCTGAATCGGCGCTGCCCGCAAGGCAAAGATACCTGGACGGGAGTGTGTCGTCAACCCGTCTACATCAAGAGCGATATCGATTTCCAACTTTCTTGAGAGTTGAGCAACCGCATCATCTTTCATGGTTCGCACATCAAGAAACTGGTCAACGGCTGCGGCAGCTCTTTTTCGCAGCATATCAGGTGTGTCCGGTCCAAAAGAAAAGGCAATAATCTCAAACTTCGACCGATCGTGCTGTTCAAACAACTCTGCCATCAAATATGCTGTTGCATGATCTCGAAAATCCGCAGAAAAATAGCCAATCCTGATTTTATCATGCCGGGCATACTTTTGAATGGCTGAAAGCGCGTGACTTGCCGGATATCGTTCATGCACAAAAATCTCAGCCGCCGCTTTTTGCAATGAGGGAGAATCAAGAAGGCCAAGCAGCGTCAAGGGTGCACAGATTTTTTCCCGGCGTTCAATGGTTGCTACAAGGTACTGAAGGTGAGTATCGATACCACTCCAGTCACACATCTTCATCTTGTTATACAGCATGTTGCCAAACAAAAAATCACTCTCCGGCTTGAGAGCATAAGCCTTCTCAAAACTCGACTGCGCTTCTTCATACCGTTTCAACTCATGTAACACAAATCCTCGACTGGACCAGGCTTCAGCATAATCAGGATTCAGGGCTATAGCCTTGTCGTAACTCAAACACGCTTCCTCGTAGCGCATCAACTCCTCCAAGGTAATCCCGCGATTATAGTAAGCGTCAGCATAATCAGGCTGGAGTACAAGCGCCTGATTATAACTTGCCAGCGCCTCGTCGTTCCGTTTCAGCTCACGTAACGCATAGCCGCGATTGGAATAAGCCACCGCATGGAGCGGGTTGATCTTGAGTACCTGATTAAATAATTCAAGCGCTTCAACATAACGCTGTTGTTGTGCCGCAAGGGTTGCCAGAAGCTGGAGGGCATCAACATGCTGCGGCTGTACCTGTAAAATCGCTCTATAGTGCACTTCAGCTTCAGCCAAACGCCCCTGTTGATGCAGGGCAATTGCTGATTGTAACTGAACGGCTTGAGCCTGCTTTACCGTTTTGGAGACAATGGCTTCGTTTTGTAAATTCTGCTTGTCCTGATATTCGTTCATCTCTATAGTGTAGGAAACAAGTTGTTGAACTGCATCAGGCGATGACATGTTTATGCTTCGTGTTTGCCGTATTGCGGGTTAATATGCCGTGAACTGTTCTTCTTGTTATCATAAAATCAACCAGCACAAAGCTGGCGCAATCCATCCCGGAACTTGCAAAAACTGGGAGAGACGTTCCGATCCGTATCCATAAACGGCGCAATTTTTTTTGCCCATTCATGCTTTACCTGCCCCGGTAAAGGCCAGCCAGCTTTCTTGATGGCTGATGAACCGCCTGTATGCACAGCATCAGCGAGCAGTTCCCATGTTTCACAGACACTATCCTGAACATAATTTTTCATCACATCCAGCCTGGCTCGGGGATAAGCGGCTAACAATGCCTCCTGATCGCCGAAATACCATGCCTCGATCTCCTCAATAGCAAGTCTGAAGATGGTTTTCGGCACTGGTTTACAGCCATCCGCAAGGACCTTCAGCTCAGAAAGGAATGCTCTGCAGTCACGTTTATCCGTATCAAGTACGATGACAACAGCATCAATTCCAGGTGTTTTGCAATACCCGCGCAACAGCTTGGGCAACTGATCCAGCAGAATCCGTTTGACTGGATCAGCCTTTTTTCCAATGTCGTTAGGGATTTTACCGATACCTTTGTAGGCGTGTACGCGCCAGGTATTCGGTTCACCTTGTGGCCCCAACAATTGTGGCAACAACACCTCAAGAAGCGTCGCGCCAGAGCTATCCTCAACCAATATTTCAATGTGCATTGTTACCTCGCCTCAAAATAGTCGCTGTACCAGAGACCGCCCAAAGGCAGCCCTTCATCCACGAGGTTTTTAACGACTTCCAACTCAGAAACCCGTCGTATAACCGAATAGCCATCGTCTCCTTTGTCCAGCAGCCACACCTCCTCAGGTGCCAGCGCATCCACAAAATATGGCTGGTGGGTGGTCACGAAAATCTGGGGCGAGTTCTTCTTGCCTGTAGCACGCAAACGAAACTCCTGAGCCAATGCCTCCAGCAACTTGTGATAAAGCCCATTCTCTGGTTCTTCAATGCAGATAAACGGTGGCGGCTCCGGGTCTTCCAATAACAGGAGATAGGCAAAAACTTTCAGCGTACCATCTGACATCTGCTGTGCGAAAAACGGGTCTCCAAAAGCGCCGTCATTGAAACGCAACAGCACTCGCTTGTCTTCGGTCTCCAGCGTGTCAATCCCGTCAATCCCGGGAATCTTGGCAGCTATCCGCTGGAGAATGCTCTTGAAACGCGCCTTGTGCTCACGCTCCATGAACTGCACAACATTACCGATATTGTCGCCATGAATATTCAAATGCCTCTGTGGCCCGGCACTTGGCAAACTGCGCGCCGCATCCGGATAAAAATAGGACAAGTACCAGCCTTTCAGAAAATCGCGAAACCGCTTGATCCGGGGATGCTCCTTGAGTGTCCCGAGTGTGGCAATACCAAGTTGCCGGATATCGGTCAGTTCTACCGGTGTCTGGGCACGATCTTCCTCTCCTTCAACCTCAACCGCCTCTTCACCAGCCCAAACAGTACCCTTGCCATGACTCAATCGCAGGAATGGATAGGGCCGACCATGCTTCTGACCCTTGCGCCGCTGCTTCAGTACCTCCGACTCAACAAACGGGCGACCCGACTCATCCAGCGAAATCGCCAGCTCATAGGTGATCGGTCGCTCTTTGGGCGATTCACGGTAGTAAATTTCAAACCGGATGGCATCATCCTGACCCATTGAGCGCAGACGATCGAAGCCTCCACGCTGCTTCATATCACAGGCCGTTTCCACATCAGCAGACAAACAATCTGCAACAAATCCAAAGGCATCGAACAGAGTACTTTTGCCCACACCATTCTTGCCAATCACCACCGTGAAGGGTGTCAATGGCTCTCCAGCCTGCTGATTGGACAGTTTCCCCAATGTCACGTCAAGCAGTGCACGATAATTCTTTACCCGAAATCCTTCAATAACTGCCATTTATTTTTCTCCGTTCTCCTTGGTGCAGGCTCAACCTCCAAGATTGAAAATATATTTTTCCGCAATCAGGTATTCTAATGGATAAGTGTATAGCCTAATATTTTTTGGGTACTCTTGCGAACGCCATTCACGGCAATTTATCATTTAATTTATTTCTTCTATTTCGGTTAGCCTACAAGCTCAGCCGCAATCATCTCCGCCTGTTTCAGCACCGTTTCGGTAGCCAGGAGTTGCATGTCGGGCGGATAACCGAACTGGCGTAAGGTACGTTTTACGATTACTTTCAGTTTTGCTTTGACGCTCTCCTTGATGGTCCAGTCTATCGAAGCGTTTTCGCGCACGCGCTGGGTAAGGACGACGGCCAGTTCTCGCAGTTTGTCCTGCTGCATGAGTTCGCGGGCACTGTCATTGCTGGCAACAGCGGTGTAAAAGGCATATTCGAAGTCGCTGAGGCCCAGATGTTCGGCCTCCTTGTCTGAAGCAATAATCTCTTTGCTGATTTTGATCAGCTCGTCCATGACTTCGGCAGCGGAGAGAATTTTGTTCTGGTATTTCTTGATGGCTTTTTCGAGCATCTCCAGCAAGCTCTTGCTCTGGACAAGGTTCTTTTTGGCGCGTACTTTGAGTTCGTCATTGAGCAGTTTTTTCAGTACCTCAAGAGCTATGTTCTTGTGCTTGTGCCCTTTCAGTTCAGCCAAAAACTCTTCGGAGAGAATGGAGATATCCGGTTTTTTGATTCCGGCTGCATCAAAAACATCAATCACCTTTTCGGAGACCAGCGCCTTGTCGATCACCTGGCGAATGGTGGTTTCGATATCTTCGTTGCTGTAGCCGTTACCGGTGCCATCAAATTTGGCGAGACGTGCCTTGACTGCCTGAAAAAAGCCGACCTCGTCTTTAACACCCATTGCCTGCTCATGCGGAATTGCTATGGCGAAGCTCTGTGAGAGAAGAGTTACTTCTTTGCTATAACGCTTCCGGCCATCATCAAGGCCAAGAATATGCTCCTCGGCAGCAAGGATCAGCGAGAGCTTTTTTGCGGTATCGGCATCGAAATACTCTTCGTACGCAAAGCCATGGTACATCGCCGATACCACTTCAATCTTTTCAAGCATCAACATCACAGCCTGTTCCTGCAACAGTGTGGGATCGCCTTTGCCTCCTGAATCTGAATAGAAAGAGAGCGCCTCTTTCAGATCAGCAGCAATCCCCAGATAGTCCACCACCAGACCACCGGGCTTGTCTCTGTAGACCCGGTTCACGCGAGCAATTGCCTGCATCAGGTTGTGCCCTTTCATCGGTTTGTCGATGTAGATGGTATGCAATGAAGGGGCATCAAAACCGGTGAGCCACATATCACAGACGATCACCAGTTTCAGCGAATCGTCATCATCTTTCATACGTTCGGCCAGCAGTTTTCGCTGTTCTCTGGTGGTATTATGTCTGGACAATAAGGGGCCATCACTCGAAGCGGAGGTCATCACCACTTTGATGGCACCCTTGTTTATCTCGCCGGAATGCCATTCAGGGCGAAGATTGATGATTTCCGCATACAACTCGGCGGCAATGCGGCGTGACATGCAGACAATCATCCCCTTGCCGGCAAACACCTCCTGCCGGACTTCAAAGTGAGTGACAATATCCTTCGCAACATTCCGGGTGCGGTTGGCACTGCCAATCAGCGCCTCCATTCTGGTCCATCTGGCCTTGCTTTTTTGCGTGTCGCTCAGTTGCTTCTGGTCAAGCTCTTCATCAAGCTCGGCAATAAGTCTTCTGCCTTCATCTCCGAGTTCAACCTTGGCCAACCGGCTTTCGTAGAAAATCCGCACGGTGGCGCCATCTTCAACTGCCTGTGCTATGTCATAGATATCGACATAGTTGCCGAAAACCGCTGGAGTATTCACGTCGGTTTTTTCAATCGGTGTGCCGGTAAAGCCGAGATAGGTGGCATTCGGCAGAGCATCACGCAGATACTTGGCAAAACCGTAGACAACCTTTTTGCCAATCACAACACCATCACCATCTTTCTCATCAATGGTTTTGGCGCTGAATCCATACTGGGTACGGTGGGCTTCGTCAGCAATAACCACAATATTTCGGCGAGGTGATAACTGCTCGTAGAGATTTCCTTCGGAGGGCTGAAACTTCTGAATGGTTGAAAAGATCACGCCTCCAGAAGCGACTTTCAACAGCTCTTTCAACTGCTCCCTGTCCTCTGCCTGCACCGGTTCCTGCCGCAACAACTGTTTTGATGCCGCAAAGGTATCGAACAACTGATCGTCGAGATCGTTGCGGTCGGTTATGACCAGAATGGTAGGGTTATCGAGTACCAGTACAATCTTGCCGGTATAAAAAACCATTGAGAGCGATTTGCCCGACCCCTGGGTATGCCAAACCACTCCCGCCTTCATGTCGCCCCTTGGCTGGCCTGCTACACCAAGAAGGCCATAACTCAATGGATTTTCACGAGCCTGCAGGTGAGCATCCAGGTCGACCGCCCGCAGGGTTGAGGCTACAGCGGCATTGACGGCATAGTACTGGTGATAGGCAGCCAGTTTTTTCACCGACATGATGGTGACGATACCGGTAAGGGGATCTTCCTTTTTACTTTTCTCAAAAACAATGAAGTGACGGAGAAGATCGAGAAGCGTTGCCTTGTTCAACATGCCCGTAATCAGCGTTTCAAGCTGACTGACCAGATGTGAGGCTTCAGCTTTGCCATCAGCGCTTTTCCATGCCATGAAACGGGAGAAGCCCGCAGAAAGAGAGCCTGCCCTTGCCTCAAGCCCGTCGGAGATGACGACAATGGCGTTCGAAGTGAAGAGTGCTGGAATGGCCTGCTTGTAGGTTTCTATCTGCCGGAACGCTGACTTGATGGTTGCATTTTCATCGGCAGCGTTTTTCAGCTCGAGCACCACCAGCGGAATGCCGTTGACAAAGAGCACGATGTCAGGGCGCTTTGTCTGGTGGTTCTCTATGACGGTAAACTGATTTGCCACAACAAACTCATTATTTGCGGGAGTGTCAAAATCAATGAGCTTCACCAGATCACCGCGCTCGTTGCCGTTCTGCTGGTAGCTCACGCCCACACCTTCCGTTATCAGGCGATGAAAGGCTTCATTGTTGGCCAGAAGGTCAGGCGAATGGATGCGCTGTACCTCTTTCAGTGCAGCCTGAAGCACCGTTGGCGAATGCCTGGGGTTAATGCGGCGAAGCGCCGCTTCAAGCCGACCTGTCAGCAACACCGCATCGTAATGAGAGCGCTCAGGGTTGATCCCGTCAGGAGCAATGTCCGGCCCGTAGAGAGAGCTGTATCCCTGCCGCTCAAACAGATGAATGGCAAACTCTTCTATGGCTGATTCAGTCAGCTTTTGTGTCATGCTTTTGTCCTGAAGGGTCAATCACGTTCATTCATCCTGAACCGGTTTCAAAGCTCTTTACTGATCTCTTATTGTCTTTTTTTAAGAGATTATAACCTTTTTTATTTTATGCATTTATTCAAATCCTTCTCTTAAATCTTCTCTTAATCTTTCACTTAAATTTGTCTCTTCACTGACATTTAAGAGAAGGGTTACAACGATATCGCCCACCAACGGGTCTGGGGCAAGATGTCAGTAAACATAAACAGCAATAAAATTGGCAAACTCGCCTTCGTGTCTCGTAAAACTTTTCATAAAACAAAATTTACGAGACACTAACCTGCTAATTTTATTCATGTTAAATAAATGACATTAAGTTTTCTTTACGTAAATTTTTTCTTCGCGGTCTATTTTACGAGAACCTTTTGTCATGCATAAGCACAAGTCAGAAGGCGTATTTCATGTTGATGCTACGCGGCAAATTTATCTAACATTTCTCGCTGATAGCGTTGATCCCACAGGATAATATCAGCACCCTTACTTTTCAGGGCATCCAAATACTCTCTCTTTATCTCCTTCTCCTCATTATTAACAATAGCCAACCCTTTTAATTCTTTGCAGGAAACCTTCTCTCTGGTTGGCTTTATATCCTCCCAGCCGAAGAGAAAATTCGGAACATTAATTTTATTCAGAGAATTAAAAGATTTAATGACAATCTCTTTTTGCTTGCCCGCAATTTGAAAGTCAAAGGTAAATTCAATACCTGTAGAGCCTTTCGCAATAAACTGTGGAGTGCAAATAATGCCTTGTTCATCGAGATAGGCTTTGACATCTTCCTTGAAAAGAGAAGAGACGGTATGTTTTGCCATCATTGCCATGTCCGAAATCTCTGAAATTGCACAAATCAGGTTATGCTTCTTTTGATTGAAATCCTTTTCTGTTCCAATAACTTGAAGTTCATTATCAACCAATGCTATTCCATAATTCAGTAACACCATGTCGAGCCACTCTTTGCGTTTCGAAGAACGCAATAGAGGTGCTCCTTCAAGCTCTAAATTAGCTAATGTTACACCATCATCAGACAAAATGAGCTTGCCATTTTCAAGCTTGGCATAGATCTCAATAGTATCATTAAACAAGCCTGAATACGGGGTGCTTATAGCACTCCATCCTGTATTTTCATCTTTGGTTACAATGGTTTTTTCGTGAAGCCAGTTGTAATATTCTTTGATACTATTCTCTATCCAGCTCATAGCAGTAATGGATTTATGGTAATGACCGTCTCCAGATTGATCGTCTTTGCAAACACGTTAACGATAGTTGCCAGGGTGTTGTTCAACTGGGCACCTCTGTTCAACTCTTTAATTTGAAAATCATCATCGGTCAAAGGGATTGCCCAGGCAAGAGATTTATACCCCTGTACATGGTAATGAATGTGGTGTTCCTTATCTGAAAAAGATTTCCCAACGTAGGGATGAAATTTTTCGGGAACAAATTCTGAAATCCCTTCAGGGTTTTGATGCCCGCTATTGTAATCGACACGCAGCAAGCCTGTTTTAGTATCGTTTTCCTGATGGTGAAAACTGACACGAATACTTTTTTTCTGACTCTGTTTTATTTCCAATAAAAAAGTAAACTCATCATCTTTTGCCGAAATAATCTCGAAACGTTGGTTAAACGGAAACTGCTGGTCAATCGTCAAACTCTCCAGCAAACCTTCAGGCCCAATGATTTTCTTGGGCAATTTCAAGAGGTATTCAGCTTGTTCGTTCGATATTTTCATATCTGTAACTTAAATTATCACAGTCACTTCGCCGCTCATCAGCTTTGGGAGAAGGGTGTCACGGAGTTTTTCAAGGGTTCGGAGTTGAAGAAAATTAGAATGTAGCTTTGCCGTGATTGATCCTGCTAAAGAATTGAATTCGGAAACAATATCCTGCGATGGAATCTTAATTACATAGTTCTTCAAGTGTTGAATTTCTACTCGTTGGCGGCCACTTGAACCTGCCAAGCATCCTTCTGCATACGCCCTGAAATCAGTATTTCTGGCAAGCGCATAGGCAAAAAATGGATGCAGTTCTCCTTTAGGCCGCATGACAATGTATTC
>CAILRB010000103.1 GCA_903836465.1 uncultured Chlorobiaceae bacterium
ACCGGCAATTTTTTTCTTCCTGCTCTTTTAAGTCTGATCTTTACCAAGGCTAAAATATTTTAGTTAATGTTTACTGGTAACAGTGAATACAATCTATCGTTTTAAAAACTTTTCAAGTGCAAGATTCTGCGAAGTAATTTTCCTGCCGGACTGAGACAGTTTTGATACAGAACGCATCATCTTTTTCATTTCCCCGAACTGCTTGAGCAGAAGATTAACCTCCTGTACTTTCGTACCGCTCCCTCTTGCAATACGCTGACGACGGCTTCCATTAATAATATCAGGATTAGTTTTTTCCTGCTTTGTCATGGAATTAATCATCGCCTCAATAGGCTTAAAGTCCAGATTTTCAAGATCCTGCTTTGGCACCATCTTGTTAAGGCCAGGAACCATCTCAATCAATCCCTGAATTGAGCCCATCTTTTTGAGCTGCTGCAACTGGTCAAAAAAGTCGGTGAGATCAAACTCATTTTTCATCAACTTTTTCTGCATCTCTGCAGCTTTCTCAAGATCAAGATTTTCCTGGGCTTTTTCAACAAAACTTACAATATCACCCATTCCCAGAATTCTCTGGGCCATACGATCGGGATAAAAGATATCAAGATCATCAACCTTTTCACCGATACTGATAAATTTTATGGGCTTCTCGACAACCTGACGGATGGAAAGTGCTGCGCCGCCTCTTGAGTCACCATCAAGCTTGGTAAGTACAACGCCATCAAAATCAAGACGATCATTGAATGCCTTTGCGGTATTGACCGCCTCCTGACCCATCATGGAGTCAACAACAAAAAGAAGCTCATCTGGCTTGAGGGCATTTTTCAGCGCTTCAGCCTCAGCCATCATCACCTGATCAATCTGCAAACGTCCAGCGGTATCAATAATAACAACATCTTTAGCCGCTAACCGCGCAGACTCAAGACCCTCAAGAGCCGCCTTCATGGCATCCTGCTTTTCAATGGCAAAGACAGGGACGTCGACTTGAAGACCGAGAGCTTTAAGCTGATCAATCGCCGCTGGCCGATAGACATCGGCCGCAACCAGCATCGGGTTTTTTCCGCTCTTCTTCAGGCGCAACGCAAGTTTTGCACAGAACGTCGTTTTTCCGGAACCCTGCAGACCGGCGACCATAATAATTGCGGGAAGTTTCTTCGGCGAAAGGTTCAGCGGCTTCTGCTCACCACCCATTAGCTCAGTCAGCTCATCATAGACGATTTTCACAATCATCTGAGCAGGCGACACGCTTTTGATGACCTGTTCACCAAGGGACTTCTCCCTTATATCTTCAATTAATTTCTTTGCTACCTTGTAGTTAACATCGGCACCAAGAAGAGCTCGCTTGATGTCGCGCATGGCGAGACCAATATTAATCTCATTGATGGTAGCCTGACCTGCCAGTTTTTTAAAGGTGGCCTCTAATTTATCGCTTAAACTATCGAACATTGCTTTTGGCTATTTTCAGATAAAGCTTAAAAATGCTTAGCTTTAATTATAACAAAAAATAGCAAAAAATAAAATGATAGAATCATATCTTCACTACTGCCAAGGTTTTTGTTGATATTTTTTTATTTAAAGGACTACACTACCTTACAATAAAACCAGAGATTATGACCACCAGCAACATAAAAACCATTCTGGACTCTTTTCGCAGCAAACGAATTGCCGTGATCGGAGACATCATGCTCGACAAGTATATTTTTGGACATGTTTCTCGCATATCACCAGAATATCCCGTTCCAGTCGTTGATGTCACTCATGAAGATCACCGGCTTGGTGGAGCTGCAAATGTTGCACTCAATACTCTGTCACTCGGTGCAGAAACCATACTGATCGGAGTTACAGGCAACGATAGCAACCGCGATATTCTTCTTGAACTCTTCCGCAGTCGAAGACTTGCAACCGAAGGTCTGATCAGTGATCCTTCCAGACCAACAACCTGTAAAACAAGAATCCTTTCGCAAAACCATCATATCACGAGGGTTGATTTTGAAAGCAGAAAGGAGATCAACGCAGAGATTGAGCAAGCCGTTTTCGACTCTTTTGAAGCTGTTGTCGAATCCATTGATGCCATCGTGCTTGAAGACTACAACAAGGGGCTTCTCAGTGCGCAGCTTATCAAGCGCATTATTGCTTCAGCAAGACAACACAACACTCCGGTATTAGTCGACCCGAAACTCCATAATTTTTTTGCCTATAAAGGGTGCTCTGTATTTAAACCAAATCTTTCCGAGATGGCCGCATCACTTGGTATTGTGGTGCAAAACAACGATCGAGAGGTGGAAAAGGCCTGTCGCTTGCTCAAGAAAAAACTTGATACTGAAACCATTATCGTGACAAGAAGTGATAAAGGCATGACCATTTATAACGGTTCATTCACTCATATTGGCGCAACATCGCTGGAAGTTTCCGATGTTTCAGGGGCCGGGGACACTGTTATCGGTCTACTGGCACTCGGCTCGGCTGCCGGAATTGATATTGTGACCAATGCAATAATAGCCAATATTGCTGCAGGAACGGTCTGTCAGGAGGTGGGAGCAGTTCCAGTCCGACCAGAAAAACTTATCAAGGCATATCAGGCTCATCTTCAATGATCGTAAGATACTCCTCAAGCTCATCCGGCCATGGCGGGTTATACGAAGTATCCCCCAGAAGAGAGTTTAAATTGTTCAACGAGTAAAATGGAACCTCGAACAACCCGGCATTACTCATCGGTGCCGGCACATCCTTGCCTGGATCGAGATGCATCACAAAGATAACACTCACAACGCCATGGCCGTTTGGGGTAAAAACCCACATTCCCGTAGCATGCTGAACCCTGTGATACTTAGGATTGTCTGGAATATATTCCGGTTCCTGCTTCATGGTTAGCGCTATGGCATTATCCCCTGCCGAAACAAGTCGGGATCGCATTATTACCTCCCTCTGCTTTAGAGGCCATGGAGTATTGATAACCTGGCGCACAACATATTCGGTATGTTCACTTTTTTCAAGAACCTCCATTTCTGCAAGCTGATGAACCCACCGATTAAAGTTTGCCATGTCGTAAAAAAGGCTCAGCAACTTTTTTAAAGAGACCTGCAACTCTATTTCTCCCTTGAAGCCCAAAATTTCAGAACCGCTTACCCTGGAAGAAAATATTTTGATCCCTTTATGTTCGACACGAAATTCCCACTTCCCATTCATCATTGAAACTACATCCATACCCTCATTGTTTGGGAGTTATTGAGAGAAAACCAGAAAATCACTTTGTAATGAACTTTTCATAATGTTGTATAACATCAGAAGCTGATTGTTTAAACGGCGCATCAACCGGAGTCCTGTACTTTTCCTTCTTGACCATTTCCCGTAAATTGACCAAAGTGTGATAGGGCGTGTCAATAACCGCAATATTGGCAAGCCATGAAGGAATTTCTCCACCGGGTTCGATATGAAGACGAAACACAACCCTGCACTGATTCTCTGAAAGAGGAATGATATTCCAGGCTCCCTCAAGCTGGGGAACACGAACATATTTATCGTTTCTGGGAAGATAGTCGGCCAAACACTCAAGCTTGATAAAAATCTCGGATGTTTCAGGATCCATATACCCCTGTGAGCGTGTTATGATTTCGCGGTCAGAAACAGGCCATGGAGCGCTGACAAGCTGATAGACAATCCGCCCCTCATCATCCGTCAACTCCTTCAGCAACCGCATCTCTTTTGTTTTCCAGACCCATTCAGTAGCAATGTCAATATCATAAAGAAGGCTTAAAACGGAATGCTGGGGAGAATCAATAGTCGCCACAGCAACAAAGGAGAGAAAATCGGAGGATGGAACAGGACAGGTAAATATTTTCAGCCAGTCATTATTAAACCGTAATGTACAGGCCGCGCTATTGATTTTTTCGAGTATAGACATAAGAAGAACGTTTTAATTAGGGTTAACAATAATATATAACATATCCTTATCTCCCGACTCTCAAGGCTGACTGACCGGAACCTTTTCCGCTATCCTTACTACAGGATCTACACTCCGCACAAAAAACCTTATCTGGCCTTCAGCGCCAAAAAGCTGATGAGCAATTCTCAATTTTACAGCTTGTGCAATATATTTGCCGTCACGGAGAAAATCAGCCCGATCAAAAACTATTTTTTTTGCCTTGCAGGTTTTCATGACCAGAGCTTCAAAACGGTTATCCTCAGAATAATCGTCAATAAAACGATCAATTGAACCCTTGTAAGCCTGAACCAGACTTCGAGGATCATCAAGAAGCCGCCGCGCTATATCATCAAAAGTACCAGACTGATTGAGCGACTGATAAAAATCAGAGTACGTCCTGCCACTCACCCAAAAATCAGGAATAATACCACCAGCATCCTTTAGTGCTTCCAACTTCTCCTCCCCCTTCGTTTTGCCTTTGAGTGACATTAATAAAACAGGAAGAGAAGATGTCTTGTAGACTGAAACCTCGTTGTTTCTCAGGTACAGTAAACTATCAGAATTTGTAAAGAGTTTCTGGGGAAGAATATTTATCATCGCATCCTTATAATAATGTTCACGACCAGCGACGCCCTTACGATAGATTCTCTGGATCTGACGGCCGGATGGTGTGTAATAACGGGAAACGGTCAGACGAAGGGCTGAACCGTCTGAAAACGGAAGCTGCCGTTGCACCAAGCCTTTGCCAAAGGAGAGTTCACCGACAACAACGGCCCTCTTGTTGTCCTGCAGAGCACCGGCAAGAATTTCAGAAGCCGAAGCACTTCCTTTGTCAATAAGCACGATAACCTCCCCGTGTTCATAACCATCTCCAGATTTAGCAATATAACGTTCATTCTCCGAGCCACCCCTACGGCTTTTTGTATAAACGATCAACTGGCCTTTAGTCAGAAATTCGTCAGCAACCTCAACGGCCTGCTCAAGAAAACCTCCAGGATTTCCACGCAGATCAATCACGAGCCGAGCCATTCCCTGTTGTTTCAAAAGAGCAAGCGACCGGCGGAACTCAGTGGCTGTGGTCGCAATGAAACGACTCAGTCGAATATATCCTGTACGATGATCCAGCATAAAAGCAGCATCAATACTTGACGTGGATATTTTCCCCCTTGTTACCGTAAAATCTAAAATCTTGCCGCTGAGAGGTCTGAATATCTTTAATCGTACTGTTGTTCCCTGCTTCCCTCTAAGTTTTCTGAGTACCTCCTGCTGAGTAATCCCCACAGAGGAAACAGCATCAATCGAGATGATACGATCGCCGGGAGCAATCCCAACCGCAGCACTTGGTCCACCCGAAAGAGGTGTAACAACAAGAAGCGAATCATTAACAACATCAAACTCAACCCCTATACCATCAAAATTACCATCAAACTCCGCCTGCGAATAGGAGACCTTTTCCGGTTCGAGGTATACGGTATGAGGATCCAGATACTCTGCCATTCCCTGAATACCAGCACCAGAAAGACTGTCACCGTTAACATCATCGACATAATACTGTTTCATCAAGCTATAGGCTTCAAGGATTTTTTTTTGATCCTCAAACCCGCCTTCTCTGCTTCCATTAAGCCTGGTGCCGAGAAAAACACCAAACGCGAGCACAACAAGCATCATGACAATGGTCAGTATTCGGGACATGAAAGAGTGTGTTAATTACCAGTATAAAAACTTAACTGATTAAGTCGACGAATCACAGTTTACCTATCGCCGATCAAAATCACAAAAAACATTGTGTAACCACCGATCCATTCTTTTTTCCTGAACAAATAACACCTCAAATAAACAAAAACTATAAATCAATAAAATAAAAAATAATAAGAAAATAATTAATCAATTAATTCAATAGATAATTGATTAATCGATAATCATAAAACAAGATAAAATAAAAAGATTATATAAATAATTAATCATATATAAATTATGACAATAAATAATTAAAAATAAATTACTTCTTTATTATTAACGCACAATAACCAAGACAATAAAGCAGTAATTTATAATAAAAAACATTATCAACAAGAAATTAATAAAAATAATATCAGATGATAAATGCACTAATATCAAATTAAATATCAGTATAAAATACATAAAATTTATATCAGCATAAATATATCAAAGTATTAAAATAAAACAATTTATATTTATTAATATAATAATTAATTAAACTAATTATAAGCTCACTTAATTAAATAATGTAAGTTATTGTTAAATTTAATAAACTTTATTATATGAAGGTATTTACTATAAATAATATCTTTTATTTTTACTGTAAAAAGAAAAGCAATTAGCTGATACACTTATCATCTTTATCAAGATATGTGTATCAGCTAATTGCTTTGAACCGTGATTAATCTTATTAATTATTGAGTAATTCTTGTTTCTAATATTAGAATAAAAACAATAGATCTAATTTTAATCTATTGAATGATTGGAAATTTACATTGAACTATCAGTTCAAGTTCAACACTTGCGTCAAGAGGTAATTCCGCAACGCCAACAGCACTTCTTGCATGGGTCCCCTGTTCTCCAAAAATTTCATGCAGTAAAGATGACGCCCCGTTAGCAACAAGATGCTGGCTTGAAAAGAGGTACTCGCTGGCAACATAAAGGGTGAGCTTGACAACTCTTTCGATACTGTCAAGCGTTCCTGTAACTGATTTAATTGCAGCAAGTGCATTGAGAAGGGCAACTTTGGAGGCTTGGACTGCGTCCTCGCAGTTGAGATCATTAACTTTTCCTTTTCCACCGGGCTCGACCAGCTTGCCATTCCGAAGAGGAAGCTGACCCGAGGTATAGACAAGGTTTCCTGTACGCATAGCAGGAGAATAGAGACCTGCAACGGTAGTTATCTGTGGAAGTATAAAACCTGTCCTGATGATATGTTCTTCGATACTGCCCATAATAAAAAATGAGTTAACCAGGTTAAGAGAAGTATTTTTTCGCAGAAAAGCCAGACCACTAATGTGTTTGTTGCAATTAGAGCTAAAATTATTTATAGTCACAGAGAAATTAAAGCATTTTAGTCATAATGGATCATAATAAACTGAAGGAGACTCCCCTTCCGCATCTCTACCTGATAAGCAGCGGACAGGAAAATCCTGATGGCGGAACACTGCTCCTTGAGCAGCTTAATCTTCTTCCCCGCACTCTCTCCTGTATGGTGCAGATTCGCGAAAAACAACTCAATGCAAAACAGCTTTTGACACTGGCATTGAAGGCAAGAGCGTGCGCCTTGCCCTATGGGTCCATGCTTCTTGTCAATGAACGGATTGATATTGCGCTTGCAGCCCGTCTTGACGGCGTTCATTTGCCGGAAAATGGCTGTTATCCCGATAATCTTCGCCCTTTAGCACCAAAAATGATCTTCGGCTGCAGTGTACATTCTCCCGAATCTCTCCATCTCGCAGAGAAATCAGGCGCAGATTACCTGTTGTTCGGGCCAGTTTTTGACACTCCTTCAAAACGAAAATATGGCGCTCCTCAGGGACTTGAAAAACTTGGACAGATTTGCCGAATATCCACACTCCCTGTCTTTGCTCTTGGCGGCATAACTCCCGAAAATGGCGAGTTCTGCATGGCCGAAGGTGCTTATGGAATAGCGGGTCTCTCAATTTTTAAAGACACTTCCCGATTTGTTGACACCCTTGAACAATTTTATCGAATTGTCTCCCCATGATTCCCTCATCTCCCTTTCTTTGCGTCATAACCGATGAAGCGCTTTGCCCTGTTACCGTTGCAGAACTGGTCCTTAAAGGAGGCGCGGTCATGATACAGCTTAGACATAAAAGTGCTTCCGGCAGTCAGCTCTTTTCATGGGCTGTTGAAATCCGTAAGCTGTGCCAGAAATACCGGGCACTTTTCATTATCAACGACCGCGTAGATATTGCCATGGCAAGCGAAGCCGACGGCGTGCACCTCGGTCAGCAGGACATACCAGCCAATGTTGCAAGGAAGCTGCTCGGAAAAGAGCGAATTATTGGTGTTTCCGCTTCCTCTCTTAAAGAGGCATTACAGGCAGAAAAAGATGGTGCCAACTATATCGGGTTCGGTCATATCTATCCAACCGTTTCAAAAAAGAAAGAATTTCCTCCACTGGGAACAGAAGCGCTGCAGAATGCTGCTAACTCTATCTCTCTGCCAATTATAGCAATTGGAGGAGTAACTCTTGAAAACGCAGTAACCCTTATCTCCTGTGGAGCGACCGGAGTGGCGGTCATCTCGGCAGTCAGCAGAACAGATGATCCCTCCTGGGCTGCAAGCGAGTTTGTTGCCGCCTTAAAATGGAATAATTCATGAAAAGAGCCTACACAACTGTACTCACCATTGCCGGATCAGATGGAAGTGGAGGAGCTGGCATCCAGGCAGATCTCAAAACATTTGCCGCTTTGGAATGTTATGGATTATCAGTCATAACCGCGCTGACAGCGCAAAATACCATGGGGGTCAGTGCCGTTTACCC
>CAILRB010000104.1 GCA_903836465.1 uncultured Chlorobiaceae bacterium
GTACTATCAGAGTCAGGTTGAACAATCCGTGCGGGGTATTGCTCGGGTTATTGCAGAGCCTTACCCTGATCCATCATCTATTGATCTGCAGTGGATTGCTGTCGATCTGGAACCGGTATCAACATTTCAGTTACCGATAACGTTGGCTCAACTTCGTTGTGAGCCCTCTTTGTCGGAACTTTTGTTATTTCGTCAACCAAGGCTATCAGTTATGCCTCTTTCTGAAACTCAGTACAAGGATATTACACGGTTAACATCCAGAATAACAGACGATTAACCATCAAAACCCTGTTCAATACTTGTAGAGAATTGACAAACCGTTCAAAGGAGCTTTCAATGACACAACACGATAAAATCAAACAAATCCTCGACACGTTGAACAACCTTCAGGAGAATCTGCTTTCCCTGCCTGACGACATGCTGCTCAGTATCGACCCGCGTGACAACGAATCACTGGCTCAGGGCACAAAGTTCATCATGGCATACAACGATAGCCTCAGCAAGTTTACCGGCAGTTCCGCCAAAATAGCTCAGATGGTCAAGGCACATTTCGGCATCAACCCTGAAGAGGATGATGTGGTAAAAGAGTCCAGCAACCGCCAGCAACGAGAGCGCCTTATCGCTGAACTCGACAAAACAGAACCCCATTACCTTGGCGAAAACTTCACCTGGAAACGCCCCTATGGCTTCATCCTCGGTGAAACCGCCTACAAGGGCCTGAAGACCTGGAAAACCCTCTACCTGCTTGTGCTGAATATGTTGCAGGCCACAGATCCAGCAAAGTTTGCAGCCATCCCAGAAACAGAGCGCTTCATCAGCAACCGGGGTAAACCATTATTGTCATCAAATGAAGACGATCTACGCCTTGGTGAACAGCTCGACTCCGGCCTCTATGCCGAAATCAACCTTTCAGCAAACGCTCTCCTCAAATACATAAAAGAGTTACTCGAACACTTCGGCCTCGACCCCCGAAGGATGAAAATCTACCTCCGCGAAGACCGCGACGCAAACATTAATTCGTAATGTGTCAATCTGAAAATATCAACATAAAGCTGAATGTTAAAGTCTATTGAATAATGCCATGAATAAAACATTTAACTTATACTGTGACGAGAGTACTCATCTTCAGAATGATGGTATGCCATACATGATGATTGCATATATCAGCTCACCTTACAATGAAATAAGGTTACATAAAGAACATCTTAAAGCGCTAAAGGCAAAACATAAGTTTAAAGGTGAAACAAAATGGTCTTCTGTTTCTGCAAGTCAATACCCTTATTATGCCGATCTGATAGACTATTTTTTTTCTACCGATTTATGTTTTCGTTCAATAATCGTTGATAAATCTCAAATCAACGAAGTTCATCCAGGATTTTCCTATGACGATTTCTATTTTAAGATGTATTATCAGCTTATACATCATAAGGTAAGCTTGGCCTATCATTATAATATTTATCTTGACATCAAGGATACGAGGAGTCATAAAAAGCTTGCTACATTAAAAGAGATTTTAAAACTGAACACATCAATAAAAAGTTTTCAGTTCATTCGATCGCATGAAAGCTCTTTTATGCAGCTCACTGACCTCATTATGGGAGCCATTAATTACAAACTTAGAGGATATAACAAGGTGATAGCAAAAAACAGGATTATTGAAAAGATTGAGCAGCACTCAAAAGTACCAATAACACAATCCACACCTAAAAATGCTGACAAATTCAACCTGTTTTTTATTGACCTTAAATAGGTATTGATTATGCCTCTGAATTTGCTTAAAAAATATCCTCAGCTATTAGAATTGATTCATCTCAATGAAAAGAAGCGGTCAGACTCTTTGATGCGTATATTTAAGCGAGACATTGAGGATAATGCCGGTTTCGCATTTAGAAAAAAACAAATCAGACCGATCAAAATAGATGGTCAAACGCCAATGCAGGTGCTTTTTCATCACCTGACAACCAGATGTGACAAAGACGAGAAGGGTAATGATACAAAATCCAGATCATTCGAAATGGCAAGATCGCAACGGTTACACTGGCTCAGGCATCATACGGAAGAAACAGGGCCAGTTGGTGTAGAGATATTCAGTTATGAAGACCGGATTGATCGGCAAGATGTCATAAGAACATATATCTATGACACGGCACAAGAGTATGTGATAATCCTGCAGCCTCAGCGAAGTGGATTAGATTACTATCTGATAACAGCTTATCACCTGAATGAACCGGGAGGAAAAAAGCAGATTCAAAAAAAGAAAAAGGGAAAGTTGGCAGAAGTCTATTAAAACCGCAAGGCTCGGTGCACATCTTGATGCATCGAGCCTCGAAACTCCTTCCTCCTATCGTGGTAGGATGAGCACTTAAAGGTAAACAAACAATAGTTGAATTACAATAAGATTATTATGAAATTATGCCACATGCGATTGGGTACTTCTTGCCAAAGTGAAGTTCTTAAGCTGACTGTTGGTAAATAGTGTCTGAACGAAAAGGTTATATTAGATTATAAAATAATATGTTACATTGATATTTGAAGAACGAAAATATCAGATAATCTCAGGCAATCCGTCAGCGCAAGCGTAATAACACCTTATTATAATCATTGTTGACTGAA
>CAILRB010000105.1 GCA_903836465.1 uncultured Chlorobiaceae bacterium
CTGCATGCTTTAGCCAAAGAGCTGGGTGTGATGGCTGCCGGTTTACGCAAGGAAGAGCTGATTTTCAAGATTATCGAAGCCCAGTCACAGAAGAATACTGATTCTGAAAGTGGGAATGTTATGGTTAACACCGGTGTCCTGCAGGTAATACCGGAAGGTTACGGCTTTTTAAGATCAGCCAATTATAACTACCTCTCATCCCCTGACGATATTTACGTCTCCCCATCGCAGATCAAGCGTTTCAATATGCGCACCGGAGACACGGTATCCGGTCAGGTCAGGGCTCCAAAAGAGGGTGAACGGTTTTTCGCCTTGCTGAAAATCAATACGATTGATGGTAACGATCCGGAAATCACAAGGGAGAGGCCCTACTTTGAAAATCTGACACCTCTTTTTCCCCGGGAACGCTTCAAGCTCGAAACCAAACAGTCAGAAGCCTGCGGTCGTATCATGGATATTTTTACCCCTATCGGTAAAGGACAGAGGGGCTTGATTGTCGCACAGCCGAAAACCGGTAAAACCATGTTGTTGCAGATGATTGCCAATGCTATCATAAAAAATCATCCTGAGGTTTATCTTATTGTTCTTCTTATTGATGAGCGACCTGAAGAGGTGACTGACATGGCCCGGAGTGTGCCAGCAGAAGTCGTCAGCTCCACCTTTGATGAAGATCCGGAACGCCATGTCCTTGTTGCGGACATGGTTCTCGAAAAGGCAAAACGGCTTGTTGAGGTTGGCAGGGACGTGGTGGTTTTGCTTGACTCTATTACCAGGCTTGCCAGGGCTCATAATACCATCATTCCTCATTCCGGAAAAATTCTTTCGGGAGGTATTGATGCCAATGCACTCACCAAACCAAAACGTTTTTTTGGAGCGGCCCGTAATATTGAGGAAGGCGGCAGTCTGACCATTATTGCCACAGCGCTTATTGATACCGGATCGCGGATGGACGACGTTATCTTTGAAGAGTTTAAAGGTACAGGTAATATGGAGCTTCTGCTTGATCGCAGGCTCTCCGAGCGCCGCATATTTCCATCGATCGATATTCTTCGTTAAAGTACTCGTAAAGAAGAGTTGCTTTTTACACAGGATGAGCTTTCCAGAACATGGCTTCTCAGAAAGTATCTCGCTGATCAAAATCCGATTGAGTGCATGGAGTTTATGCGAGAGAAAATGGCTGACACCAAGGACAACAAGGACTTTTTCAAATATATGAATGCCTGATGTGCTGTAGAGGAGTTAAACCCTGTGAGCTATGATGGCACTGGCTTGCAATCATAGCTCATGGCATGCAAAGAGATCCTCACTTTACCTTAAAAAAATTTGTAGTTCAGAAAAAACTTCCTATATTATCTGCCTTTAAAACAAGAGGAAAGACACTTACTATATGCCCTGCGGAAAAAAAAGAAAACGTCATAAAATGGCGGTACACAAGCGTAAAAAAATGCGTCGTAAGAACAGGCACAAGAAGCGCCAGAGATACCAGAATAAGTAAGTTCCGGTACTCATGTACCTTTGTTATAGGTTGAGAATATAGCTCAGTCGGTAGAGCATCTGCC
>CAILRB010000106.1 GCA_903836465.1 uncultured Chlorobiaceae bacterium
GGTTTCAAAGTGGATATGGTGCTTGTTAACCGGTTGCTTGATACCAATGAGAACAGTGGATACCTGGAAAAGTGGAAAACCATTCAGCAGAAATACCTTGGTGAGATTGAGGAAGGCTTCTCTCCGCTTCCTGTTAAAAAGCTCCGGATGTACGAACAGGAAATTGTTGGCCTCAAGGCGCTTGAACAATTTGCAAGGGATATGTACGGTGATACCGATCCTTCAGACATGATGTATGACGAACCGCCGATCAAGTTTGTCAGGAACAAAGATGTCTACGAGGTACAGTTGAAGCTTATGTTTGCCAATCCTGTCGATATCGACGTTTGGGTAACCGGTGATGAGTTGTTCGTTCACATCGGCAATCAACGTAAAATCATCACACTTCCGATCAGTCTGACCGGTTTGGAACCGGGGGATGCCGTTTTCAAGGACAAATGGCTTCACATCCCTTTTGATCTCCACCAACATCAGCAAAGTCGAATGCAAAAAGAGTATAACAAGACTCTTAACTGAGTGGTAGTATAAACCCTCGATACAACAGCAGTAAAAAAAAGAATTCGAGCATGAGCCATCCTGAACCTCAAAAAATAAAGCCTCTCAAGATTCTCCTGATCGCCCCAAAAGGGAAAAAAGATTCTAAAACAAACCAGAAGCCATTGTTCAATATGGCAATAGGGGTTCTGGTAAGCCTCACTCCGGAACAGCACCATATTGAGATAGTCGACGAACATTTCGGCGATATTGTCAATTACGACGGGGATTACGATGTTGTAGGCATAACATCAAGAACAATCGATGCTACAAGGGCTTATGAAATTGCCGACAGGTTTCGTGAAAAAGGACAAAAAGTTATTCTCGGCGGGCTGCATATCTCGTTCAATACCGAAGAAGCCAGAATCCATGCGGATTGTATTGTTTGCGGGGAAGCAGAGAACCTCTGGCTGAGCGTTCTTGAAGATGTTGCACTCAACAGTTTAAAGCCACTCTACGACTCCAAAGAATTTCCAGCAGTCAAGGAAATTATCCCGCTTGATTACGAAAGAATTGCAAAAGCCTCAAAACGCGAAAAAGTTGATGGGACAAAATCAATTCCTCTTTACATCACCCGAGGCTGCCCATACGAATGCTCATTCTGCGTTACCCCAAATTTCACAGGAAAACTGTATCGGGCGCAGAAACCTGATGAGCTGAAAAAACAAATTGAAACTGCCAAACGAGTTTTTTTTAAAGCAAACGGAAAATCATCAAAGCCATGGTTCATGCTTTGTGATGAGAACCTCGGAGTCAGTAAAAAACGGTTATGGGAGTCGCTTGAACTGATTAAAGAGTGCAATATCAACTTCAGCGTTTTTTTCAGTATCAATTTTCTGGAAGACAAGGAGACAGTCAAAAGGCTTGTGGATGCTGGATGCATTATGGTACTGGTTGGTTTTGAATCTATAAAACAAAGCACCCTTGAAGCCTATAATAAAGGTCACGTCAATTCCGCAGACCAGTTTTCCCGTCTCATTGAGGAGTGTCGTCAGGCTGGCCTGAATGTTCAGGGAAATTTTCTGGTAAATCCAGCGCTCGACAGTTACCAAGATCTGGATGAC
>CAILRB010000107.1 GCA_903836465.1 uncultured Chlorobiaceae bacterium
CCTATTCTGCTGCTTTCTCTTTTATCTTCTGAAGGAGAATGTCACCCAGCTCTCTCTTCACTAAATCAAGGTCGGGGTTATCAATTTTTGCGTTGGTACTCGATTGTTGACTTTTCTGTAGAGTTCCAATAACCTCCAGGCAAGTAGTCATTCCGTTTTGGAGTTTAAACAGATGATTCGTAGATCCACCAACCGCCTTTTGACCAAGATCAGCTATCCTGATAAGCTCATCATTGCTCATGGTCTCAATGTTGAGCGGGTCAAAGAGCTTCTCTTCTACTCTTTTGAGGTTCTTCCGTATACTCTCCAATCGTTCTGCCTCCAAGGAGGCCTGAGAGAAGAGTGCCTGAATAACTTCAAAACTGCCACGGCGGTAAATATTCGTGAGCGTGTCAAGATCAAGATCCTGTGCTTCTGGCACTTGCTGAATCTCTTGAATGCCTTGTGCTGTTACGACGAGGTTTGTGTCTTGAGGTTGTTGCTCCTCTTTGTTACCTTTTTTTCTGGACATAGTGTGTTTTGGATACTGTTCTCAAAGTAGATAATCCTATAATAGAAAACAGTTTGAGGTTCATTCACATTACTTCAAGAGCTTTTAGAGATAGTCAAAGAACCCTTCATGAAAACCGGTAATCCTGTCGCCGAATCTTTTGTAAACAACAGGGCTACTATCTTGTTCAGCATCCGTTTATGATGGTGGAACTTCCTAAGTTCCCTTCCGTACTTTCTTATAAGCTGTGGATGGGTCATATCATCAATACTTATATAGGCATTTTGTGAAACGCCTGCCTTTCCTGCTTCAGTTTTCGGCCCAGTTGACTTTTCCCAAGGCTTTTGTTCTTTGATCAATTCAGCCTGCCTTGCCCGCTGCTCTGGCGTCCAAGTACGTAGCTTTTGTTTACTCATAGGCTATCAGTTTGCTTTATATTTTTCTTACCTTAAAAAGTGGTATAACCCTGTTTTTTGGGGATGGTTTCTCCTTTAATAGAGCCACAAATCATTGCCGGAACCTCACCGGAAAATTATGAAGCCGATGGGGTGCTGATATTTTCTCAGGCACCCCTTCCCGGCTCTGAACAGGCCGACTTCAAGAATTAGCCTTTTTTATCGCTTTATCACATCTACTTTTCAAGGTCAGGTTTGGCAATGAAATACACCACGCATCCGCTCTTACGGTGTTTCTTAATACCTGCTGTCCCCATTCGCTGGGCAAAGGTTTTACTGCTTACAGCCCAGAATCCTTGGCCTTTGCAAAAAGTCCGGTAGTTCTGGTAAAGTCGATTTGCCGGTTCTTCTTGCCCTGTTGTTGAAGCCTGATACCCGTTCTCTTCAAGCCACACCGCAACGTTGTTGCTATCGTGTTTGTATTGCTGCAACACCTGATCTGATGCCTCGCATGGTGAAAAATCGTTTTGTTTCAGCAATCGCGCCAAGCCGTCAAGAATCCAATTCAGAACACCCGGTAACTCTGTTTCGATAATCTTTTTTGCAAGTCCGGTATCTTTCTTTGCTGGATCAATCGTCACATTGAACGGGATAATCAGGAACCGTCGGAAGAAAGCATGAGAGTTTTCAACCTCTGGAGGTAGCTTGTTCGTATTGCAGATAATCCTTGCGTAACCCTCCATTGTGAAAACGTCCTTAAACAAGAATTTGGCTGAAACCGGTTCCCCACTGGCAAGCAACTTGAAGTTGTCAGAATCAGCAATACCGCCGATCTCCGAAGCAATATTGATTAGCTTGTCTTGAAGATCTGCCCGTGCGTTTTCATTGCCGGTTAATAGCTTCAAGCTATGCCCTGAAACGTTCTCCCTACCAAGAATGGCCCGGAAGATATCCATAACCACTGATTTGCCATTTTCCCCATCCCCTTTAAGCATTGGTATCTTTTCAAGTTTCCGAATGCTGGAAGGAAGAAACGCCAATGCCAACGCCTCAGCGAGAACTCTTTGTGATTCGGGGTCTGGCAGCATAGCATGAAGGAATGCTAACCATACCGGAGCTGTGGCTACTGGGTCGTAATCAAAGGCAAGCTGATAACGAAGGAAATCTTCCGGCCTGAACCCTCGAAGCTGAACGCCACCCTTGCCAACAGTCAAAGTTCCGTTTTTCAGGTTTATGCAAACCGTCCATTTGTCACGCTCTGGGGTTGGTAAATGTGCGCTCGTGTAAAATTGCTTCGTCAGGTCATCACGAAACCGGAAATACTTTGCTTCAACAAAGCGGACACCCATTTTCTCAAGTGCCTGCCCAAGAAATTGTTTCAGGTCGGCTTCATCAACTACCTGCCAATACGCGCCATTATACGCGTAAACACGCCCACGATGGGATGCAAGCTGCCAGTTATTGGTAAGGCAAAGATTCAGCACATACTCAACCCCAAGAACAATGATTTGTTTTTGTGTTGGCTTGCACCCGTCGAGCTGCTTTTGAATCGCCTTCACCGCCTCTGCATCTTCTGCCGCCTTCAGGTCGGCTCGAAGCTGGGCAAGTTCAGGGTATGCCAACGCCTGAAAATCAACTTTCCCAAACTGCTGAAGCATTCCCGGAAATATCCCTTTGTTATTTGTAGTACTCATGCTCCGGCCCTCCGCTCAGTTCCTGCAAACGGCTCGCCGTCACTGCCAACGAAATAACAGTGCCGTATGCAAGAAGGAAAACTCTTCAGCAAAACGAAACAATCACCTATTGCCCGTTGTGCTTTCCGGCAAAAGGCATAAACATTAAGAGGTTGGGAATCTCTGTAACCTCCCTTATATTCATTCTGTGAACAATGCCCATTGTTCGCGCCCAATGAATGCACGTTATTGCCGGTGGCTTGCCCGCTACCGGCTTTTTTCTTGTTCGGTCTCATGCTTGACCTCCTTCAGTCTGAACGGCTGCCCTTGCGCTTCCGGTCATCATATAGCGGTCGATCTCCAACGGGTCGAACACAAGCCGCCCGAATGGGGAACGCCTGCCGGGGAAGGTGTCAGGCTGGGTGCATTTCTTCTTGTAAAGTGTGGCGCGAGCAATCTTCAGCCCGTGAACTTCTTGGAAATACTGAATTGCTCCTTCTGTGGAGAGAGTGCGCTGTGGCCTCTGCTGAATCGCAGGGGATAGCTGGCTGGTTTCCATTGTTGTCATTTAGCTTATTATTTAGAGTTAAGACAAACCTTTCCTCAAGGTTTCTAAATTATAAGCATCGCAGATAGGCTGAATCGAAAACGGAAACGGCTATGTCCGTTATCCGTTTTCTTTGTCCGTTATACCGTTTTGCAACTTGCGTTTAAATGGACGAACGTAATCTTTTATAAACCTCTCCATCACTATACTTCCACCGCTATCTTTTATGAATTGGTCAAGACTTGACGCGAAGTATTCATTCTGGTTTCCATGCCTGCCACGGCCTGAAAAAAAGTATTTCTGCCGTTCCGGCTCGCTTGCTATATCATATAGGTTTTGAAGTATCCTGTTTGCTATTACTTCTCGTTGTTCCTGTGCTCCCGCCGAAGCTGCGGTCTCCAATGTCTGATCTGGCCTGGACGCATCGTCCCTGTTATCGGTAATTTCTTCTCCTTTTGTGCAGGGCTTTGACTGCTCCCTTTCATGCACATTGTTATAGCTTACCAAATTTGGCATCATGTAGTTCCAGCATGTCAAAGCCTTGACTGCTGTGGTATGAGCAGAATTATCAATAAGAATTTTCTTGGTATGCAATCTATTTCTCTGGATCATTTTGGCTATCTCAATCCAGTTTTCCGGTCGCTTTAAATAGATGTTGAAAGAATTATTCTCTTCAGCTATAAAGTTTTGAAATCTTGCATACCACATTAATGCACTTGCAATTGTGAACCCAAACTTATCACAAGCATACTCTTGTTCATCGGCCTCATAATAGCCCTTTTGAAGCCACTCGATTGCCTTTTCATTATCGAAATATTTCTGAATAGCCTTTGCTTTTTCCTTTTCGCCGGGATTAACAATTTCAAATAAATAAGAATTGTCCTTGTATCTTTTCAAGTCGTCGGCTGTAAACAAGAGTTCGTCCATGTGGTCGAATGGTTTTAATGTAGGATATGTAGGATATGTACCCTTTTGGAAGAGCAAAAATATTCAATGCGACACAAATAAAGATATCATCGAAGCTTGATTCGAGGTATTAGAAGAGCCATAAGTACTTATTATATTGCATTTTATACTCATTTCCTCTGTCCTGATTTTTAACATATTTTTTTTATGGGGTTTTATCATCATGACGACCCATAGTACTCACATAAGCCCCTTTTTACCAAAACTCTCCTCTCCACAACTGCCGTTTAACCTCTCGCTGTTATATTCTTTTTCATCTGTCCAACATCGAGGACTGAGTATGCAACAAGCTTGGGTGCTTGTAAGCCAAGGGATCATTGAAAACGGCCTCTGTCTTTCATAACGTTGGCTGTAGCTTCTTTATCCGTGCACTATCATTTTTACCCAATCAAAATAGCGAAAAGCCTATTTTAGAGACTGGTAATATTTTTGCTCTTCTGAAAGGGTACATATCCTGCATATCCTACACTCACAGCAAAAACTCTTCTATGGAAGCCAGAGATAGGTTCTGTCATCCTTTATTGGCTTGTTGTGTGGATCTTGTTGCCTATGCTCCGGTAATGGCCTGTGGTCATAACTTCGCCGACAAAGCATCCCCTATCAGGTTCTCTGTTAGAGGCCGCTTGTGGGATTTATAGTAGGGATGAGATAGAGGTATGTGCAGCGAGGAGCTTCAGGCCTGGATGTGGCCAACTGCCAGAGGAAAGTCTTTTCTTGCCTATTGAATCTTTTCGGAATATCCCTTATAAAGTAAAGGAGAATATTTACCATGAAGGCAGTTTATCCATTGCCGCCGTTTTTGCTGAATCCATCACTTTGGCATACACCTGTGTAGTGACAATATCAGCGTGCCCTAACAGTTTGCTGACGGTGTATAAATCCACGCCGTTCTGAAGGCTCAATACTGCGAATGAGTGACGCGCGCAATGGAAGCCCAACGAGAAGGGGATGCTCGCCGCTTCACCCCACCGGTGCAATATTTTCAAGCAACCGCTATTCGTTTGTAACATGAAAACCCGATTGTCTTCAGGCTGCCTGAACTCATGTAAAGCCCTTGCCTCGTTTAGATATTTGATAGCCTGCGCGCCTAATGTTAACACTTGATACTTTTGGTTCTTTTGCATCTTGTAGCGAATCGTTAAGCGTTCGCCATCGTGCTGAATATCAGAATCCTGCAAAGCCATCAAATCAGAAACTCTCAAGCCGGTGAAGCAAGCAAAAAGAAACGCTGCTCTTATCGCTGGGTTCTTGCATGGTGTCATCTCAAGTGTTTTGATCTGGTCAATGGTCAAGTATTTCAAAGCCACATCATTCTTTTTGAACGTCTTCAGCTTTCTGGCAAAATCAGGAATCAGGTTTTCTCTTGTAGCCTCGTTGAGAATCACTTTTAGGGAAAGGAAGTAATTCTTCTTTGTGGTCTCTTTTATAGGCAAGCTATCTATATAGGCTCTGAATCCTTCAGCCCATACCTGTGTGATGCTGCTTACCGGTAATAGCCTCTTTCCGTTAAAATCCTGAAGGTGCTTAAACGCATTCCTGTAGCTTGATGCATTTTTTTTTACATCGACCATCTTCTTGAAATAATCAAGGAAGTCATCGCATTGCTTTTCATCGCCGTTAAACACTCTATCAGGGTCAACCTTCAGCCGATCTTCATATTCATTTGCCATTGTCTCAGCATCCCTCTTTGCCTTCAGGTACTCCCTGCCTGTCGGTCTGCTGGTCTGAATCTTTGTTTTCACCATCCGCCGCCGACCTTTATGGTAAACGTCGATACTGAAGGAAACGCCACCATCTTTCAGCTTAATCTCTCGAACATAAACAGCCATCTTATCAGCCCGTTTTGATTGTAAACCTTGCCTCAGTTTTACAAAAACTTAACAAATTGAGCGGAAATTTACAAAAAGGAAGGGAAAAAACAGAATGAAAAGGGAATAAAAGAGAAAGGTCGGAGTCTCTAAGCTGCTTTAAAATAATAGGTTTCTGAAAGGATTTGAAAAGAGAGGAAAGGGAGAGAAAATACTTCTGGTGAAACGTGTAATTTCATGAACAAAAATACTTCTATTGTTTTATAAATGCCTCTCCGCTTCCCCGGAAAATCCGGTACTTTTTCAAGGCCTGATCGCTCTCAAAACCCTCTCCCCGAATTGTTTCATCAATCCTGGAAATAGTAACAAACCTGTCTGAACGAATCATTTTGTCGCTGGCGATTCTTTTGACATACTCCGTTTTTATAACAGTTGTGTTTCCGGAAACTCCTGAGGTAATGACAACATTGCCCAGAGCCTCAATATCCTGATTGTCATGGATAACTGCCTTTTGTGCCGTTATGGTTGTTGTCGCATGGTCATTGGCGTCAAAGAGGTTAACCCTGACTCCTCCATCAAGATGATGTTCGCTTTTGCCATTTACTCTGTATTCCGCTCCATGTCCAGCGTCAATGACTCCACGTTTTATACCTGATTCTGTAAGGGCAATCCTGATTGTCCAGCCTTCCTGTACGGGGTGATTAAGACCAATAAAGGCTGTATCAGAAGAGCGGCGTTGCTTGACAGAATCGCCGCACCCTGACAAAATCAGAAGAACGTGCAGAAAAAGAACAATAACTTTTTTCAAATCAGAAAATACTTACTTGATATTCAACTGGTTCATCACCTTGAACGTGAGATCATTTTCAGGAGTTACATAGACAGCAATACTTTTTTCCAGAACGAGACTGGAACCTTCCTTTTGAGCAATGGATTCGACGGCGGCCAATACTTTCTGCCGGATCGGAATAAGCAGTTCCTGTTGTTTCTTTTCAACAACACCACCACGCCCGAACTGTTCCTGTTGATATTTTTCAACAGCCTGGCCTTGAAGATTAAGTTCCTTTTCTTTTTGCTCTCTGGCTGTTTTTGTCATAGATCCAGCTTTTTTTCGGTAATCTGCGACTGATTTCTGATAGTCCTTATTTATGCGTTCAAGCTCTTTCTGCAGTGGCGCGACTGTTGCCTGCAGGGTGACTTCAGCCTGTTTTGTTTCGGGCAATTGCTGCAGAATTTTTCCTGAATCGACAACACTGACCTTCCCGGCTTCTTGTGCGGCGAATGATTGGGGTGCAGCCAGTACCAGGCTTAGCGCAACTGCCATAATGATACGGCGAGACATGTTTAGAAAACCTTTCGAGTGAGTCATCAATTGTATTGTTTAAATTAGTTTTTGTTAATGATTCTATACCTTAGGCTTATAATAGATCGCAACCATGGCTTTAAAGGTAATAATTCCTTGCTAAAAAACTATACGAAGCTGAAAAACCTGAATGTTTAACGGTTTGTGGACTCAAAAAATTCTTTTCTGGAAAAACTGTCCTGGTTGTTGCACTATGGTTTCCTTCAGTTCAAGTTCAAAAAGATGAACCAGAAGTGAGGATACATCAATGGTTGACGCAGTTGCCAATGCATCAATATGAATTGGTTCTGAGCCCATGCAGTGTATAATGGTCTTTTCTATCGTGGTAAGATGGTTGATCTTTTCATGATTCTGTAATCCGGATCTTTCGGAACAGCTTTTTGCAAATAGCGGTCCGAGCTCGCTGATAATATCGTCAACGCTCATGACTGCCTTTGCCTGTCCCTGCTGGATAAGCTTGTTTGTTCCCCGTGAAGTTCGGGAAAAAATGCTTCCTGGTACAGCAAAAACCTCCCGGTTTTGTTCAAGGGCTGTAGAGGCAGTGATAAGCGAACCTCCTTTCAGATCTGATTCTATGACGATGGTTCCGGAAGAAATTCCTGATATGATGCGATTTCTTTTCGGAAATTTTCCGGGAGAGAGCTCCGAGCCAAGCCACTCTTCCGAAATGATTGCGCCCTGTTCAATTATTTTTGGCCATACTTTTCCATGCGGGTCGGTATATATAGTGTCGACGCCACTTGCGAGGACGGCGATGGTTGTTCCCTTGTTTTCAAGAGTTGCGGTATGTGCCGCCATATCAATTCCATAAGCAAGGCCGCTGAAAATGATAATTCCGGAGTTAACCAAATCCCGGCAGAGCAGCGCAGTTGTTTGTTTGCCGTAGAGGGAGGCATATCGTGTGCCCACAACGGCCAGACCGGGAGTAGGCTCGGAAGGAAGTTTTCCGCGTACAAAGAGACAGGGAGGCGGGTCATAAATTTCCTGCAGAAGGGGAGGGTAATCAGGGTCAAGAATGGTGACCATGCTGGCGTTGTAGCGGTGAAGCATGGCAATTTGTTCTTCTGCTCTTTTCTCAGCAGCCAGCCTTGTTGCTGTATGGTGAAGAAAATGGTGAATCTGTCGTGCCAGAGATTCACCGATTCCCGGCATGTTCATAAGATCATCCACTCCTGTATGCAGAACCTCCGTCAGGTCAGGCAGATGCCTGGTGATTGCCTTGATTCTTGCGGGGCCGATTCCCGGAATAAGGGTCAACACAAGCAGCAGCACCCTGTTTTCCATTGCTGAGGAGAGTGTCATAATGCGCTGAAGTCAGAAGTCCCTTTTGATGAGAATATTTGCAAATCCCTTAAGGTATTCCCGTCCCTCAGCATAAGGCAAGGCCTCAATTGCCGTTAGTGCCTCTTCGGTATTTCGGTTTATCAGTGATGCTGTTTCTTCAAGGACGCCACATCGTTTGTAGATTGCTTTTACTTCAGGAACCCTCTCTGCACCTATGCCTTTATTGATGATAACGGAGTTCAGAAGATCATGATCTGTGCCTGTCGTCAGTTCGAGAGATCGAAGCAGCAGGTAGGTCTTTTTACCGTTGATGACATCTCCGCCAACAATTTTGCCGGATTTGCCATTAACAGCCATGATATCAAGATAATCGTCTTGTATCTGGAAGGCCTGTCCAATTTTTTCACCAAAAAAAACAAGCTTTTTAAGCTGCTCTTCTGTTGCGTTGCCAGCAACACCGCCAGCTTCGAGAGCTGCCGAAATAAGACATCCGGTTTTCTTTGCAATCATATCAAGATAGTCGGTTATTGTGGCGTCATTTTTGTCTTCAAGTTCCATATCAAGCGCCTGCCCTTCACAAATAGTGATATTTGCGTGGTTCAGAATATGGACGAGTTCGGCATGGCGATTACTTTTTGCCTGCAAGGCGAGTTCATAAGCATAGGCAATCATCATATCTCCCGAAAGGATAGCGGCATTGATGTTCCAGAGCTTGTGTACAGTAGTCCTGCCGTGACGGAGTTCTGCCTGGTCCATGATATCGTCGTGGATCAGAGTGAAGTTGTGGAGAATTTCTACCGCCAGGGCGACATTAAGGGCCTCTTCTGAAGAACCGCATACCGCTTCAGAGGCAAGCAGTGTCAGAAAAGGTCGAATCCTTTTTCCCTTACCTTCAAGAATATATCTTGCTGGTTCATAAAGCGTGATCGGACTCTCCCTGTCGAAACATTTTCCGAGTGCATCATTGATCAGCGAGTGGCAGAGATCGTACTTTTTTTCTACAAGTTCCTGGGTAATGGGCGTGGTCATTATGAAATCGGTCATTGTATAATAATAAGTTTTTTGTTCCGAAGTTTCTCAATGGTGGGGGCACCGGTCAGGAACATGACTGCCCTGAGGTCGTTCAGCCAGGATTCTATGGTCTTTTCAAGAGTCTCTTCGTGAAGGGCTTTAAGAAGATATCTTGCTGACGCAGCAAGCTGTGCTCCAAGTGCCAGCGATTTGGCGATATCAGTGCCGGATTGAATTCCTCCGGAAGCAATAACTTCAAGAGCGCTGAATTGTGGAGACTCTTTCTTGAGCTTGCTGATATCAAGCAGGCATTGTGCGGTAGGAATTCCCCAGTTCAGCAGCTCTTCGAGAGCGGGCAGGCTGAAACGGTTGTCCTGTCCGAACTGTCGTGTATAGCGGATCTCTTCTACTTTCTGCCAACTGATTCCACCGGCACCAGCGACATCAATGACTTTTACACCAGCCTCGATGAGTTGGCGTGCGGCAGAAGCGGAGATGCCGCATCCGAC
The DNA here is from genome assembly GCA_903836465.1 of uncultured Chlorobiaceae bacterium. Classification (GTDB taxonomy): domain Bacteria; phylum Bacteroidota; class Chlorobiia; order Chlorobiales; family Chlorobiaceae; genus Chlorobium. The sequence continues at coordinate 10,047 of CAILRB010000107.1, forward strand.
CTCTTTGACAATAACAGGGACAGGAATTGTTCGTGTGATTATTAAGAGCTTTTCAAGAACATTGCGGAAATCAGTATTCCCTTCAGGCTGGAAAAGTTCCTGTGCTGCGTTCAGGTGTACGATCAGCCCATCGGCTTCCACCAGCTCAAGCAGGGTATTGAGATTATGCTCAGTCACACCCTTTGCTATTTCGGGAGCTCCGATATTGGCAAAGATCTGGACGGAAGGAGCATATTTTCTTGTAACAGAAAAGCTTTTGCGATGCGAAGAGTTTTCAAGTGCCTGTCGCATGCTGCCAACACCAAGTGGAATGTTGAAATGTTCAGCGGCTTCTGCAAGACGCTGGTTTAGAACTTCTGCTTCACCGAATCCTCCCGTCATGGATGAGATCATGAGCGGAGCGCCAATTTTTCTGCCAAGAAAGGTGGTAGAAAGGTCAATATCGGAGAATGAAAGTTGCGGAAGGGGATTATGCTCAAACTCGAATCGTTCAAGGCCGGTAGTTTTCCGGTTAAAGCCAATATCACCATGAAGACATATCTCTACATGGCTATGCTTGCGCTCAATTGTTATATTGTTTTTCGTGTCGCTCATGCCGCAGGGAAAGATTCCTTGAATGATTTGTAATTCTTCATGTTAAAAGGCATATAACTTAATAAAAATTCTATAATTTTTCACCTCCATCTTGAAGGAGGGACCATGCTGAAAACATTGTTTGATATAGCAGTGCGTCATCTGTTCGGACGTCGTCGGCAGACATTGACCACAATTTTTGGTGTGGCTATAAGCACCATGGTGCTGATTACCACCAATTCACTGATGCGGGGGTTGCTTGACTCTTTCGTGGAGACAATTGTGAATGTTGCGCCTCATATAACGGTTAAAGGCGAGAAAACTCACCCGATGCCTCTCAACCTCATTGATAAAGAAAGCGCTTCTGCAGTTGCTTTTGTTGATAACAATATCCAGAAGCTTGAGCGTGAAGAGGTGCGGAACTATCGTCAGATTCTCACGGTATTCGGTTCGCATGAGTATGAAAAAAAAGTTCTTGTGGCCTCGCCCTATGTTGAGTCACAGGTTATGGCGGTAAAAGGAAGTCGCAACCAGCCACTTCTTCTCAAAGGAGTGCTGATAGAGAAGGAGAATGCTATCAGCGGCATCGGGAAAAAACTGATACAGGGCGACATCACTATGTTTGAAAAAACATCCAATGCGCTTCTTGTCGGAAGGACTGTTTCGAGAGATATGAATCTCAAATTGAATGACCAGGTTATTATCATTCCTTCATCAGGAAAGAGTCGGCAGTGCAAAGTTGCCGGTATTTTTTTTTCTGGTATCAATGCGGTTGATAACAGTGTCCTGGCATCTCTCAAGCTTGGTCAAATTATTGAAGGATTGCCACCGAACAAGGTTTCAGGCATAGCGCTTAAAGTCTCTGATCCTTTTGACAATGCTTCACTGGCCAAAGATCTGGAGGGTATTACCGGGTACCGCTGCCTGACCTGGCAAGAGGAAAATGCAAGTATTCTCTCTTTGTTCGCCCGTATTGGCTATATCGTTTTTTCTCTGGTGGCGTTTGTCGGCGTTGTTTCAGGATTCGGAGTAGCCAATATTCTCGTTACGACGGTTTTCGAAAAAAGCAGGGACATTGCCATTATGAAGTCGCTCGGGTTTTCTGCACCGCAGTTGGTCGGCCTCTTTATTTTTGAAGGTTTTATGGTCGGATTGGCTGGAGCACTTGCGGGAGGAGTGCTGGCAGTTGGATCGATCAAGTTGATGGCAAGCCTTCCAATTGAAAGTTCCCAGGGACCACTGACCCAAACCGGATTCAACATGTCTTACAATCCAGTTTATTTTTTGCTCATCATCGGTGTAACCGTTCTTATCAGTACACTTGCGGCTATTCTGCCGTCAGCACGGGCGGCTAAACTTGAACCGGTGAGTGTCCTCAGGGACAGCAGTCTGTAGAGTTTATAACGCTCCGGGAAGGGTTTGTTCGGGGTGCTGCAAAAGGTAAAGCTTGTAGTAAAGTCCTCTTTTTGCAAGAAGCTCCTGGTGATTTCCGCTCTCCCTGATCACTCCTTTATGCAGCACAATAATTCTGTCCGCTTTCTGAACGGTCGAAAGTCTGTGGGCAATAATAATGGAGGTGCGCTCACTCATGAGGCGGGCAGTGGCCGCATCAATAAGTGACTCGGTTTCAGTGTCAACCGAGCTGGTGGCCTCATCAAGCACAAGGATTTCCGGATTGTAGAGGAGCGCCCGGACGAAGGCGATCAACTGTTTTTGCCCGGAAGAAAGGCCAGTGCCGTTTTCAAGGACCCTGTACTGGTAACCACCAGGAAGCTGTTGAATAAACCGGTCAGCACCGACAACCCTTGCGGCCTCCTCAAGTGCCTCGTCAGTGACGTCAGGATTGCCAAAGGCCAGGTTTTCCCTTATGGTTCCTGAAAAGAGAAAGACATCCTGCATGACAACACCAACCAGCTTTCTCACCGAGAGTTCCGTTATCTGCTCCAGCGGAATACCGTCTATGGTCACTGACCCTTTTGCGAAAGGATAGAGCTTTGAAATGATATTGACCAGCGTCGTTTTTCCACTTCCCGTAGCGCCGACAATCGCAATTTTTTCTCCATGCCTGAGGGTAAATGAGATATCTTTCAATACCCAGTTTTCGCTTTCGTAGGCAAACCAGACATTCTTGAACTCAATGCTTTCTTTGAACGAATCGAGATTGTTCAGTCCTGATGGATCTTCAATCCCCTCTTTTTCATCAAGGAGGCGAATAATGCGGTCTGAGCTTGCAATGGCCGTCTGAATAACGTTGAACCGGTCAGAAAGATGCTGTAACGGACGGAAAAAGAGCCAGATATACTGAACAAACGAGACAACAACTCCGATAGTAAGATCCGCCTTGAGCAGCCTGACACCGCTGTACCATATCACAAGACCGGCTGCCGCCGAACTCAGCACCTCAATCAGCGGATAGTAGATCGAAAAATAAAAAACTGTCCGGATATTGGCATCCCGGTGGTCCGCATTGATAGCAGCATATTTTCCCGCCTCTCGCTCTTCCCGGTTAAAGAGTTGTACAATAGTCATACCGGTCAGATGCTCCTGAAAAAAAGTGTTGAGTCTTGCTATGTGGGTGAGAACATCCTGAAATGCAATTCGGACCTTGTTTTTGAATGCTATGGTCGCATAGATCATAAGGGGAAGAATGGCGAGAACGATAAGGGTCAGTTGCCAGTCTATCCAGGCCATAAGCACAACAATGAACAGGAGCTGCAGAAGGTCGCCCAGAATAGTTATTATTCCGCTGGAGAGCATCTCGTTCAGTGACTCAACATCATTTGTTGTCCGGGTGATAAGGCGCCCTATGGGGTTTCGGTCATAAAACCTGGCAGGAAGCTTCTGCAGATGAGTAAAAATATCCATCCGGATGTCGAGCACCGCTTTCTGGCCGATAATCTGTGTCATCCATGTGGTGATATATTGCTTCACACCGTCAAGCAGAATGGCGCCTGCAAGGTACAGGCTGATCACGGCCAGCCCTTTGAAATTGCCTCGGGCGATATAATCGTCAATGGCGATTTTGGTTAGATACGGCCTCAACGGACCAAGAAAAGAGCCGGCAATGGTGATGGCTACGGCTATTGCAACAAGTTTATTATAGGGCTTGATATAGCTGAAAAGTCGGGCGATGATATAGCGGTCCACCGAACTTTTTTTCTCTTTTTGCAGCGTATCATCCTGCTGTGGCCTAAAGCTTTTTTTTGTCGAGTCGTTACTCATGCTTGTCCGGGCCTGAGCCTCTTGTTGCAATTTCACCTTTTAATTCAATGGCCAGCGCATCTGCCTGGGCTTTTGACAGTGCTTCGGCATAGATTCGCACGATAGGTTCGGTATTTGATGGTCGTAAATGAACCCAACTGTTTGCAAAATCAAGTTTCAGTCCATCAAGTGTGTTTACTTCGGCACTATTGAAGTGCAAGGCTATATCGGCAAATATCTTTTCAAGAGATCCCCGATCTGCATTGTCGAGTACAATTTTCTGCTTCGACATAAAATAATCAGGGAAATGATGCCTGAATTGTGACAGTGTTCCACGGTTGTTTTCGCTGCGCCAGAGAGTGAATGCCTGAACAATCAGCGCGATGCCGACCAAAGCATCACGTCCGTAGTGTAACTCAGGCAGAATGACTCCACCGTTTCCTTCACCGCCAATCACAACTGCTTTTTCTTTCATCACCGCACTGACATTGGCTTCGCCCACTTTGGCACTGTAACATGCCACCCCGTACCGGTCGGCAATATCGCGGAGTGCCCGGCTGCTTGAAAGATTGTTTGCCACTGGCCCAGGTTTGTGCTTCAGGTAAAAATCCGCACAAGCCACCAGCGTGTACTCTTCTCCGAAGAGCGTGCCATCCTCGCAGAGAAGAGCAAGCCGGTCAACATCGGGATCAACAATCAGGGCAAAGTCACATCCGCTCTTCCGGAGTGCAGCGATGGTGCCGGAGAGATTTTCTTCAATGGGTTCAGGGTTTCGGGGAAAGAGGCCGGTTCCACCACAGGCAACTTGCACAACGCGCTCAATACCAAGCCGTTCACAAAGCCTGGGAACAATCGAAGAGCCAGCACCTTCAACACAGTCAACAAGTACCTTGAATCGTTCTCTGGCTATTAAAGCTGAATCGATACAGGGCAACTGAAGGACTTTTTCAATATGATAGTCGTCATACTCGTTCTTATGGCTGATTGTTCCAATGGAATCCCAGCGTGCAGTGACAAATTGCTCTTTTTCAGCAATATCAAGGAGTTCATCTACTTCTTGAGCGCTTAAAAACTCCCCAAGGTGGTTGAGCATTTTCAGAGCATTCCAGGCAACAGGATTGTGTGATGCTGTAATAATAAGTCCGCCATCAGCTTGTTCAGCTACAACGGCAATCTCTACGGTTGGAGTTGTAGCGATACCAAGATCGATAACATCGCACCCGCAAAGGAGCAGCGTATTGCTGACCAGATCACTGATAGCTTTTCCGGTTGGCCGGGTATCCTTGCCAATAACAATTCTGGCTTTTTTTTCATGATTTCGCTGAAGAGTCCAGGCAGCAAAAGACATTGCAAAAGCAGTGAGATTTTTTGGAGTAAGGCTTTCGCCAACAACTCCTCTTATCCCGGAAACACTGATCATCAGGCTCATAAAAACGAGGTTATCATAATGAAAATTTTGCCCAATATAAGAAAAAAGAGGGATGAAGAGTATACTGGGTGTTGGGGGAGTGGTTTCAGGGAGAAGAGAAGGAGGCTCTCTTGAAAGACGATATGCTTGGTTCCGCCATTATTTTTCTTGTTTGCCGTTTGATTTGTTTCTTCTATATTACATGCCTTTTGTTATTCAACAATATTACATTCTAAGCGTATATGCCTTTACACAAATCTGCTGAAAAAAGACTGCGGCAGTCAGAAAGAAGAAATGCCAGGAACAGAGCAAGAAAAAAAGAGCTGAAAGTTCTTGTTAAAACCATGCAGAAACTGATTGATACCAGTGCGGACAAGGCTGTTGTCGAGGTTGCCTATCGCTCGGCTGTCCAGAAACTTGATCGCCTTGGGGTAAAGAATTACATTCACGCCAATAAAGCGTCTCGCAGGAAATCACAGTTGACACGGCTATTAAACAGTTATGTGAAGGCTGATTAAGGGTAGGTAATCTGCTGGCAAGATCAGAAGTGATTTTCGTTGTCTGACATCCGGACTGAGTGGCTTTTTCAGTTCGGATTTCCATACCATCGATTCATGTTTGCATATTTTCGCGGCAAGCTGGTTACAGTTTTGTCTGAAGAGGCGGTTGTAGAAGTTTCTGGTGTCGCCTTCCGATTCCTTATTTCTGCGACGACAAACCGTCAGTTACCCGAACCGGGTAGCGAGGTACTTCTTTTTTCCCATCTTTATGTCAGGGAGGACACCCTGCAGCTTTATGGATTTTCCCGGGAGGAGGAGCGTCAGTTGTTTCGCTTGCTTTTATTGGTTTCAGGTGTTGGCCCAAAGCTTGCACTTGCAATTCTTTCCGGAATGCAGGTTCCGGATATTCATCAAGCTATTCTTGGCAATGCTCCAGAACGGCTTTACGGAATTACCGGTGTTGGCAAGAAAACCGCAGCCAGGATTATCCTTGACCTGAGGGATAAACTTCTGAAACTTTCTCCTGTTCAAGGTGAGGTTGACCCTGTTTCGCTTCCTGCAAACCGGTTGAGGGAAGATGCTGTCAATGCTCTTGTAACGCTTGGATTTTCGAGGCTTACAGTTCAAAAAGCCGTTGTCAGCATTCTCGAACAAAACACAGGCCTTACTGTCGAAGAGGTCGTTAAAGCAGCGCTTGTTTCAATTCATAAGAGTTAGGAGCTAACGGTGACTTACCAGGAAGCTCTCGATTTTCTTTATCCTTTGCACCGGTTCGGTATTAAACCCGGCCTTGATCGTGTACACACACTCCTCAATTTTCTGGGGTCACCGCAGAGGCGACTGGGGCTGGTTGTTCATATTGCCGGCACGAACGGTAAAGGAACTGTTGCTGCTGCGCTTGCTTCGATCTTTCAGGCAGGGGGCAAGAAAACCGCACTCTACACCTCTCCTCATCTTGTCGATTTCACAGAAAGAATTCGTATTAACGGTGCTCAGATTCCTCGAGAAAAAGTTGCTCACTACTGTTCACTCTTGCAACGTTTGGTCATTGAAAACCAGTGCACCTTTTTTGAAGCGACAACAGCCATTGCATTTGCCTGGTTTGCCGATGAGGGAGTTGACGTCTCTATCGTAGAAACAGGCATGGGGGGACGGCTTGATGCAACCAATGTGCTGGATTCTGCTTATACCGTCATACCAAGTATTGGCAGGGATCATACCGCATGGCTGGGGGAGACACTTGCAGAGATTGCGGCTGAAAAAGCCGCTATTATCAAGAAAGGGAGCAGGGTATTCACTGCTGTGAATGAACCTGAAGCATTATTGCCGATCCAGAAGATGGCGGAATCATGCGAGGCTTCACTTTTTGTTGTCGGAAGAGATTCCGTAAGCAGGGTCTTGTCTGCGGAACCAGGAGCGCTTGAGCTTGATCTGAGGACAGCTTGCAGGGATTACCCCTCCTTGAAGGTACCACTTACCGGATCATTTCAAGCATCCAATGTTTCTCTTGCTGTCATGGTTGCCGAAGATGCCGGAATTGCGCCAGCGCAGATATCTTCAGGTCTTGAACAGCTTTTGCAGACTGGCTACAGAGCAAGGCTTGAAAGAATTGGTACCTCTCCAACAGTGCTTCTCGATGTATCACACAATCCCGATGGTATGCGGGCTACGGTCAATGCCCTTTGTTCATTCCGGCAAGCATATCGTGAGCTCTATGTGATGCTTGGTTTGGCTTCAGACAAGGATGCCAGGGCGGTTATTATCGAGCTTCTTCGCCTTGACTGCTCGTTTGTGCTGGTCAATATTCCTTCCGAACGCAGCGTTCCGGCTGAAGAACTTTGCTCTTTATGCAACAAAGAGGGGGCCAAGGCAACAGTATGCAATAACGGGAGAGATGGACTTGACTATTTGCTTGAAAAAGCCGGTATGGATGACCTTATTCTTGTGACAGGTTCTTTTTATCTGGCTGGTGAGATTATTGCGGCAGGTCTGTGATAAAGCAATCAGTTGAAATGCGTGTTTTTATGGAATTTTTTTTATATTTTAATCAAGCTACAGAGATTCTTCATGAATAGAAGAATAAATTCCTTTCCATAATTCCTTGTTGTGATTATACCTTTTTTAAGTATAGAGGTTCTTCCCCTGTCATCTTCTTTTTTCTGCTTTCATGTTCTATGAAAAAGCGTTAAAGGTAATCCCCGTTTATAATGCGAGGCATTGACCATGATGTTGGGAGCACGGTCAAAAGGTAACGTGCTATCCGTCGTTTTTCTGTTGCTTTTTTAACAACAAGCTTTGAATACAAAAATACAATGTCGAACAATTCGATTTTTAAAGGTCTGGACATTAACATGCTCCAGAAAAAAAAGGTTGCTGAACTGCATGCTTTAGCCAAAGAGCTGGGTGTGATGGCTGCAGGTTTACGCAAGGAAGAGCTGATTTTCAAGATTATCGAAGCCCAGTCACAGAAGAATACCGATTCTGAAAGTGGGAATGTTATGGTTAACACCGGTGTTCTGCAGGTCATACCTGAAGGTTACGGCTTTTTACGATCAGCCAATTATAACTACCTCTCATCCCCTGACGATATTTACGTCTCCCCATCGCAGATCAAACGTTTCAATATGCGCACCGGAGATACTGTATCCGGGCAGGTCAGGGCTCCCAAGGAGGGTGAACGGTTTTTCGCCCTGCTGAAAATCAATACGATTGACGGTAACGATCCCGAAATCACAAGGGAAAGACCCTACTTTGAAAACCTGACTCCTCTTTTTCCCCGGGAACGATTCAAGCTCGAAACCAAGCAGTCAGAAGCTTGCGGTCGTATCATGGATATTTTTACCCCTATCGGAAAAGGGCAGCGAGGTTTGATTGTCGCACAGCCTAAAACCGGTAAAACCATGCTGTTGCAGATGATTGCCAATGCGATCATAAAAAATCATCCTGAAGTTTATCTTATTGTTCTTCTTATTGATGAACGGCCTGAAGAGGTGACTGACATGGCCCGGAGTGTGCCAGCAGAAGTCGTAAGTTCCACCTTTGATGAAGATCCGGAACGCCATGTTCTTGTCGCGGATATGGTTCTCGAAAAAGCAAAGCGGCTTGTTGAGGTTGGCAGGGATGTTGTGGTTCTGCTCGATTCCATTACCAGGCTTGCAAGGGCTCATAATACCATCATTCCACATTCCGGAAAAATTCTTTCGGGAGGTATTGACGCCAATGCGCTTACCAAACCTAAACGTTTTTTTGGAGCGGCCAGAAATATCGAGGAAGGCGGCAGTTTGACCATTATTGCCACAGCGCTTATTGATACCGGATCGCGGATGGATGATGTTATCTTTGAAGAGTTTAAGGGTACAGGTAATATGGAGCTTCTGCTTGATCGCAGGCTCTCCGAGCGCCGAATATTTCCATCGATCGATATTCTTCGCTCAAGCACCCGTAAAGAGGAATTGCTGTTTACACAGGATGAGCTTTCCAGAACATGGCTTCTCAGAAAATATCTTGCTGATAAAAATCCGATTGAGTGCATGGAGTTCATGCGAGAGAAAATGGCCGATACCAAAGACAACAAGGATTTTTTCAAATACATGAATGCCTGATGCTCTGTTGAGCTTTTAAACAATGTTAGCTATGATTGAACTGGATTGCAATCATGTGTCTTGCCAGGCAAAGATTACCACTGTACCTTAAAAATATTTGTAGTTCAGAAAAAAATTCCTATATTATCTGCCTTTAAAACAAGAGGAAAGACACTTACTATATGCCCTGCGGAAAAAAAAGAAAACGTCATAAAATGGCGGTACACAAGCGTAAAAAGATGCGTCGTAAGAACAGGCACAAGAAGCGCCAGAGATA